>JAZLIY010000011.1:0-66404 GCA_045617645.1 Bacteroidaceae bacterium | reverse complement strand
TTTCTCATCCATATATAGGCATCAGAGCATGAGGACAACCCTCCTGCTCGTGTTGCTTACACTGGCCCACTCCGTTTCATACGCCGACATCCACATTGGTGGCGATGTGTATGGCGGTGGTAAAAATGGTGCCGTAGGTACGGGAAACACCACTTCCACAGCAGAAACGGCAAAGGAGAGCGTGACGTTGACAGATGCCGCAAAGGCTTCTACTGCTGCTACTGAGGTCGTTATCTATGACGGTAATGTACGTACGGTATTCGGCGGTGGTATGAATGGTCGCGTGTATGGTAAGACTTCTGTTGAGATAGATGGTGGTGCAATAGGTGGCGATGAATGGGCAGGTACCATTCATGGTGGTGTCTTCGGAGCCGGTGATGGTGTCCAGGCATACGTGTTCGGTCATGATGAGGTAAAGATCAAGGGCGGTACGGTTTATAATAGCGTATATGGTGGTGGTAATCAGGCCGACCTGGTTGGTAGCACATCCGTTGTTTTGCAGGGCGGTACGGTCTATGGCAATGTCTTCGGTGGTGCCCGTATGGCCGACGTCGAAGGACATAGTTATGTGAACATCGATGGTGCCAATGCCACGAATGACCTTATCGTGAAGGCTGTTTATGGTGGAAATGATATTGCCGGAAATATCAAGTTGACCACAAATAACACTAACTGGACTTGGCTGGCATCCATCGAGAAACCTTTCACTACGAAGGCAAAGGATGCAACTTCTTTGGCTACTTGGTCAACAACAGATGAAGCCATCGATAACACATACAATGCATTTGTCCAGTCAACCAGCAATGCGGCTACCCCAAAGAAGAATATTTTCATAGGAAGCTTGTTCGGTGGCGGTAATGGCGACTATGATTATGGGGGTAGTGGTTCTAATTTGTCTTTAGAATTGGTTGACGAACTTGCTCGAACGTATGTTGATGGAGATGAAATACCTGAAGGAAAGAGCGTTGGAGATAATAAACCTGCGACAAAGAAAACATTTGAAAACCTTTCCTTGCCAGAATTGGCTAAGACTTACCTTCAGATAGAAGGCGGTACATTCGGTTATGTCTATGGTGGTGGAAACAAGGCAACGGTAAAAAACAATACGGATATTTACATTAAGAATCCCGATGTTCCCTGTACGGGTGTGACAGCGACTGACATAGCGCGAATGGGACTCCAGAAGAAATCTTATACGATTAAAGACGATAAGGCTGTATTCGACCAAACCATTGACCGTGTATTCGGTGGTAACAACCTTGCCGATATGTCCATCCGTCCGGAATGGTATTTGATTCAGGGACGCATCAACAACCTGTATAGTGGCGGTAACCAAGGCCGTATGATCAGTGAGACGGGTATCCTGCTGAACATCTTCCAGAATACAGGAGAAGATAAGGACCTGCTGCATGTTAACAACGTCTATGGCGGTTGCCGTATGGCAGATGTAACGCCAATGGATGGCGCGACGCCAGTTACAGCAACTGCTGCAGAAACGGATTTCGGTTATACTTTCCCTGCCAACTATGCAGCACGCGTCTATGTCGGAGGCGGTAAGATTAATAATGTATATGGCGGAAACGATGTATCCGGCGAGGTGAAGCTGGGTACCGACGTGGAGATTCAGGGAGCCATTTCAGGTGATGTCTATGGTGGTGGTAACGGCTCGTACGTCTATACCGACAACGAAACCCTGGCTACAGCAGATGCCACGAAAGAAGATTGGGCGGACTACTACTATGATATTCCAGAGGGGAAAACTTCTGCTCAAGCTTTGAACACCAAGCGTCCGCACGTAGAGAATACCCTTGTCCACATCAGCGGAACCGAGGACAATAGAGTCTATGTGACGGGCGGCGTATATTGTGGAGGTAACAGTGCCACGATTGATGGAACAAATGCCAAGGCGGAATTCAAGATTGGTACGTACGTGACTTTGGACAAGATCTTCCTTGGTTCCAATGGTGTCAATATGGTGAAAGAAAGCACTATGGAGGATTATACCAGTGGAAAGGTTGGTAGCGAGGATATCAGTCAAATTAACCTGACACTATCTGGCGACATGAAAGAGTACATGAAGGGTGTGGAGGTAAACATCTTCCCCACTATTTCATGGGATGTGGATGCCAGTGGTAATAGTGCTTTGGACAAGACTACCTACATCGGTTCGTTCTTCTGTGGAGGTAACGTGGGTAGTATGTCGGCTCCCGGCGCTTTCAGTGAAAGTACCGGTTTGAAATTCCCCGATGACCTTATTATATATGATAAGATAGTAGGTGGCTGTAACGATGCCAATGTTCCTTATCATGATGGTATCAATGCCTTCCATCAGGGTGGCGTTACTGTGGCGACTGAGGACAATTCTCCGAAACTGACTTTGAATGTAAACTCTATCCTGGAACCAAAGCGACTAAAGTTTGAAAAGAATGATGCCGGTTTCATCGACTCCGACCGTCCCCTTTATCTTTATTGGAATACAGATACTGTAAAACTGGATAATGGGTCCACGGATCCTGTCTATATTTTCAAGGGTGCCAATATCTATGGTGGTTGCTACAACAGTGGTTATGTGAATGGTGATGTAGTTATCAACATCAATAAACCCCTAATATCAGATTCTATTGCTAATATTGATGTGACTACGGCACCTTATAAGGTGGCTGGAGAATACAATTCTACTAAGAAGGAGTATACTCCAACCGATCAGAACGTTCAAGGTCTCCGTACTCAACGTGATTACATCTTTGCCTCTACTCTTGCTGCTTATGGTGGTGGCTATGGAGAGCAAACGGAAATATGGGGTGATGTGACCATCAACCTCTCCGAGAATGCTGGAATCCTGAAGGTATATGGTGGTGGCGAGCAAGGTATTGTCGGAAAGATTAAGAGAGATGACACTACTGGAGCATATCTGACGGAAACAGATGGCCGCTATCAACTGTTCGATGCAAATAGTGCTTACAATGCGACGGTCAATCTGAAATCCGACCTTGTAAAGCCAGAAGTTAAAACGGATACCAGTACTGGCAACGACTTGTTCAATGTGGCTCGTGTCTATGGTGGTGGTTTCCAGGGTGTCGTTACGGGAAATACTGCCCTCTATTTGGGTGGCGGTAAGGTAAGCGAGGCGATAGCCGGTGCTGCCAATGCCGACATCTATGGTTGCACAGAGATGTTCATCGGTAGGGACTTGGCGGGTCCAAACTCTTATGATAACGCCAAACCATTTGTTGCAGCCCGTGAATTTAGTACAGGTGGTAATGTATATGGTGGCAATGACTTCGGTGGTAAGATTTGGGGTACTAAACAACACACAGTAGCTGCCGTATCGGGTGGCATGACCGAGAAGAAGGTGACCTCCAATACATACGTGGAATACCAGCGTGGACTTATCGGCAACTCCGTCTATGGTGGTGCTTGCGGTAGCTATGATTACTCCGACCTCACGCTCTATCCGGTACTTGCTAAGAAGAAAGCAGATGGTACTTTCGATCTTGATTCTGAGAATAAACGACAGGCTGACCCTAACTTCGTAAAGCCTACTTTGTTTGGAACGGTGACACCAGGAACAGGTGACACCTATACCGCCAATACTTTCGTGAACGTAGCTTCACCGGAAGCAAGTCGCGATGTGGCTTTTGTGGGTTATCCTGTATATGAGGACAACAAAAAGACGGGCGACCACGGTGCCTTCTTCGGCGGTGGTAAGGGCTACCTCGATTTGGAGGGTATCGTAGATGTGAATAAGACCTATGTCCTGCTTCATGCAGCAACTACTCGAACCAACGATGAATTCCTGACGCCTGATGTCTATGGCGGTGGATACTATTCCGATGTCCACAATACCATGGTGGATGCCTATACGGGTAATTTCGACATCATCTATGGTGGTACGTTTGGTGCTACAGCAGACCAAACAGCAGGAACTCATCTGACGAATGCCAATTATCAGAACGAAACGACCACCATCAACACCTATCCGTCCTTTACTACGAACTCGAACGTAACCATCTATGGCTCGGGCGGTTATGTCGGTACAAAGACCACGAATGTCAACCTGTTTGGTGGTACGTTGGGTAATGTCTATGGTGGTTCATTCAACGAGGGTGTCTGCAACGTGACGAACGTGAATGTTATGAGCTCTTCCGACGCTGTCGCTTCTGGTTGGCAATATGCTGGTACATTTGCAGGTTCTACCGTCAACGTGAAGGCTTTGTTTGGCGGTAGTCAAGGTTCTGCCGATGCACTTCCTTGCGATGTGCTTCAGTCGAATGTGAAGTTCCACTCCGATTTGGCTTACGTCAGAGGTGAGGATAGTGATGAACACTCTTATATCTATGGCGGTAACCATAATTTCCGTGCCACAGAGCATACACTCGTAGAGATTACCGTACCAGTCCGTATGGCATCGGGTGGTAACCTGGTCAACGTGTGCGGTGCCGGTTATGGTGCCCATACAGTTGCCGGCTTCACGCATGTGGACTTGAAGGACAATGCCCAAGTAAACAATGTCTATGGCGGTGGTCGTGACGGTAAGGTGCTTAACCAGTATGATATTCTTTCAACACCAGCGAATACAGCGGTCACGCCTAATATACCAGAAAGGAATGCATTAGGGTATGTTCCTTATGATGCTGACAATGATAAACTGATTGATGGTATCCAGACGTATGCCTACTGGACAACTCCGGCTAATACGCCTAATACGCTCATCGACCTGGCTGCTACGTCCACCGTTCGAGGCTCTATGTTCGGTGCGGGATTCGGTAAAGACGCGACAGTTGCCGGAACCACTCAAATTAACTCTTACGGAACGGTTGACTATTACATTTACGGTGGTGGTTATGCTGGTGATGTACGCGAGATGGCCTCTGATGATTTGGGTTGGAAGGAATCGGAATCGCACAGTACGGCTGGTACCATCGTTAATATGTTGGGCGGCAAAACACAGAAGGTCTATGGCGGTGGTTCCAAGGGTGACGTAGGTGCACTGGTGGACGGTAATTATGACAATGCCACAACACAGGTGAACATCGGTTCTAAGTCAGGTACTACCTACGCCAACGGTGTTCCTACCATTCTCCTTTCCGCCTATGGTGGCGGTGAGATGGGTAAGGTCTATGGTACGGCCAGTGTGACCATGAACAATGGTTACATCGGATATGAATATAGAACGGCTACATCGGAAGAAATTACCGCCATCAATGCGGAACATGCTGGAGATGCCGGATGGACTGCTTTAACGGATGGTGCCAAGTGGTATTTCCCGAACCTGAAGGCTTCCGAAGATGACACAGACAACAAACTCTATCAGTATGGTAACCTGTACGGTGCCGGTTTCGGTGAAGGTGCTGTGACGCTGAACACCGATGTGAAGATTTATGGTGGTACCATCCGCAACAGCCTTTATGGAGGTGGTGAGGTGGCTGCCGTTGGTTTTGCTACGCCTGGTTCAGATGGAAAGACCTATACTACTGCCAGTGTTGTTAAATCCGGTTTTGCCAAGGTGACGATGTACGAAGGCAATGTGGGTGGTAGCGTCTTTGGCGGTGGTCGTGGTTACAGCTATACGGTAGAGGATGGTGTGGCTATCGGTGATAAGTACTATTCCGATGGTTATACCTTCGGTCAGACCGAGGTCAACATCCATGGTGGTGTCATCGGTACGGACGAAAGCCTAGCCCTGGGTGAAGGCAACGTATTCGGTGGTGGTAATATTGGTTATGTGTATAGTGGTAGCGGTACGAAAGCACCTGCTGATAATGCAACGAATCATATAACGAAAGGCTACTATTATAATTCATCCAACGCCTTGACCGAGGACTGCAAAGTGGTGATCTCACCATATTGTAAGGTAACAGAAGCAGTGGAGATCAACGGCACTGATTATGCTGTTGGCGAATATGTTCCAACGGAAGTTTTGAATACAATCAACGACGGTAAATCAGATGTATGGCAAAAACTAGACCAAACTGGTATCATCATTCGTAATGCGGTCTTTGCCGGTGGTAACGTGACACAGGGTTCCGATATTATGTATGTCGAGGCCACGACCGTGTTCGGTAATGTGACGGCTTCTGTGGTTGATCTTTTTGCCAAAGACCTTATCACGCTGGGTAATGATGATGTGGGCGGTCTGTACGGTGATGGTAATCTTACCTTCGTGGACGGTTATCGCGAGTTGAACATTTCCAATTACGGAACTGACTATTATGGCTTGAACTTCGAGATTTCGATGAAGGAATACGCAAAACTGAACAACCGTCAGCGTGCATACTTCAGTATTCAGTATAAACACAATACTACTGGCGAAAAGATAACGGAAGAGGATTATAATAAATTGTCTGATTCCGATAAGAGCAATTATGTACAAGCCGGTTTCTGTAGCCTCTATGCCGGTCGTATGATGAACACCATCCAGCGTGCCGACTTCTGCGGTGTGTTTGGTAGTCGTATCGTATTGAAGGGTGCACAGGACCGTGTGCCTGCCGTGGTGGATTATACGAAATACACCATCAACCGTGTGGGCGAGGTGTCGCTGAACCAAGTAAAAGATCCAATAGAGCCAACGGTAGAAACAAAAACACATGGCAACTACTTCGGTATGTACAGTGTCGTGAACTACCTCGGTGCCTTGACATCCGATGTGGCATTTACCTCTACACGTAAGACGAAGAGTGAATCCCATCCTGTTGATGATGAGTTTACGAAATATGACACATACAAAAAACAATATCTTGATAAGAGTTACCGCAATAACGGTGAATCTGCCAATATCGTTGCTTTGGCATCCGGTGTGTTCCTGGAACTGGTGAAGGATTTGGATAGTAACGGCAATAAAAATTATGGTCCCATCACGGGCGTCGTTCAGCTTGACCTGATTAGCGTAAAGACGGGTGAAGGTGGTGGTTACGTTTATGCCAAGAATCAGCATGGAGCACAATCTGCATCAGGTAAAACTCATCTGACATTAACGGCAGCCAATAATGGCGCGGTGACACAGGAATCCTTTGAATACGACGAGACGGATACTGGCATGGAAACTTCCGGTAACTTCGTTCATTCTACTAAACGTATCGTGGACGATTGTTTCCCTACAGGAAAGTATACAGATAAGGCTCATTATTGGTACATCAAGGGTGACTATTACGTTTACGACCAGTACATTTCTGCCTATACGGGTTCTGCCAATTCATACGCTGAAACCATCAACATACCTTTGAGTATTCAGGCTGCAACGAATGGCAAACTTAAGTTGGAGAACATTCAACCGAACCGTTATGCTTATTTTGACCCTGATGGCGAAGGTAATATGGCACAAAATCAGAACACCGGTCAGCAACTGGAACTAAATGATGTTCTGTATGATCAGAATGAGCCTATCAGTTACTGGGATTGGAGCTTAATGTCTTCAGGCGAACAAGGATACTTCCTTCAGATGACGTATGTATGTCCGCGTGATATCATCGTGGGTGGAAGCGAAGTTAAAGACAGTGATGGGAAAATAACGGGCATAACTGGCGGAACTACTTATGCGGAAGGTCAAGTGTTCAAAGCAGAAACTCTGCCAGAGATAGAAGATGGCACAAAGATCTATTTGGCAAAGGATTATAGTGAGTTGACTTACGACGAGGCGTTCCACCTGACCAATGGCGTGAATAGCGAGAACGGTCTTGTTCTGGCAGTCAGTATGAGCAACCCGTATAAGTGGGATGAATACCATACGCCCCAGGCTGCAGAAACGACGAAAACGGACATTCGGGCATATAATGCTTTGACGGACAAAACCGATTATTTGTTGGCTCCAACATATAATCATAACGTTGCTGCCGATGCCGTATATGGACAGAGTGCTTATAAGAAGGGCGCTTTTGTGCCAGAGGCCACAAAAACAAGTTATGACGCTATCAGTAATAAAGTAAATACTTCTACTAATGGAACTCAGGCAACGTTCGATATTGCTTATAAAGCATTGGAAGCTTGTGACTATACGGACGGCACTGGTGATCATCATGTAGTGAAGGGTGGTTGTATACCAAAAAGCGTTTGGGATGATCTAGAAAGTTTGCAGAGCAAATTTGAACCAGCTTATCTATGTACCACGACACGTAAACTGGCAGAAGACAAATACCTTATCATAAACGAAACATACGGTGCGTCAGAGAAGGCGAATTTGATAAGTACATATTCCATCAGTGAGGCCGATCAGGCAATTTTGTTTGACGAGGCATATATATGTACGGGAGATGGTAATTATGGTGGTAAACTCTATACAAAGGGCATCAATTTCGATGCGGCGGACTATACGGCATTGAACGATGCAGAACGCGAGAAATTCACTTATAACTGGGATGCTCTGGATATACTTTCCAATGATCATAACAATAACTATAATTCGGGCGCATGGCCAACGACTATGGTAAGTTATGACGGAAAGAATTCTGCTGCTCCTACCTATTCTGCTGCCCAACCGATTGATTATGAGGCAACGTATCGAGGAGAATCTGGAACTGTATTACAAACCAAAACGTCTGGAACGACAATAACCATTCCTACTGATAAAAAGCTTTCCCGTGAAGACTATGAATCGCTCTTAAACGAAAAAGCAAATTATGTTTTGCTAGACAACTCAGGTGGCACAACAAGCAAAACGTTTTATGTTACGAGAGAGCAAGTAAGCGCCGGTCCTACGCTGTACGATAAGGGCCGAGTCTTGACTTCAGAAGAGTATGGAGCTGTATCAGATCAGAGTAAGGTTGAACCTGTATTGGTTGGGATTGGAAAGTATTTCTGTTGTGTAACCCCGTATAACACAAGAGGTGAATTAACAACCGAAGCAGAGACCAGTCCTATCGCAGCGGATGGACAGGTAAATTGGGGAACCATTATTTCGGCAACAACATATGAAACTTTGCCTAATGAACAGGCGCACTTCTTGATATCTGGTACGACACCAATCGAAAAATCAACTCTATATGTGTCCAGGGACATCAATCCGTTCGACGTGACGCAGGATCGTATCTTTACGGTTATCTATCAGTATAGTTATGTAGAGGCAGACGAGGAAGGAACGTCCTTCGAAAACATTATGGAGCGTCATGTCTTGAATATCCATGTTCATTTCGAGAGCGGTGTGCCCAGCATCGGTGAACTGGCGAAACCTGCTACTATCCTGCCGGGTTCTACCGTCGGTCTGAATACGCCAGTCGTTACCCCGGGTGCCTTTGAGGTTATCGGTGGTGGTTTCGAGGTGTTCGAGAAGAAGACGGATGCAGAGAACCAACAGAACGGTGTGGAATGGGCAAACTTTGAAACACCAATGTACTGGTATCAGAATGACTGGTATGTGGCCTACTATGCCGAGACCTACCTCGGTAAGACCTACAGTAATGCCGTGCCGTTCACTGTGGCCAACTACCATAGCATGGAGAAGGTGATGACCGATACCGACCATCTCTTTATTGACCGTGATGACGTAATGCGTGACTGTCGTATCTATCTCGACAATCATGAATGCACGGACAATACGAAGAACGATCTGGATTACCTGAAACAGTTCTACACGGATAGTCAGGATGCTACCAAATTCAATTCCTATGTGAAGGGCGGTAACCACCTGCAGTTCTTCCTGAATAGCGATATCGATCAAGGAGGAACGACTGCATGGTCATCATTAGGTAATGATACTCAGTGTTTCGCTGGAACCCTTCATGGTAATGGCCACACCATTTCCGGTTTGGAAAATTCTTTGTTCGGAACACTTTGTGGAAACGTTTACAACCTTGGTGTTACCGGTTCGTTCACGGGCGGTGGTATCGCTGAAAAGGGCGGTAGTAACAATATCGTAGAGAACTGTTGGGTTCAGACAACGGGTACTCCTACGGCAAAGGCAGTCGTGAGTGATGATAATGCTGCTATTCTCAACTGCTACTATCCAGAATCGAATGCATTTGCGGACGGTAAGGCCATCGAGAAACCGGATGCAGCATTCCTGAATGGCGAGGTGGCATACAACCTGAACCGCTTCTTCCTGCGTAAACGCTTTGCAGATGCTAAGACCACTTCGGACAATGACTATAAGTACTTTGCTTTGAACCAAAGTGCCAATACGCTCACGTTGATGGATGGATCCGATGATAATCATAAGCTCGGACACTATCCGGATGACTTCGTTCCAACCTTCACTTATCAGGATGCAACAGGCACTGATAAGAAGATTGGCTATGTGGAACACTACTACATGGACGGTGACTATATCTATGCCAAGGGTACGATTCCCGAGAAGGACAATGAACGATATGTGAAGACCGACCTGAAGCATTATCCCATCTATCCGGATGACTATATCTTCTTCGGTCAGAAGTTGTCGTACAACACAACAACGCACAATGCTACGCCAACGGCCATCAAGAAGACCGTGACGAAAGATGCCGATGGAATAGAACATGAGCGTATAGAGCGCAACAATTCAACCACGGAAAACCGCGTATATCGTGCTCCGGCTTACTTCCGCAGTGCTACTCAGAGCAAGGCATACTACAACCGTGATGCCGCCTTCGTGGCTCAATATACGCCGACTGGTGCGACCGAAGCTGTGGATATCCACAAGGGTATGACGGCCATTGACTTCACGGGGCACAACGATGATGCGGCCACGGATGCAACTGCAGCTGAATCACAGACTAAGTTCTATGCACCGTGGCTCGACTATGAGGGATTGAACAGCATCAAGACGGATGGTCTGACCAAGAACCTGTTGGCATACGCAAAGGCAGGAACAGCCGAAGGCGATGTGGATAATTTGTCGGCCGGCGTGCTGAATGCATATTTCACGGAACCTGTCTATGCAGAAGAATCTTCTACTTATCGAAATGTGAAGGTGCCTGATGCTGCAAGTAGCGTGAAGGGTCATGTAGTATTGAAGGATGCTACTACCTATAAAGCCTTCTTCGACCATTATCTGGTGGACAAGGAAGACTTCAATGCTCCAATCGCTTATACGTTCGATGACGATAATCGTATGTGGTATCAGCGTAAACCGCTTTATGCCGAAGGTAATAAGGGATGGGAAGGCGTGAGTCTGCCATTCGCAGCCGAACTGATTACTACACAGGATAAGGGTGAGATAACTCACTTCTATGAAGGTAGTACAGTCGGTCATGAGTACTGGTTGAGAGAATATACCTCTGGTGGTGCAGTCGATACAGAAAACAGTAGCATCTTCCATGCGGCATTCAAGGTGCCGAATAAGCAAGCTGAGAACGATAAGGAATACAAGAACACCTATCTGTGGGCTACGTATTACAACGTTGATGGAAAGGATGCAAATGGCGATGAATATCAGAAGGAATATTATAAAGAATCTCATACATTCGAGGATTATCCCTTCAGTGCTGCTGGTACTCCCTATATCGCCGGATTCCCAGGTGCTATGTATTATGAGTTTGACCTGAGTGGCAACTTCATACCTGCCAACACAAGTGCGGCTGAAGAAACACTTCCAGGTGCTCAGACCATCACCTTCGCTTCTGCGGAAGGTGGTAGCATCAGAGTCAGCGATAATGAATGTGCTGTTGTGAAGAATGGCGATTATGAATTTGTTCCGACGTATCTGAATAATAATCTTGAAGCCGGCAAATACGTAATGAACAGCACAGGTAGTAGTTTCGATGTAACAACAGCTGCAACTCAGAGCTATGCCTTCCGTCCGTACTTCCAGAATGCATCTGCCGGAGTGAAGGGCGAAACCCGAAGCATCACCTTCGGTAATACGACCGAATCACTCTTCGACAAGGATAGCGAGAAGGGCAAGGAACTGGATGGCGGTCTGGCTATCTATGCTAAGCGCGAGGCTATCGTGGTTACCTCTACGATGAAGACAGAACAGCCTGTGACCATCACCAATGTAGGTGGTGTGGTTGTGGCTAACTTCACCATCCAGCCGGGTGAGACGCGCATAACACCGATCCACTCGTCGGGTGTCTATATCGTGAACGAGAAGAAACTGAGCGTGAAGTAAGTCGGCACCTGAAAAGGTGTCGGCTTACCGCCGCTTTTCGCCATCTGGCAGTTGATTGTTAACAGCAGAACCCCTAAAGACTACGGTACAAAGTTTTTATTAAGAAGGTACAAATTTCTCAACAGCGAGGTGGAATCTCACAAACAGCAAGGTAAGTGCGACCCCTTCGGGGACGTATCATGTGATTGATGGATCTATGTCCGTGGGAGAACCCACGGTTACCATAGTAGCACCCCTCCAGGGTGCCACCGGCACGATGACATGGATTGCGTCCCCGAAGGGGTCGTACACTGGTAACCGCAGGTTCTCCTGCGGATAGGACATAGGACTTGCGCCCCCTCCCGTCCCCGAAGGGGTCGTACATCAATAGTCCCTTCGAGGATGTGTTCTATTACTCGTACAAGATTTTGTCTGCTCCAAAAGTTGGCAGATACGGAAATATTCACTACTTTTGCAGAAAAGAAAAAAGATATGGAACAAAGCAAGACGATTCAAATAACACTTCCATTGTCGGATGCTCGTTTTTTGCGTTGGTTGTCTGGTAACATGGGATGGAAGATAAAGTCTCTTCCCATGAAGCAAAAAGAAGAACGTAAAGTTTGTATGACAAAGGACGAATTCCGTTCAAAGATTGAAGCTTCAAGTGCGCAGGCAGAAAGCGGAAATGTCATTGTTATGCGCCCTGATGAAACCAGTGAGCAGTTCATAGACCGACTCCTATGTATGCAATAGAATTTACGGAAGACGCAAGAAAAGATTTGGTGGCATTGCAAAAACATGCACCCAATGCGATACGCAAATTACGTGGACTGCTTGATGAACTGCGCGAGCATCCTCGTACAGGAACTGGTCAGGTCGAACAATTAAGGGGGTATAAGAATGAAACTTGGTCCCGAAGGATAAATAGGGAGCATCGTCTTGTCTATGAAATTCATGACGAACAAATACTGGTTCTTGTAGTTTCTTCTTATGGACACTATAAATAGCAGACGATACGACTATCTGATTGTGGGCTCTGGCCTGATGGGAGCTACCTTTGCCCATCTGGCTTATAGGGCAGGACGGCGTTGTCTGGTGGTGGAACGCAGGTCACACACGGGTGGCAATGTGCATTGCCGGACGGTGGAGGGTATCCATGTGCATGAGTACGGTGCCCATATCCTGCATACCAACAACAAAGAGGTATGGGACTTCGTGAGTCAGTTCGTGGAGATGAACCGTTATACGAACAGCCCCATTGCCAATTATCAGGGAGAACTCTACAACCTGCCGTTCAACATGAACACGTTCCACCAGATGTGGGGCGTAACGACTCCCGAGGAGGCTCGCAAGGTGATTGACGGTCAGCGCGAGGAGATGGCCGCTCCCACGTTGGAACAGCAGGCAATAGCCCTGGTGGGGCGCGACATCTACGAGAAACTGATAAAGGGCTATACCGAGAAACAGTGGGGGAGACCCTGTTCGGAACTGCCGGCCTTCATCATACGCAGGCTCCCTCTCCGGTTCGTCTATGACAACAACTACTTCAACGACCGTTATCAGGGCATACCCGTAGGGGGATATAATGTGCTGATAGATGCGTTGCTGGATGGCGTGGAGGTCAGGACGGACTGTGATTTCCTGCAACAGCGGGAGGAACTGTCGGCCTTGGCGGACAAAATCCTATACACAGGTCCGATAGATGCCTATTACGACTATCGTTTCGGCCCCCTGCAGTACCGGACGGTGCGTTTCGAAACGGAAACCTTGGAAACGCCGAACTACCAGGGGAATGCCGTGGTCAATTATACCCACCGGGATATTCCCTGGACGCGCATCATAGAGCACAAGCACTTCGAATCGTTTGGTGAGGAGGTGTACCGGAATCCCCGGACAGTAATCAGCCGGGAGTACAGCATGGAATGGCAACCGGGCATGGAACCCTACTATCCGGTAAACGACGAACAGAACGAGCAACGGCTGAAACAGTATCAGGCGTTGGCAGAAAGGGAAAAGAACGTCCTCTTTGCCGGCCGGCTGGCGGAATACAAATACTATGACATGGCACCTACCGTAGAGCGAGCCTTGTCGCTTTGGCGTTCCACCCATTCTTCGTAGGTGCGTTTCCAGCGGTTGTGCGTCCAGAGCCACAGATGAGGCTCGCGACGGATGGCCTGCTCCAAAAGGGCGGCATAGCGGTCGGTACATTCGAAGTCGGGCGTGTTTCGCACATCGTAGGTGAGGGGAACGGCATGGAGTCGATAATAACCGCGAGAGAGACGCACCATTTCAATATAGAAAAGAGCGGCATCGACCTGTTTGCCAATCTTTTCCGCACCGATAAAGAACGAAGTCTTGTGGTTCAGGAAGGTGGTCCAATGGTGCATGGCTTCCCATTTGGGCGATTGGTCGGCTATGAAACCCACTATCATGCTCTTGCCGTCGCGCTTGGCCGTAAAGATCTGGCGCAGGGTGTCTTTCATAGGGATGCAACGGCCGTGGTACTGTTCGCGTATGCGCAGGAAGATGCGATCCATCCCTTTGTTGCGCAAGGGGTGGTAAATCTGGGCGCAATCGTAGCTGGACGGAAGCCATAGGGGGAAAGAAGCAAGCCACTCCCAGTTGCCGTAATGACCGATATAAAAGAAACCGAATTTCTTGCCGTGTTCCCGCATCCCCTCTTCTGCTGTGCGCAGTTCGCTGAGATCCACACGGGCCATAATTTCCTCCGGCGTCAGATGGATGAGCTTGATGGTCTCAACGATGTAGTCGCAGAAAAAGTGGTAGAAACGGCGGGCGATGGCCTGTCGCTCCTGTGCATCTTTCTCAGGGAAGGAGTCGAGTAACTGTTTGTCCACCAACCGACGGCGGTAGCGAACGACATAATAGACCAGCAGGAAAAGGCCATCGGACAAAACATAGAGGGCGCGGAAGGGGAGCCAGGCCAGGCACCACAACAGAGCGTATAGTATTTTCATTTCTTTTCGAATTTCTTTGCAAAGATACAAGTAAGCGAGCGAAAAGGCAAATTTTATAGAGGCTATAGTTGTTATAGAGGCTATAGAATTTTATAGAGGCTATAGTGGCAAAGGGTGAAAACAGACATTTCAACTTCAAAAAAGAGCTTTTACAAAAAGATGTTGTAAATTTGCAGGGGATAGAATAGAGGCTATAGAGGCTATAGAGGCTATAGAAGCTATAGAAGCTATAGAGGCGAAAATAAAAATAATAAAAAAAAAAGATCGAAAAATGGCATTTCCTGAATATACTCCTGGGCAAGTGCTGCGTAAACCGGCTAATTGGAAGGGATTACGTTTCTATCAGAAGATGGACACACTCTTCCAGTTGACATTCATTTTCTGCGAGCGCTTCCTTCCCAAGCGTGGCGACCGCACCGTTGATCAGATGGTACAGGCTGCCCGTTCGGGAAAACAGAATATAATAGAGGGGTCGGAAGACGGCAAAACTTCCACAGAGATGGAGATAAAACTGCTCAATGTGGCTCGTAGTAGCGTCCATGAACTGAGAGAGGACTACCGCGACCACATTAACAATTTCAAATTATCCTTGTGGGAGCAGAACCATCCGCGCTTCCTTCCAATGCAGGAATTTACCAAATCGCATAATTTGCCAGCCGACTATCTGGCTTTTGCAAAGCGATGGAGTGAGGAAGAATTCTGCAATATCTGCCTCACGCTCTGCTTTCAGATAGACGCTATGATGAACAGCTATCTCATGAACCTTGAAAAGGCCTTCATCACCGAAGGGGGTATCAAGGAGCGAATGTATGCCGCACGCACAGGATACCGAGAGGCACAGGATTACCACATGAAAACCCTGGAAGAAACCGTACAGCGCCAAGCTAAGCGCATAAAAGAATTGGAAGAAGAACTGGAAAGAATAAAAAAAGGGTTGTAGTTTTTTTTTATAGATTCTATAGATTCTATAGATTCTATAGCTTCTATAGCTTCTATAGCTTCTATAGCCTCTATAGCTTCTATAGCCTCTATAGAAGAAAACGAAAAAAAAGAAGAGAATGAAAAAAAATACCATAGCATTGCTGGTAAACCTGCTGCTGGTGTATGCCATTTACACGGTGCTTCGCTGTGTGTTCGTGGTATGCAACTGGACAATCTATGCCCCCCATCTGAGTGCCTCGTATATGGGCGAACTGCTGTGGGCCGGCCTCAAGTTCGATACGACGGCCATTCTGTACCTGAACAGCTGGATGATGCTGGCGTTCCTGTTTCCTCTTCATTGGAAAGAATGTGACGGATTCTACAAGGTGGTACGGGTGTTATATGTGGTGGTGAACAGTGTGGGTGTCGTTGCCAATCTGTGCGACTGTGCCTATTTCCCGTTCTCGGGCAGACGGACGACCTGGAGCGTGTTGCAGGAATTCGGTCACGAAGGGAATCTGGGCAATATCCTGTTGCACGAAGCATTGCCCTATTGGTACCTCTTTCCCATCGGCATCTGTCTGGTCGTTCTTCTGTGGATCGGTTTCCGTAAGCCCGATACAGAGTGGACAAAGCATAGGATGGCCTATTATGTGTCCCAGGTGCTTTCCCTGATTGTGGCGGGAGGCTTGACCGTGGGCGGTATGCGTGGCGGATTTACGAAAGCCGTGCGCCCCATTACCATTTCCAATGCCAACCAGTACGTAAACCATGCCATTGATGCCGGCATCGTGCTGAATACTCCGTTCAGCATCATGCGTACCTTAGGTAAAAAAGCTTTCGCAGAAAAGGTATATATGCCGATGGAGGAGGCCGCAGAGCTCTATACACCTCTTCATCAGCCGACGGACAGCGTGTCGTTCGTTCCCCGTAACGTGGTTGTGATGATTCTGGAAAGTTTCGGCAAGCAGGCATCAGCCCGTGGGTTTATGCCTTTTGTGGATTCCCTGGCACAGGTGGGACGTTCTTTCGAATACAGTTATGCCAACGGGCGGAAAAGCATCGATGGTATGCCTTCGGTATTGTCTTCCATCCCATGTTTCGTAGAGCCGTTTTTCCTGACACCTGCCAGTCTGAACGACCTGAGCAGCATAGCGGGTGAACTGAGTCGGAACAAGGGCTATCATTCGGCTTTCTTCCATGGGGCAGAGAATGGCAGTATGGGATTTCAGGCATTTGCCCGTTCGGTAGGTTTCCAGGAGTATTACGGCCGTACGGAATACAATCAGGATACCCGTTACCACGGCGATGCGGATTTCGACGGAACCTGGGCAATCTGGGACGAGGAGTTCCTGCAGTTCTACTGCGACAAGATGAGTGAGATGCCGGAGCCGTTCGTTACCTCGGTCTTTACGGCTTCCTCCCATTCTCCTTTCCGTATGCCCGACCGTTACAAAGGACAGTTCCCCGAAGGCCCCACGCCTCTGTATGCCTGTATCCGTTATTCCGACCATGCCGTACGCCTCTTTTTCGAAAAAGCCCGTAAACAGAAATGGTACGACAATACGTTGTTCGTCCTGACAGCGGACCATGCTACGGCGGCCGATGATCCGGAATACCAGACAGATCTGGGGCATTACGAAGTGCCGGTGATTTTCTATGCTCCCGGTATGCCTGAACTGTCGGGTGTGGATTCCACCCGTGTCGTCAACCAGATAGACATCATGCCCACGGTACTGGGACTCTTGCATTACGACCGACCGTACGTGGCATACGGACGTGATGTGCTGCACAGCGAGCCGGCGGAAACCTTTGCCGTGCATTACCTGACGGGAAATGACTATTATCAGTATTTACAGGACGACTGGATGCTGCAGTTCGATGGCGAGCAGGTGGTACATGCCTATCGTTTCCGCGAGGACCCCTTGCAACAGAACGATCTGCTGGGGCAACAGCCACCGGTATATGAACAGCGACTGAGGAGTGTGATACAACAATATATGTACCGGATGAACCACAACGAGATGGTTTGTCCCAACAAGTAAACAAAATGACAAACGGACAGAAACTTTGCGCCTTTTTCAACCGGAAAAGCACCCGGATTGTTCTCCTGTTGGCGTTGTTGTCGGGGTTGGCTGCCTGGGTACACAGCAGGTGGAGCGCCTGGTTCAGCAATCCACCGGAGGCTCCCTATACGGTGTCGGACGTACCTTCCAGGGTGATGCTGACCTTTGGTGATGAGGGAGAGACCTCGCGTTATGTGTCGTGGATGTGCGATACGGTAGTGACTGATGAGGCGGAACTGATACTGGTGCACGGAGGGGATACCGTCCGTCATGCAGCCATCGGCGAAGTGTTTCATTCCAGGAGCGGAAAGGCAGCCTATTATCGTGTGTTGCTGGATTCATTGCAGCCAGATACGGAATATGCCTATCGAGTGCGGAACGGACAACATTGTTCTCCGTGGTACACGTTCCGTGTGCATCGGCCGAATGAGGATGAGTTTTCCTTCCTCTTTGTGGGGGATGTGCAGGATTCCGTCGGGGGGGTGACAAATACGTTCCTGAAACGTGCCGTACGGGAGCATCCCGAGGTGGAGTTCGTGGCCTTCGGAGGCGATCTGATAGAGCGTCTGACCGATGCCTATTGGGCAGAGACTTTCCGCTCGGTGGACAGTCTCTGTACTGCCATGCCCATCCTGAACATAACCGGAAATCACGACTATCTGAAATACCTGATCCGCAAGAGTGAGCGTCGTTTCGCCTTGGTGTTTCCCTATTTCCTGAAAGGGATGGAGGAGCGTGGCGACCGTAACCATCTGTTCAATCTGAAATACCACGGGGCGGAACTGTTCTGTGTGGACAGTGAACGTGGGTTTGGTTTCCTCCTGTTCCAGCGAAATTGGTTGAAGAAGAGGCTGAAAGAGAGTACTGCGCAACATAAGATCCTGTTGTGCCACCATCCGTTGTACTCGGTCAAACACAAGAACAACAACCTGATACAGCGGTGGATGTTTGACGATGTAGTGGGACGGGAAGGAGTGGATCTGGTTCTGCAAGGACATGAGCATGCCTATGCACGATGTGGCACGAAACCACTATATACCATCAGTCATTGTTCGCCCAAGACCTATCGAATCCACCCGACGGAGCGTTTTGATAAAGTATTGAGCGGCAGTCGGTATTATCAGGTGATAACCGTCCGTCCCAATGGAATAGAGATGAGGGCCTACGATGCCATTTCGGGTGAAATGGTTGACAGGGCAGAGGTTCACTGAGAAGAGGAAGCCTGCATCTGCCGTATGCACCAGTCGGCATCCAGATTCCGTGCGGTAGCGTATGCGGTACCCAGAACCATGCGCTGCCACGGCGTAGCAGGAAGACGTTCGGACAGGTTGGCACATCCCATCTGAGGCGTTACCTGACGGAAGCGGATGCGGTTCAGGTCGATGATCTCGACATGAACCTGCCCATCGGCACTTTCGCCGAACAAGATGTTGCCACGCGACAAGTCCCGATGCAAGTAACCCAGCTCGTGCATACGGGCAACGGTCTGGGCAATGGCGGTAAGATAGCGCTCCTGTGCCTCCTGGGGCAGCATGTCGCCCATAAGGTCGTTGTAAGTGTAGGGCAACTCCGATTTCAGACAGACATAATAGCTTCGGCTGAAAAAGATGCCTTGGCGTTCCGTGTACCATGCAACGGGTTCGGGAGAACCGATCTTGTGGCAACGTAGCATTTGGGCATATTCGTAGGAACGTTGTGCCTTGGATTTGCGCAGGAAACCGTACACAAGGCGGTTGATGAGGTTGGGAATGGCATAGGATTTGACAATGACCTCGTGGTCGTAGAAACGGAACAGCCGAAGCTGGTTGCGCTTGTCATGCAGAATCGTTCCGCCATCGTAATCGAAAAGAGTATTCAGGGCACGGACAAAATAGGTGGTGTCTGCAAAGTCGGCAGAAACAACCACTTTGCGAGGATGAAAAAGACGGTAAAGCCCGTTGAGGAAACGAGATGCGCTTCGGTGATAATGAAGCGGTCCACCCAACTCTCGCTCCATAAATTCGGGATGCCGGCGATTCAGCGTATCAACGACAGCCTTTTTCCATTGTCTGTCGCTAACCCGTTTCGAGCCTTTGCGGATGCGGTATTTGAGACCTACCAACGGGAAACGTACCACACGTCCCCCGTCTTTCAGCATGTGCATCCAGAACTCCCAGTCTTCGCGGGCTTGCATTTCCTCGCAGTATCCACCTATGCGTTCCCAGTCCTCCTTTCGATACAGGGCCGAGATGCACAGCATGTTCTTGCGTGCCAGTAAATGAATGTTGAAGTCGGGTACCTTCCATTGTCCGGTCTTTTCTCCGAAAAATTCCCCTTGGGAAAAGACGGCTTTCACGTCCCTTTCCTTCTCAAGCACCTTAACGGCTTCCTCGATGAACCAGGGTAGGATGAGATCATCGCTGTCCAACGGCAGAATATAGGTACCCCTGGCTTCGCGGATCCCGTGATTGCGTGCCTTGCATGCGCCACCGTTGGCTTGTGTGAGCAGACGTATGCGGGCATCGCGTTGTGCGTAGCTCTGGGCTATCTGCACCGACTGGTCCTGCGAACCATCGTCTATGATCAGGATTTCCAGTTTCGTGTAGGAACTTTCGACAATGCTGTCCAGTGTTTCCGCAAGGAACTCCTGCATGTTATAAACCGGCACGATGACCGAAACGAGGGGAAACCGTTCTTTCATGTTTGTAAATGGATTGTTCAAAGGGATGTGCTGCTATAGTTTTGCCGACGTATGCGGTTGACAATGGTCTGCGGGAAAAGTGACCGCCATAGTTTGTTGAATCCGACTTCCAGTACTTTTGCCGTATATTCCAGTTTCCATCTTATTGTCTTGCTGCGGCCGTTGGCACGAGCGTATTCACGATTCATGAGAAGTCTGTTTCTGGAGGAAAGCCCTTGTTCGCTTTCGAAAACGGCTACCGTAACGGGCATTTTCCTAAAGACCTTGCCAGACTGATAGCCCCAATGAAAGAATTCGTAATCGGCAGCAATGCGGAAAGATAGATCGTATGGGTGTTCTTCCTGTACCTTTTTCCGAACAAAAGCGCACTGGTGGCAAAATGCCATTTTCCTGTTCAAATAGCTGAGATTCCTGGGCTGTACGGTGATTTCGCCAAAGGCGAGAACCTGCCTGACGGAACCATAAAAGATATCGGCTGGCTTTTCGCTTGCGGCAATGTGCTGATGGACGTCCTTCAAAACGGTATTCCCGGCAAAACGGTCTCCTGCATTCATGAAGTTGATCCATTCCCCATGGGCGTATCTCGTTCCTTTGTTCATGGCGTCGTAAATGCCATGGTCTGGTTCGCTGATGATAAATAGGGAGAAACCTTTCTCTTGGAATGTGTGACGTATCTCCTCGATGATTTCAGCTGTGTTGTCGGTGGAAGCCCCATCAATGATGATGAACTCCGTAGGCGGAAAACCTTCCTGTGAAAGGATGGACTGAGCCGTTTCCCATAAGTCATGGGCACTGTTCTTACATATCGTGATGATGCTGAAAACGGGTGAGGATGAGGCCATGTGCCAGTATCAGATTTTGTCGAATCCCTTTGTAAACTTGCGCCAATAATAGAGCAGAGGGTTCTTGTATTTTAGCTGTTTCCATGGACGGCTGGCATGAGGTCTGTGCCATACGGTGAGCGAGGTGAACAGGTAGTTGTGTAGTCCTGCCTTCAGACTCTCGTGCGAGATGGTGACATCGAACCAGTTCTTCTTGCTGTCCAGCGATTGGAAATCGAATTTCTGTAGCAGTGCAGGCGTGAGCAAGGAACAGCAGAAACTGCAATGCTTGCGATTGTCGATAATCTGATTTTCGGAACCTGTGGCGTAGAGGTAGGGGTAGTTGATGTGTTCTTGTTCATCAACCGTAACGGCTGCAGCGATGCCACATTCGGGGCGTTCCGATGCTCCGTCGCACAGGGCTTGCAAGGTGTGTCTTTTTACGGTCACATCACTTTCCACGATGAGGAGACCGGCGTTGTCCTGCAGACAATGCTGTTGCTCCCTTTGGAGGACTAACAGGTAGTTGGGCGATGGATGGGTTGTCAGTTCGCTCAGGTTTACCAGCGTGAAGCCCATTTCCCGTGAGGCTGCTTCCAGCCGTTCCGTGTTCTCGGGTGTGCTGAAATCGTTGTAAACGGTATAGGTGTGAGGCAAACAGATGTCTGATGACAATACGGCCCGTATCGTATCCATCGTACTGTCGATGGAATCCTTGACGGGAGTAATGATGTGTATGCGTTCCATTTGTATAGTAAAAAAGCGATCCACCCCGCGGAGGGTGAACCGCTTTTCTTCATATAACGCTATAGGTAAAAGACAAAATTACAATTTTGGACCAGCGGCTACCAGAGCCTTGCCTGCTTCGTTCGTCGTGTACTTGTTGAAGTTCTTGATGAAGCGAGCTGCCAGATCCTTAGCCTTCTCTTCCCAGATAGATGCATTCTCGTATGTATCGCGAGGATCGAGGATGGCGGGGTTAACATTAGGCAGAGCGGTGGGAACTTCGAAGTCGAACATAGGAATCTTCTTGGTCTCAGCCTTCAGGATGCTGCCGTCCAGAATGGCATCGATGATACCACGTGTGTCGGGAATGGAGATACGCTTGCCTGTACCGTTCCAACCCGTGTTCACCAGATAAGCCTTGGCATCGTTGGCAACCATCTTCTTAACCAGCTCCTCGGCATACTTTGTGGGATGCAACTCCAGGAATGCCTGGCCGAAGCAAGCAGAGAAAGTGGGAGTGGGCTCGGTGATACCACGTTCTGTACCAGCCAGCTTAGCGGTGAAGCCGCTCAGGAAATAGTACTGAGTCTGCTCGGGAGTCAGGATGCTGACAGGAGGCAGAACACCAAATGCATCGGCGCTCAGGAAGATAACGTTCTTGGCTGCGGGTGCAGAAGAACCGGGCTGGATGTTGTTGATGTGGTTGATGGGGTAGCTTACGCGGGTGTTCTCGGTAACGCTCTTGTCGTTGAAGTCAATCTTGCCTTCAGCGTCAACGGTAACGTTCTCCAACAGGGCGTTACGCTTGATGGCATTGTAGATGTCGGGCTCGCTTTCCTTGTCGAGCTTGATAACCTTAGCATAGCAACCACCTTCGAAGTTGAATATGCCATTGTCGTCCCATCCGTGCTCGTCGTCACCAATCAGCTTACGCTTGGGGTCGGTGGACAGAGTGGTCTTACCGGTACCAGACAGACCGAAGAAGATGGCGGTGTTCTCGCCGTTCATGTCGCAGTTTGCAGAGCAGTGCATGGAAGCGATGCCCTTCAGAGGCAGGTAGTAGTTCATCATGGAGAACATACCCTTCTTCATCTCACCACCATACCAGGTGTTGATGATAACCTGCTCGCGGCTGGTTACGTTGAAGGCAACGCAAGTCTCGCTGTTCAGACCCAGTTCCTTGTAGTTCTCAACCTTTGCCTTGGAAGCATTGTAGATAACGAAGTTGGGCTCGAAGTTGGCCAGTTCCTCTGCTGTGGGCTTGATGAACATGTTCTCAACGAAATGAGCCTGCCATGCAACCTCTACGATGAAACGAACGGCCATGCGGGTGTCCTTGTTGGCACCGCAGAAAGCATCTACCACGTACAGGTTCTTGTTGCAAAGTTCTTTCTTTGCCAACTCCTTAACCTTCTCCCATACTTCCTGGCTCATGGGGTGGTTGTCGTTCTTGTATTCTTCGCTTGTCCACCAAACAGTATCCTTGGAGGTTTCGTCCATAACGATGTACTTGTCCTTGGGGCTACGGCCGGTGAAGATACCTGTCATTACGTTTACAGCACCGAGTTCAGTCTGCTGACCAACCTCGAAACCTTCCAGACCAGCTTTGGTCTCTTCCTCGAACAATTTCTCGTACGAGGGGTTGTGTGCAATCACGGTAGAACCGGTGATTCCATACTGGGTCAAATCTAATGTTGCCATTTGTTCTATTTATTTGTGTTTAATGAGAAATGTGTCTGCTAAAACAAACCAATGCCTAATTAAGGCGGTGCAAAAGTACTATTTTCTTTTCAAGATAGGAAATATAAAAGTCGGTTTTTAGCTAAATATGTTATTTTGCGAAATGGAGTTGGCAAATATGAATAAATGATGTACATCTAAATCTCGGGAACCCCGGGGTATTTGCTCAGGAACCCCGGGGTATTTGCTCGGGAACCCCGGGGTCTGAGAAAAAAAAGACGCATTTTTTTGAAAAATGAAGGATGGTCATAGAATCGTATGTGCGGATTGCCGCGAAAAGGCAAAGAACCCTATCTTTTTTGGAATTTTTTGCTGGCTGACTTAGTTTTTTTATCTCTACTGCCTGTAAATTCAGTTTTTTTATCTAATTTTGCGAATAAATATTGTGAAAAGAATTATTAAGGAAAATGCTATGATTATTGGATATACTACAGGTGTATATGACCTTTTCCATATTGGGCATTTGAATCTTTTGAAGAATGCAAAAGGCCTGTGCGATAGACTTATTGTAGGGGTTACGGTAGATGAACTGGTTGCCTATAAGGGCAAGCACGCGATGATACCTTTTGAAGACCGGCTGGAAATAGTGCGCAGTTGTAGATACGTAGATGCGGCTGTTCCTCAGTATGACATGGATAAATTGGCTGCATGTAAGAAACTTGGTGCCCAAATACTTTTTGTAGGCGATGATTGGTATGCTACAGAAAAATGGCAGCAATATGAAAAGGAGTTCGAAGAGGCGGGCATTCGGATCGTGTATTTCCCTTATACGCAGGGGACTTCTTCTACGCAGATCCGTAAAGCTTTGGATATGGTTCGAAAGGATAATTTGGAAGATTTAAAATAACGGGATAATGACAGACAAAAAATTCTGTTTAAGTTCATATATGGCGTTTCGCTATATATGGCGTGATGATATGGATTTCTATAATGGATTCCGTCACAAAAATTATGAGCCGATTGCCAATGATGAAAAGATTCCTGTTGCAACGTCGGAAGACATTGACAGGGAAATTCAAAAGCAGATAGATTCGTTGTATGCCCAATATGACAACATTGGCATTTTGTTGTCCGGTGGCATGGATAGTGCTAATATAGCATCGTATTTAAAGCCAGGTAGCCATGCCTATACCTTTGTGTCGGAAACGGGCGTTTTTGATCAGGATTTGGAGCGTGCCAAAAAGTACTGTGCAAAATTCGGCCTTCAGCATCATTTGATAGAAATCACCTTTGACGATTATAAAAAATATACGCCTATCGTGATGTCTCACAAGTGGGCTCCGGTCCACTCCATAGAGCCTCAGATATATAAGGCGGCCATAGAGGCAAAGAAAGATGGCGTGGAAATGATTCTTGTGGGAGAAAGTGCCGATTTGATTTTTGGCGGAATGGATAAGCTGATTACGCCGGAATGGGACTTCAATGGTTTTTCTAAACGATATACATTCCTTGCGCCCAAACTGGTGTTGCGCGACCCTGTTTCTCAGAGTGCCTTGTATGAAAGGTATCGGGTGGGAGACGATGGCATCGATTATATGCGTTTCATGGATGAAGTATTTTCCATAGAGAGTTCCAGTTCTTATTTGAATGCTTTTGCCGTGGCATCCCTTCCATATTATGACCCTTATGCCAGACTGGTCATGTCGGAGCCTCTGGATATGGAACGTGTCAGGAATGGCGAACCGAAATATCTGATTCGTGGTTTGTATGCCCTAAAATACCCAGAACTGGAAATTCCATTCAAAATAGCCATGCCTCGTCCGGTAGATGCTGTTTTCAAGGACTGGACAGGTCCACAGCGCGAAGAATTTCGTGATGACATCCCTATGGATGAACTTACAGGCAACCAAAAATGGCAGCTCTGGTGTGCTGAGCTGTTCTTGAATTTATTTGATTAATATGAACGGAGAGCCAAACACGGATATCAAACAAAAGCTTTTAACAACATTCAAGTTCGTCCAGACATTCTTTTCTGAGCATGGTCTTAAATATGTTGCATGTGGAGGAACTGTTTTAGGTGCTGTCCGCCACAAAGGGTTTATTCCATGGGATGATGATATAGATATTTATATGCCCCGCTCTGATTATAACAAGTTGCTGGGCTTAGGCAAGGAAGTCAGTCGTTGCGGGTATGAAATTATCTCATGTGCCAATCCCGGCTATTATTGTCCGTTTGCAAAAATTTCGGACAGCAGCACTACTATTTGGGAGTTTTCGCGCTTGCCTTTTATTATGGGTGTTTATGTGGATATCTTCCCATTAGATGAATTTTCCGAATCAGACGAAGAGATAACAGCCATTCAATATAGGAGCCACTATTTTTATGATAAGTATATCAATGCCGTTAGTTCCTATTCGTTTTCTTTCCTGATAGACCGAATAATGCATTTTGATATACACCAAATGGGACTTTACGTATTAAATCAGATTCGTCGCCGTAACCCACAGCGGTATCTGCAGGCTTTTCTGGATTTTGAAAAAACGTATGTGGGTAAGCAAGGTGATAAGTGCGTTTGCGTTACCCAATGGGAAGGACGTATCTTTAAGACAGAATGGTTCCAGGATGTCATAGAATGCCCCTTTGAGGATATGAAAATCTTCATTCCCCGAGCTTACGATGAATACTTGAAACTCCTTTATGGAGATTATATGACATTACCTCCGATGGAGAAACGTCTAAGTCATCCCCACTATTATGTGAACTTGGATTGTCGTAAGGAGATAGATGAAATTCCTATCTGAGGACATTCATTATTTCCTCTTTCTCTTCCGAACTTAGCTCGTTCTGTTGAATCAGGAACTTGATGAATTCTACGATACTGTCATCAAAAAAGGATGTGGTGGCATTTTGTATAATTCGGGTGCAATAGTCCATCTTGTTGACTCTGGGTGTATAGTAGAGCATTGCTCCTACGCGCGATATCTTGACAAACCCTTTTGATGCCAAAATTTTCAGGAATGTGGCCACGGTAGTATATGCCGGCTTATGCCCTTCTTCGTATTGTGCAATGATATCGTTGGTAAATCCTCCTTTGTCGGGCAAGTTCCAAAGAATTATCATTATTTCGGCTTCTTTTCGGGTCAAGATGGCATTCTTATTTACCTCTGGTAATTTGACTTTGTCTATTTTCATTTTGCTCTAAAATATAATCGTTGTTGTTTTTTTTACAAAATAGTTTCTTACCTTTTGCAAAAATAGACAAATATTATATAATCAGAGAAAAAACTGACAAAAGGTTTTCCCGATATGTCAAATGATATGAGATAATCTGCACTTTTGACCAATTTACTCCGAGGCAATGGACGTCTGGGGATTCCGAACTCCCTCGGCATTGCATAGAAAGGCTTTTGCCGTTCCAAATTTCAAAAACAGGTCAAGACGTACGGGTAAATGGTTCTTGTCATCGGTAATGTAGAACGTTATGATTTCGTTCTCCTTGTTTTTCTCGTATTCCACAAAAGAAAAGACCAGACAGTGGTATTTGGTGCGTGAATCTTCCATCTTGAAATCTTTTTTCCCACGATAGATAAGCGTAACCTGTTCCACTTCGTCTCCATCTGCCATTGGGAATTGGATTTTTTCGCCCACTTTGTAATTCGAAGTATCGAACGAGCGTGCGCGTAGCATCATGCTCATCATGTCGTAGATGCATGCATTGCTCTCGTAGGTCTTCTTCTTTGTTTCTCCGTTACGGTTCAGGTATTCTTGTTTCAGATGGGTGTGACCGTCCCGGTAGTTGTACCATACCTGATCTACGTAGTATTTTCCGCCCTCGTTGGCTGCCTTGCGGTAATATTGTGGAACCAGGTCTTTGTCCACGATGCTGAGAAGGGTGTCGCGCATCATGAAAAATTTGTCAATTTTCTTGCTGCTGTGTGTGATGAGATGACTCTTGAATCCACCGTCCGCGCTGCTTTGTGTCGTCATTTTGGCTGTGCCTGCACTGACCCAGACGAATTTCCAGTTAAAGAAAAGCCGGTAGTTCAGGACTTCCCCTCCCTGGAAAGCCGTATTTTTTGCCTTACATTGTGCTTGTACATGAAGACAGACGGCCATAAACAGACAAATGAAAACAGTTATTTTCTTCATGACTTTCGTTTTGTATTACCTGATTTGCCCTTTCTTAGTTCTTCGTCGCGCTTTCGGTTCTTGTCTTTTACGGATTTCTCCTTGTCTGGCTTTTGCTTGGTTATCTCCTTTGGTTTCTGCTGTGCAGCATCGATGGATCGTGGATTCCAGTCCTGTTCAATATCCCATTGTGCTTTGACCTTGATCTGTTTTGGGAAGTAAAAGACCTCCTCGGCTTGCCTGCGTTCGGCATAGCTTCCGGTATCCCATTTGCCATTTCCGTTGCTGTCTATGAAGCATCGTAAATAGTAGTTGGACGGTTTCATGTAAAAGAAGTCGGCCCGACCGTCTGCATCGACCTTCTGTTCGAACGCCGGCTTGTCATTCGACCCCAGCACTTGAACATAGACATTCGTGTCGAGTCCGATGACATGTACGAACAGGGAACCGTATTCCTCCAAGTCGCGCACCTTGAATTCCATCTTGTGAGATTTGGACGTGTTGCCCATTATGCTGACAAACGCAGCGCTGTCTGCCTCGAACTTATATTGTTGCTTGGGTTCCCATTCGGCATACAATACATGGTCGGAACTGTTTTCTTCCGGAATAAACAAGTAGGGGATAGGCACCCAGTCTGTGTCCTGCTTCATATAAAAATGGAGCTTGGTACTGTCGAGGCTGGCCAATGGTTCGCTAAATGAAAACTTGACATTCTGATTCGGATCGATGCTGCCCGATGGCTTGGCGTTGATGGTGATGAATGTCTTGATGTATGGATTTTCTTCCTCCGGCAAAGGTTCTTTTGCTTTTTTCTGTCTTTTTGCCCGATCTTTCTCCCACTCTTCAATTTTCTTGTATTGTTCTTTCCATTGTTTCTCGTGTGTCAGTTTGGGCACAATCTCCAATGTATCGGTCTTGGGTACCAATACACCGTTTGTGTCGGTGTCCAGGTAGGTCAGCTCCATGGCAAGTGTGTCTTGCTGGTAACAATACATGGTGTCCGTAACCCAGTAGGTCAATGTGTCGAAATGTTCCGTATGTTCGACATACAGGCATGAGTCGTTGAAATTCAGGCCTCTTAACTTGGGCAGGGTGTCTGTGGGTGCGGTGAAGTATAATTTGAAGAACTCGGGAACCTCCCGTTCTGTCTTTAACAAATGCTGGTCCTGTCCCTCTTCCAGAAATGCCCTTAACACGATGTTGTCCGGGAAAAAATGTGTATAGGGTATTACCCGGATGGAATCGTATGTTACGGTATCTCTCCAGATGGTGTCCATGCGGATGTCGGGTTTGCAAGACGTTTCCCAAACGGTGGAGTCAAATGCTATAAGCTCGCTTTTCTGGTTAAAGATAAAATTACCGTCGGCATCTTGAAGGGCAAAGGCACGGTATCTGCCGGGTTTGACTCCCTTGATGGCAAATCGTCCGCTGCCGTTGGTGCGTGATACACGGCTGAAAGGCTTTGATGTAAACAACGTGTCATTAAATGTGGAATCTGCCGGGAATACGCCGACCAATACGCCTTTGATTGGTTCCAGGTTTTCGGCATTCAGTACCGTTCCGCCAATTTCCATCGTATCGATGTCGGGCCCTGTGCTGAAAGAGTACGTGTACATACCCATGGGGTTTCCCTCGTTGTTGTCCTCTATGGCATCGCTGAAATCAACCGTATATGTGGTGTTCTCCTGCAGCGTGTCATACAAGTCGATCCTCACTCTTTTCCCGTCAGCTCTCACGTTGGCGGCTTCAATCTGTGGAGGGGATACGATGACCTTCTCGTTGGCATTTTCCAACTTTATGAATTCATTGAAATAGATGCTTATCTTTTTCTTGTGGATGTCGGTAGAACGGTCTTCCGGGACACATTGAACCACCATGGGAGGCGTTTCGTCGTATCGTCCTCCGTCGGGATTTCCTATGCTGGCACATGCCGAAAGCAAAAGGAAAAAAATGGTCAAGTATAGAAGTTCCCGTCCTTTCATGAATTCAGTGCAAGAATCTGCTCTATCGTGTCGCGTTGATTGCTAAGGCGGGGCACTTTATGTTGTCCGCCAAGTTTGCCACGTGATTTTAGCCAGTCGTTGAATACATCCTTACGCGCAGGAATGATTTCAAGAGGTTGTAATGTGATGTTCTTGTAGCGCTTTGCTTCGTAATCGGAGTTTATCTTCTGAAGTGCTTCGTCCAGGATTTTTGCGAAGAAGGCCAAATCCTCTGGTGCCTTGCTGAACTCAATCAGCCATTGGTGGCGGCATTTCCCATGTTCGTCCATGAAAACGGGAGCTGCCGTATATTCCAGCACCTGGGCACCGGTCCGGGCACATGCTTCGGCCAGTCCCTTTTCGGCGTTATCCACGATGAGCTCTTCTCCGAAAGCATTGATAAAGAACTTCGTGCGTCCTGTGATGACGAACTTGTAGGGATCTTTCTGGGTAAATCGTATGGTGTCGCCAATGATATATCGCCAAAGGCCACTTGTCGTACTGATGACCATGGCGTAATTCCGGTTTGTCTCTATTCCCCACAGGGGAACGATGGTCGGGTTTTCCGTTCCGAATTCGTCCATCGGGATGAACTCGTAGAAAATGCCATAGTCCACCATCAGGCTCATGGCAGGGTCGGTGGGGTCATCCTGTAAGCCGAAGAAACCCTCTGATGCATTGTAGGTTTCCATATAATGCATATCCGGCTTCGTTATCAGGTGCTGGTATTGTTCACGATAGGGTGTAAAGGCAACCCCTCCATGGAAGAAAACTTCCAGGTTCGGCCATACTTCCTGTAAATGGCTGGCACCTGAGATTTCCATCAGACGGGTAAGTACGGACAGCATCCAGGACGGTACTCCGCTCAGGTTCGTCACGTTCTGTTTAAGGGCTTCTCGTGAGATGCGGTCGCGCTTGATTTCAAAGTCGCTCAGCAGAGCCGTTTTCTTACAAGGTACGCGCACGAGATTGACCAATGGGTTGATGTTCTCTATGAGGATGGCGCTCAGGTCTCCAACCAGACTATGTTTGCGGTTATAGTTGGGTGCATGACTGCCGCCAAGGATGAGAGCCTTTCCGTCAAAGATGCGGCTTTTGGGATTGTTGCGCAGATACCATGCCACGGCATCTTTTCCACCCGCATAGTGGGTGTCGTGCAGTCCGTCCTTGCTTACAGGTATGAATTTGCTCTTGTCGTTAGTCGTTCCGCTGGATTTCGCATACCATCGTATTTGTCCCGGCCACAGAAGGTTGCTTTCCCCTTGGCGCATACGGTCGATGAATCCTTTCAGCTCCTCGTATGTGTTTATGGGCGTCTTTTTTGCAAACTGCTCATAGGTCTGCATCTTGGAGAAACCGTATTGCTTTCCCCATTCGGTGCCGGCCGCCTTGTTCAGCAACTTATGCAACACCTCTGTTTGCAATTCCTGTGCATGGCATCTGTATCCGTCCAGCTCATGCTGTCGTTTCAGGAATAATGGACGTATGATATTCGTCAGACTCATCTTGTTGACCTTCTGTTTCTAAGTTCGGCATTTCCATGACGGGACTTTCCTCCATGGCAGTCCGTGCCTCTTTGTTCTTGAAAATATTTTCCTTTAGTTCCTTTTGGCTTTTCAGCACCTTGATGGTTTCTTTACATGCCATCTGTTGGCTCTGTTTCTTGGTGTATCCTCTGCCGGTAGCACATTGAATTCCTTCCACAATCGCCTGGTATTCGAAGATAGGGCTCCCGTTTCCGTCCCGTTCCTCTCCAATCAACTTGAAGTCCAAGAGCAGGTGGTTCTTTTGCGTCCATTCCAACAATCGGCTTTTGAAATTCATTTCCCGATAGGCAATCTTGTCGATGTCGATGAGTTGGTTCAGGATGCGTTGCTCAATAAACCTCATACAGTAGGGATAGCCCTTGTCCAGATAGATGGCTCCCAATAAAGCCTCAAATGCATTACCGGCCAGATAGCTGTTATGGCTCTGGCCGTAGTTGCCTCGTTGGACTAATTTGTCAAGTCCTATTTCTATGGCCAGTTTTCCCAGTGTTTCGCGTTGAACGATTTTGCTTCTGGCAGTAGTCAGGAAACCCTCGCGTTTCTTCTGGAAGTGCTTGTACACGATATCGCCCACCACGGCTCCCAGTATGGCATCTCCCAGAAATTCCAGTCGCTCGTTGTTCAGGGGGCCATTGTCGTTTCTCAGGGAAAGGGACTTGTGCAAAAGCGCCTGCTGGTAGTATTCCAGCTTGTTGGGATAGAACCCCAGGATTTCATAAAAAGAACGACAAAGTTTTCTTTCCTTGCGGAAAGGCAACTTCATCGTTCCTATCAAGTTCGTTAATGTCACGTCAAATTACTCTGCGTACTTTTTAAAGATAACACATGCGTTGTGGCCGCCGAAACCGAATGTGTTGCTCAGTGCTGCACGTACAGTACGTTTTTGCGCTTTCCCGAACGTAAAGTTCAGGGAGTAGTCGATTTCTGGGTCCTTGTCCTCTTCCTCGTGATTGATGGTGGGAGGCACTATGTCATTCTTTATTGCCAGTACGCTGGCCATAGCCTCAATGGCTCCGGCTGCACCCAACAGGTGTCCCGTCATAGACTTTGTGCTGCTGATGTTCAGCTTGTGAGCATGCTCACCAAAGACGTCCACGATGGCTTTAACTTCGGAAATGTCGCCAACTGGGGTTGAAGTACCATGTACATTGATGTAGTCAATGTCTTCGGGCTTCATGCCTGCATCTTCCAATGCATTCTGCATAACCAGTTTGGCTCCAAGTCCTTCGGGGTGGGAGGCTGTGATGTGATGTGCATCGGCAGTCATGCCGGCACCCACCATTTCCGCATAAATTTTGGCTCCACGTGCTTTCGCATGTTCCAGTTCTTCCAAAATCAGGCAGGCAGAGCCTTCTCCCAGCACAAACCCGTCGCGACTGGCGCTGAATGGGCGGCTGGCCTTTTCGGGCTCGTCGTTGCGGGTGCTCAACGCATGCATGGCATTGAATCCACCCACGCCAGACGGGAAAATAGCGGCTTCAGCTCCTCCGCTTACGATGGCATTGGCTTTGCCTAAGCGTATCAGGTTGAAAGCATCTGCCAGGGCATTGCTCGATGAGGCGCATGCACTTGCGGTCACATAATTGGGACCATGGAATCCATACATGATGCTTATTTGCCCTGCGGCAATGTCTGCAATCATTTTTGGCACAAAGAATGGGCTGAACTTCGGTCCCAACGTCTCGCCTGTACGGGTCCAGGCACCCACTTCTTCTTCAAAGGAGCATAGTCCTCCGATTCCAACGCCGAAAATGACACCGATACGGTTCTTGTCGATATCGTCCAGCTTCATATCGCTGTCTTCTACGGCCATTTTGGCTGCTGCCACGGCATATTGACAATATAAGTCCATCTTGCGGGCTTCTTTCCTGTCTATGTAATCAGTGGCATTGAATCCTTTTACCTCGCAGGCAAACTGTGTTTTGAACATTGAAGCATCGAAGTGCGTAATGGCACCAGCACCGCTGACGCCATCTATCATGTGTTGCCAAGTTTCCTGGGCGGTATTACCCAACGGGGTAATGGCACCCATTCCTGTCACTACGACTCTCTTCAGTTCCATAATATAGTAAGGTGGAGTTACTTGTTGTTCTCAATGAACGCAATGGCGTCACCTACAGTGGCGATCTTTTCAGCTTGATCATCGGGAATGGTGATTTCGAAGACCTTCTCCAACTCCATGATGAGTTCTACGGTATCCAATGAATCAGCTCCCAGGTCGTTTGTAAAACTTGCTTCGGGGGTAACGTCGGCTTCATCAACACCCAATTTGTCTACGATAATCTCCTTAACTTTAGCTTCAATTTCAGACATAACTTTTATTTTTTAATTATTAAAAAAAGATATAGTATCATGTTTCAGGCTGCAAAATAACGACATTTTCCCCTTTTTTGCAAACAAACCCCATAAAAGTTGTGCTTTTTTGCACATTTCCCTTGTGCATCTATATAGATATGATTCATTAAAACGTGATTTTGGTCTACTTATAGTCCATAAAAGGAAAAAAATGTGTAAGTTTGCATGCAAATAGTTTAAAGTGATGAAGAAGATCTTGTTTATCCTCCTTGGAATGTGGATGTTTTTCTCTTCCGTGTCTGCACAGATACAGGAACCTGTAACGTTTTCTGTGGTGCAGAAAAAAGTGTCAGACACGGAACTGGTTGTTACGTTTACCGGCCAGATTGCCACGGGATGGCATGTGTATGGTACGGATATAAAGGACGGTGGTCCCACAAGAACGGAACTTACAATAGAGAGTCTGGACGGCTTGGAACAGAAAGGGGATTTACAGACACTTTCTCCCGTACGTCGGGCAATGGACGAGATGTTCGGCATGGAGGTTCCCTATATCGAAGGCAGGGCTGTTTTTGAACAACATTTCAGTATTCTCTCACCCACATACAAAGTAAAGGGATATTTGACCTATGGGGCTTGTAATGACGAGAATTGTATCCCCCCCACAAACGTAGATTTCGATTTCGGTAATTCCGTAGCGATGCCGTCCGAAGGAGGGGATGGCCTTGTTGCCGGGTTTCCGGACGTATTGGAGGAAAATCATTTCCAGTCTGCCTTCTCTGCTTTCTTTTGGGGACTTTTAGCAGGTTTCATCGCCTTGCTCACCCCTTGTGTATGGCCGATTATTCCCATGACGGTCAGTTTCTTTATGAAGAAGGGCAAGAACCGCAGGGCCGCTATCCGGGATGCCTCCGTTTACGGCATCAGCATCGTTGTTATCTATGTGGCTTTGGGATTGATCGTTACCCTCCTGTTCGGTGCCAGTGCCCTGAACCGATTTAGCACGAATGCCTTTGTCAACATCTTCTTTTTCTTACTGTTGTTGGCCTTTGCCCTCAGCTTCTTCGGGGCATTCGAGTTGACATTGCCCGGTAGTTGGGGCGATGCCGTGGATAGCAAGGCCGGGAAGACGACTGGCTTTCTGAGCATATTCCTGATGGCCTTCACCCTCAGTCTCGTCAGTTTCTCCTGTACCGGCCCAATTATCGGTCTCCTTTTGGTGCAGGTCTCCACCTCCGGCAGCCTCTTGTCCCCAACGATGGGTATGCTGGGCTTTTCCATCGCACTGGCTTTGCCCTTCACCCTTTTTGCCATGTTCCCCACATGGTTGAAGAGCGTACCCCGTAGTGGCGGTTGGATGAATACCATAAAGGTCTGTCTGGGCTTTTTGGAACTGGCGTTCTCGTTCAAGTTCCTCTCCGTGGCCGATCTGGCCTATGGTTGGCACTTGCTTGACCGCGAGGTCTTCCTGTGCCTGTGGATAGTCCTTTTTTCCCTGCTCGGAGTCTATCTGATGGGCTGGTTCCGTTTTCCGCATGATGAGGAGGAATATGACGCCGAAGGGAATGTGCAGCCTCATCGTACGGGCATCGTACGTTTCTTGCTCGCCTATATTTCGTTTGCCTTTTCCCTGTATATGGTGCCTGGATTATGGGGCGCACCCTGTAAGGCGGTCAGTGCCTTTGCTCCCCCCATGAACACCCAGGATTTCCGTTTGGGACAGGCCGACATACAGACCCATTTTACTGATTACGAACAGGGAATGGCGTATGCCCGGGAAAAGGGTATGCCTGCGATGCTGGACTTTACCGGCTATGGTTGCGTCAACTGCCGTAAGATGGAAGCTGCCGTATGGACAGACAAACAAGTCTCGGACCTTATGAACAACGAGTATGTTCTCATTACGTTGTATGTGGACGACAAGACCCCGTTGGCAACTCCGATGGAAGTAACGGAAAATGGAACCCGTCGCCGGTTGCGTACCGTAGGAGATAAATGGAGCTATCTGCAACGTAGTAAGTTTGGAGCCAATGCCCAACCCTACTATGTCCTTTTGGACAACGAAGGCAATCCCCTTGTTCCAGCCCGCTCTTACGACGAAGACGTAAACGCTTATCAGGAATTCCTGCGTAGTGGATTAGAGGCGTACAAGACTCGACGCTAATTTCCGTTTACGGCTGCTGGTCCCGTTTCTAAACTTTGTTCAAAGCGTCTCGCGTAATCTGTAGAATATCAATACGGGATTCCCGTTTCCTTGTATCTGCTCTCCAATGCCATTCAGGACGGGGAACCCATCATCATTCTGATGTTTTCGGTAAAAATACGTCAGGATCTCTGGCGTAACGATATTCAGCAGCTTGTATTCTCCTCCGTCCTTCTGCGTATAGCTTGTGATGCTCACGGGAATGCCGTTTGAGTCAAGTCCTGTTTGGCCGTAAGACAGGAATCCGTTCCTCAGGCGGTAAAACACATCCACCCTTTTATCATTTTTGTCGTAAAACGAGAACAGGAAAAGGTCCTTGAATTTGTAGAATGCAAAGATGTTGGTCGGAATGTTGGAGTGGAGTGCATCATCCAGTTCCTGGGCGGAAGCATCTGGCCGGACGACACGTTCCCCCACTTTTATTTGCATATAGTTGTGCAGGCTGCCATCTTTTTCCAGCCTGTAAACCATGTCATTGAATGGGAAGAAGCAAAAGACGGAATCATCATACTCATAAAAGTAGTTACCTCCCGAGGAAAAGCCATACGACCGGCCTCGAAGCCCCGGATGAAAAGGTATCTGGTATGAATAGTTCCCATTTTTGAAATACGAATACGAGTAATCCTTGTCGCTTTTGCCATCTGCAAAACCGAACTCATGGTCAAGCGCAAAGCCATCATCCGTCACGAAAATCCCATGGGCGGCATTTACTTCAATGCTCTCCTTGAAATGAAGTTCCAGATCGTAAACGTTGATTTTGGCGCCCCCTTTATCTAAGACATATAGACAGTCTCCCTTTATGTCAAAGTCGGAAATGTTCAGGCACTCCCCCCTGCCATGCCCCATGAGATTCTTGTGACGCAGAAACTTGCCATCCATATCAAAAACCAGAATCTTGGAGTGATTGTCCAGAAGATAAATCTGCCCGTCTTTTATCACGGTTTTGTCAATCTGCTTTATTTTCGACATTTCCGTTTCCTCAAGTATGATATGATTCTCGTACTGGAACAGGGAATCAAAGACTTGTTCCGTTCTCTGAGGAGAATCGGGATCAATGTTCACAACATAGCATGCACTCTCCTTCGAAGGAGTACAACTGAAGAGTAGGGGTATAAGCAGGAAGCAAAGACCCCTCGTCTTCATCCATTTTTGGGATGATATTCTCATATTATTGTTCATTGTAAGTTTCATTTGTTTGCAATTGTTTTCTTGCCCCAAAGTCATGTAATTTTCAAATATCAGATAATCTTTTTCCGATCTCTTTTTGGGTTATTATTGAAGTTGAATTGGAGTCCGAGTTCGGTTGAACTGGAGTCCGACACCGATTGGACTGGAGTCCAAAGCCGTCTGGACTGGAATCCAAGCCCAATTGGACAGGAGTCCGAAAGAGGATGGACGGGAGTCCGGACTGGAAAAATTATCCTGTTTCTGTTTTTGCCATTAGTAACTTATCTTAAAGTATAAAATGTAACGACATATATTTCATCGTCATTCGTTTGTCTTGCTTCAAAACCAATCAACGTATCGTCCATTTGCCACCGTGGAAAAAAAGGATGGCCCGATATGGTAGAATGTCCGCTGATATACGAGCGGTCACTTAGGTTGTAGAAACAATAATTGCGCTTATCGTCCCTAAAGTAACTTTGTATGATGTAATCCCCCAACAAAAATGCTTCTGCATAGTCGGTAAAATCCACATCCGCACGTTCTTCCTCATCCTTTAATAGAATGTTTATGGTGTTCTCATATGTTCCGTTCCTAAAGACGAAAATTTTTCCACTGGTTGGCTCGGACAAATATACCTTGTCCCCCTTTGCTTTTCTCAGGAAATAAGTCGTATTTACGCTTTCGTTCAGGACTTCCGAATCGCCATAGGAGCCGGTAATGTTTCCCTTCTTGTCCGTTTGAATGATTCTCCTTGTTTTTGGTGAAGCAAACAGATTGTAAAACAGGAATTGGTCATTCTCATTGATAAAATCCAATGCGATGAATTTCAAAGGGATTTTTTCCATGAATTCCAACGTTTTCGTATACCTGATAAAAGAATAGTCATCCAGTATGTACACTCCGTCTTTATTTGCATGCAGAGCTTTGGGGTTTAGGTATTCCGATCTTTCCTTTCCCACTTTATGTATTTGCTTTTGCATTATTCCACTCTCAATATCGAACGAAGTGATTTGTTTGTTATCATCAAGCACAAAGAGTACTCCATCATTTGTGCACAAATCCGTTATGTTGCCCAGGTATTTGCCCTTCGGCATTTGTAGCGTTAAGGAATCCATGTAAAACAAATCATCAACATTTAATTCTCGATTTTCTATCGAAATCTCAAATGTTTCATTCTTGTCGTCTGTTATAACATTAGAGGTATTATTGTAGCAACCATAATACAATATTCCCACTAAACATACTGCACACGTTTTAATTGTCAACATATTTTTGAATTTCTTGCCTTATAATTATGTAATACAATGAGAACAAATACAATTTAGATATCGTTTTCGTCGATTTTTACTTTTACTAGAATTGGAGCATCAGGATATGCCTTGATATCATCTTTCAATGCATCATATAGACAAGAACCTTCTTTTACGGTGCCCGGATATGGAATTGCCCAATAATCATCGCCACAAGTTCCTAAATATAATAACTCCGTAGTTGGGCCTGCAAAAATATTATTTGTAGTCTTATTGATGAACACATCATAATATTTCAGGTCTAGACCTCCCACAGAGAGATATATCCATTGATCTGTTTCAAATGCACTACCAATACATTTATGATATTCTGGAGTCCCGTTGATTCTTTCAAACGCCTCATAGTTCTGAGGCTTCTTTTTGTTGGGCAATGCATTATTGCCAAAATCAAATGCATATTTCTGCGTTAAGGCATTGTTGCAGAAATCATCTACATAGAAACTGCCAAAATCAGAAACAACCCGATATTCTCCATTATACTCATAAAAACAGTCTTTTATATACGGGAAACATTCTCTTTTGCGCAATCCTGTTACCTTGCCCCTTCCATCAACTATTTCATATTCTATGATAGTGTTTTCTCCTTCATCACAAAAAAACAAATAATGATTCTCGCTGATAGGCTGGAATTTCCACACAGAACTGCTCAAATCAGATTTTATTCTTTCTAATCCAAGGAAATGTCCATCTTCCATGCTGTAATTGTGAATGCCGTGATCATCAAGAATCTTGATTGTGGTCGAGTCAGGACTGAAAGCAATGTCTCTGATTTGGGTATATTCGTTTTTTGCATGTCCACGTTCTCCCACCTGGGATATGAATGTGCCATCGGCATTGAACAGATATACTGTTTTCGCGCTTGAATCCCAAAATACTATTCTGTCTGTAGCAACGAGACACTTTTCAGGAAAGGATAATGGTATATTGGCTTTCAGCACAACAGATTCTTTTACCTTCACCAGATCCTTCCATGATGCGAAATCCACGTTACAGATCTCGTATGTTCGTGCCGACGATCCTATACTATCATTCTGGCATGATACAAGAACCAATGCTGCAAAAGCGATAAACAGGATTGATGTAATATTTCTATTTGCTTTCATACTCATCTTGTTTTTGTTTCCACAAAATTATGTAATTTCCAAATATCAGAGATGCTTTTTTGGCGATTTTTGGGGGACTATTTATGAAGATTGTCCAAATGGAGCGAAAAACACCCTGTACCAGCCTGAATATCAATGCAATAAAACAATGCGTTAAATAGTGTGAATTCGTGTAAAATATTTTAGTTAAAATTTTTTGGTTGTCAAAAACGCAACTTCAGGCTCATTTCGTATAGCCGTAATATATCGCCTATACACGAAACGGAATTTTATTTATCCAGACTGACGGGGGTTCCGTCGGTGGCCATACCCTCCACGCTTACAACGGTCTGCGTCTTCTTTCCGTTGTTATAGAACTCAATCTTTGCCTTTCCCTTTCCGTCCAGTTTCAGGTCAGGGTTCCAGTAGAGGGTTCGCCGGTAGTCGGGGTGGTCCTTGGGAACAGACTTGCCGTAGTCGGGCTGGTAGAAGTCCTCGCATACGGCATAGCCCTGGAGGACATAGCGCCGGTTGGCGCGGATCTCCCTCTTTCCGTCGTTGGGAATCAGTCGCAAGTCGATGTCCACCGAGGGCTGGTTGCTCTGCTCGAATTTCTTGTCACCTTCCCGCCTCGGACTGTAGTCGGTATAGATGTATATTTTATACAAGTTACTCAGGTGGTTGTACTTGTCCCTCTGTCCAGTGGAGAGGTAATGCGACTGGTCGTGTGTGTCGTAGCGCGTCACCACCTCGTACTGCCGTTCCATGTTCATGTCCCCGATGTAGTTTCGTGCCACGTTCTGCACGAAACGTTCACTTCCGTAGAAGACGCCCGTGGCAAGTCCTGCATCGCATACGTCGTTGAAGGCATCGGCGGCATCGATGACGTATGCCGGCTTGCTTGCATCGAACTTGTTCAGCCCGTCCCGTCTTGCGCCTACGGTGACCTCGGTCAGGACATGCGCATCTTTTGACCGCCAGGTCTGTACCAATGGTGCATCCTGGGGTACGTCAGCCAGGTGTGTCTGGTACCAGCCGTATGGTTTTACGAATCGAGGGTAGATGGGATTCAGCTTCACATAAAACTCAGGATAGTTGATGTTTCCATTCTTGTCCTCGCCTCCCACCATCCACACGTGGGTGGTAGGATCCTGTCGTTCCGCCTCCGGCCATTTGGCACTGTCGCTGGCTGCAAGGAAGAAATAGCACTTGTCGTAGAAACGGGGACTCTGTATGTTGAAGTGTCCCTTTTCGGTCTTCACGTCACCCGTCACCTTGTCATCCGAGCCTGGTTTGGCGAAGAGGGCGTGAACCAGGACATCCTGTTTCAGACTGGTTGCATCGTAACGGAACTGCTTATCCACATCCTCGGATGTATGAGGCGTTCCTTTTACAAACTCGTTCTCAGATTCGTCGCGAAAATCTTCCAACATCTTTTTTGTGTCCGGACCTTTTTCTCTTTTCGCTAACTCCTCCAAATAATCTTCTAACATCATGGAGCCCATTCCCTTGAATGCCTTTCCTGCTTCTTCTGTCGCAAAATCTTCAAAAGAATAGTCGTTTTCCTCAAACGCCTTGTCTTGGAGCTGGGCAATGTACCTGTTTACTTCTCCGCTCATCACCTGTGTCTGTTCTGGCATGTATTTCAGGGCGAACTCACCCGGAACGGCCATCGTCTTCCAGCTGTATCGCCTCCACCCCTGAATCATGAGCAGGAGGTCCAGTGCCCGCTGATGCTCGGCATCGTCGCTCTCGAAGAAGTAGCCGGGATTCTCCACGAAGCCCCTTATCTGACTGGACAGCAGCAGTTCGGTCTGCATCGTGGCATTGTCGTACAGGTATTCCGTACTGGCTCCGTCGCGTACCGCCACACTCAGCACGTCGCCGGCCTGTCCACCCTCTACTGACATCTGCACTTTGGAATAGGGCTCAAGTAGCTTGTCCCCACCCGACACCTTTACGGAACGTCCCTTCATATCATCGTTGCGGACGAATGCCAGACGGTCGGCGTAGATGCGCCCCTGGGCATCGAAGACGGTGAACTGCACCACGCCACCCTTTAGGTCGGACAGCTTATATTCGGCCTTCATGCTCTCTCCCTTTCCCAGTTCGCGGAAATCCTGCATCACGCCCTGGCTCATCACGGTAAGCCCCAGTTCCGTCTGTGCGGTACTACCACGATTCTCCAATGTCAATAGGAACTTGCCCCCCTTCTGGTCTATGCGCAAGGCACATCCGTCCGTCTCGGGTGCATCCAGCTTTTCTGTCTTTTCTCCGTCTTTCCACGTGAATTGGGCAGAGTATTTCACACCTGCTACGGGTGTGAACTCCAATGTCCCCCGTCCCCTCTGTTCCGTCTTTCCCTCTGCCACCTTCTTTCCGTCCGCATCCTTCAGCACGACCGTACCCTCCAGGTGCTTGCCCTCCTCGTCGTTGGCCTCGAACGCCACACGGCAGGGAGCACCAGCCACCAGACTGCCACCCTCGGGGTAGAGCGTCAGTACGGCATCCAGCGGCTTGTTGTCGGCCTTGAAGTGACGGCGAAGGGGACGGAGCGTCATCTCATGCTCGTACTCCCCCGGCTTTAACGGCTTGTCATAGACGGGGAACACCCGGCTGTATAGTTTCTCGTAGTCACGGTAGTACTGCTCCGCCATCTGCTTGTTGAAGAAGAACCGTTCGGCAAAGTCGGTATGCGGATGGGTATAGGCCCCCCAGTTCAGTTGCCATCGTGTATAGGCCCTCAGTTCATAGAATCCCCCGTAGAGGGTGTCTGCCAGACAGAAGGAACCATGCCCCTGTCCTTCCTTCAGTTCTATCAGCTGCCGCTCCACCAGATAGCCGTCCTGGTTGAGGAGCTCGGCATAGAGCAGTCCGCTCAGGTTGCTGGGAGTCCCTGTATCGCTCCGGTGTACGTATGCCTTGAAGTAGAGGGTGTCTCCCAGGAAGTAGCAGGTATTGTCCGTATGGATGAAGATCTGCTCCTGCGGTATTTTCTTGCCGAACTTCTCCAGCCGTTCGGCATAGCCCCGAAGAGAGGTAATGCCATTTCCGGATTGGGCAAAGGCAGAAGTCAGGCAAATGGCTATGACCGCCATAAAAAGGATAAATCTATGCTTCATAATTCCACCCTATTTACGATATGTTAGCGACTGATTCACTTTTTGTTTCTACAAAATTATGTGATTTCCAAATATCATAAAAGCTTTTTTGCGATTTTTTTCGTCCATAGAAAGGCTGTTTAGTAGGAAGTATATGTCTTTCAGTAAATTAAGGTGCAAATAAATTATTTTACAAAAATTTTACTTTTTTGAAAATCCGGGTGAAAAGTGGGAATCATCATTATAAAATGTTGGGGAATGGTATATTTTTAGGCTCGATGTTTTTTTAGATTAAATACGTTTGATCTATGGAGATATCATAGGGTTTTGTAAGTGAACTTTTTTCTTGTCCTAAATTTAGTCTTAACTTATGACCGACGTCGGTCTTAAGTGATGCCTCAGCTCAGTCACTACTTATGACCACCGGGCATCAACTGTTGTGCCCCATCTGAATCACATTGCAAAGGTACGACATCTTTTGCCTCGTTCTTCACTTTTCCCCAAAAACGTGAGAACTTTTCCCCGAATTTCTTCACCCCACATTTTTACCTAGAGAAAAGAGGCTTTGCCTCAGAATGGATGAATGAACGCAAAGCGTAACCGTCGCTCGGCTTTGCCGCTTTTACAAAGCGTAACCGTAACCCGGTTACAGGGTTACACTACGCGACTAAAAGAACCCGGTTACACCATCAAAACTATGTCTATCGCGAACCTTATCTATAAATAATATTATATATATAGTTATATATAGATATATATAGAATAATTACATTAGACTGTCACCAAGAGGGACGCCAGCCTTCTTGCTGGACGTAAGTCCTTTTCTCTAGGTAAAAAACGGAAGTTCGTTGGCGTAACCGGGTTACAGTTACGGTTACGCTCAGGCGGCAGAACGGATGATTTGGTGATTAGATGATTGGATGGTGATCAATTGGATAAAATGATGCCTGAGGCATCAGACAATGGTAGTCAGCCCTTAAAGAGCGGTTGAGCGTACAGTTGCCTTATATTCCGTTTGACCTTTCTTTACATAGAAAATCAAACGACCCTCGTAGAGTTGGCCCCTGGATGTGGATGTGTATTTGAGTCCTTCCGGATCGTATTGCGTACCGTTGTCTATGCCGATGACTTCTGCGCCATTGGCCTCTATGTCCACCCATTCGTTGCATAGTGGGTTGCGATGTCCCTCCTTGTCCTGTGCCTCTACGGTGATGCAATCCACATCCTTGCCGGGTATCACGTTCTGAACCAGTCGGATGGGCTTCTCGGCGGTATAGAGCGAGTGCTCTGCCACCTTCTTCTTTCCCCGGTAGCCAACGGCTTTCAATGTGCCTTTTTTGAATGGTACATTCCAACTGATACAGCAGCTGTCCGTGGGTATGGCTTTCCTGCCAATCCGATGCCCGTTCAGGGAGAGTTCCACCTCGTCGCAGTTGCTGTATGCCATTACGGTCAGCGTGCTGTCCTTCGTCCAGTTCCAGTGGTCGGCAATGGGACGTACGGCCCAGTCGAACTCATGCTCCTGTGGTGTTGCCACTCCGACATGAACGACTGGTTCCTGGCTCCAATAACTCTTGCGCAGGTAATATTCGGCTTTCGGAAAACCTGCCACATCCAGTATGCCGGCATCCCAGCCACGGTAACCGTCCCATACGATTTCGCCCAGGTAGTCGTATCCCACCCATACGAATTCGCCAATGGCCGATGGCACCTGCTTTATGCTTTGCTGGTTCTTGTAGTGGTGATAGGTTTCCGTTCCCAGCAATACCCTGTTCGGATAGCGTGTGGCCTCGGCCAGGTACAGGCTGTCCTTGTGAGCCCTGTCGATATAGTTGTATCCCGCAATGTCGAATTCGTCCATGAAACCATAGATGTTCGCTCCTACGAAGAAGTCGCAGGCGGCTGTCACCGGCCGGGTGGGGTCTTCCCTGTGCGTTATCTGTACCAGTTCCCGGGCTATGTCGATGCCCTTTATGCGCTGGTTGGGAATTTCGTTGCCCAGGATGTACAGGATGACACACGCATGGTTGCGGTCGCGCCGGATCATGTGGGTGAGGTCTGTCTCGTGCCACTGGTCGAAATACAGATGATAGGTATAGGGCATTTTGCCGTAGCTGGTTTCGCTGTATCCCCACTCCTGTCCACGGTTCCACTCGTCGAATATCTCGTTGGAAACATACAGTCCCAGTTCATCGCATAGGTCGTAGATGAAGCGGGGGTGAGGGTAATGACTCAACCGGAGTGCGTTGCATCCCATTTCCTTTAACTGTACCAGTCGCATACGCCACACATCGCGCGGAACGGCCGTGCCGAAGGCCCCCACGCTCTGGTGCAGGCACACGCCCTGTATCTTTTCCGGTTTCCCGTTCACGGTCATCCCGTTCTTGTTGCTGAAGTCAATCTCCCTCAGTCCTACCTTCATTTCCTGCGAATCCATGACCTGCCCGTCGCTTTTGGCCGTGATGCGCAGGGTATATAGGTTCGGAGAGGAGGACGACCATAGATGAGGGTTGTCGATCTCCAGGGAGTCTATGAAGTCGTGTTCCGTAAAGTCGCCGATGATTTCCTCCTGTTCACGCCTGGCCTGAACGACACCCTCGGCGTCCAGCAATTCCATGCATACGGTACAAGGTTTCTTTACTCGGTTGTTGGGACCTGCCTTTACGCTTGACTGCTCCTCGTTTCTTGTCCATATAAACAAGGAGGTGTTGTCCGTCCAGTTGAAATTTGTCTCGGGGTAGGCGTGGCAGATCAGGTGGCTCTTAACTTTCAGAACCGCCTTTTTCTCGTTAGCACTTTTCGTAAAGGCGAATGTCCCATCGTGCGTGAAATGGATCTGTTCCGTGACAATCAGGTTCACATCGCGATAGATACCGGAACCCGTGTACCATCTGGAACCCGGTTGCAGGGAGTTATCCACCTTTACGGCCAGCACGTTCTTCTCTCCCGGCCGGACGAAGTGTGTTATGTCGTACTGGAAACTGTTGTAGCCACCGGGGTATTCGCCCACCATACGCTCGTTTATCCACACCTGGCTCTTCATATAAACCCCATCAAAGGATATGAAGAAACGTTTGTCTTTCAGACTTTCGTCCACCTCGAAAGTCTTTCTGTACCAACCTATTCCGCATGGCATAAATCCACCCTGTGGTCCGCTTGGATTCTGCTTGTCGAACTTGCCCTCTATGGACCAGTCGTGCGGTACGTCCAGGGCGCGCCATTGGCTGTCATCGAAATCCTCCTTATAGAAATCCGGCTGGTCGCCCAGGATGAAATGCCATCCGGCATTGAAGTTGATGACTTGACTGCTGGCGTATGCGAAACACGAGGCGCAAAGGCAGAACAACAGGGTAATCGTATGTCTTTTCATAAATCCATAATTCTTAATAAGCATAGCGGCAAAGCGCATAATTCCTGTGCGAAGATACGAATAAGTGGACAAAACACAAAAGGCTTTTGCAACATTGATTATGCAAAACGCCCGAAAAGATAGAACTTTTCGTTCAGAAAAATCAAATTATGCATTATGCATTATGAATTATGCATTAAATACCGTATCTTTGTCCTCAGACAAACAAACTCGTATGCGAAAAGTACAGTCGATAGTGCACGAAGGATGTAGAAAAATAGTCTTTTTCCTGTGTCTGATGCTTGTCACCCTGCAACCAGGAAGAGCATGCCCTGAGCTTATCGAAGGAGCGTGTGGACAGGTTCCCGTTGCCACAGAACCGAATCCGGCCGTTGTCCAGGAGAAGTACTATGGCAATGACCAGGGGATGCCCGGAGAAATTGTCACGCTGTCTGTTTCGCTCACGAATACGGGCACGAATGCCTCACAGCGGCTCCATCGCAGGAATCCAGTAACAGGAGGGTCGTCGGAGGGTGGCGTTCCTGTCAATGTCCATCCACTTTGGTTGGACAATACAGCCCAGGGGTGTTTACTCGGGCATGGTGGACGGCTGTTCACCCGAAGGGCGTGCGATTATTACATCTATGCCCTACGTCGTATCTTGATTTAATGGTGCCCAGTCCATATCGGGTAGAGGGGCGTTCCCCATCCGTACCCGAAATGTGTGAGTGCTAAAATAAACCAAGAACACTTTTAACCTTTCGCATTATGTACACGATAATAATTGTGACATTTGTCGTTGGCTATCTGCTCATAGCCATGGAGGGCGCTACGCGTATCAACAAAAGCGGAATAGCCCTGCTGATGAGCGTATTGTGCTGGACATTCTTCGTCGTTTCCTCTGACGGGAACGGACAAGTGTTTCTGGGGCATGTGGAGGAAACGTGCGAGACTATCCTGTTCTTGATGGGAGCCATGACAATCGTGGAGGTGTTGGACCGCAATGGATGCTTCAATTTCCTGGTAGCCAAACTGAACACGGACAGCTTGCGAACGTTGTTGTGGAAAACGGCTCTGCTGACTTTTTTCCTGTCGGCTGTGCTGGATAATATGACTACGGCCATCCTGATGATCATGATGTTGAGGAAACTGGTCCAGGACAAAGGGCAACGTCTGTTCTTTGCCGGTACCATCATCATTGCGGCCAATGCAGGAGGGGCGTTCTCTCCGATTGGGGATGTTACCACCATCATGCTGTGGATAAACGGCAATGTGACGGCCAGCGGCATTCTGACAAAGCTGTTCCTTCCATCCCTGGCCAGCGTGCTGATACCGCTGCTGTTGTTGACCCCGATGGTCAAGGGCTCAGTAGAGCTACCCTCGGCAGAGTTGTCTTCCCACCAATATTGGTTGTCGCGTAAATCCCGTACCATCCTGTTATGTATTGGTGTCATCGGACTTATTTCGGTCCCCATTTATCGGGCTTGTACGAATCTGCCTCCTTTCGTGGGCATCATGGGCGTATTGGCTCTGTTGTGGATTGCCTCGGAAATAATGTTGCGTTTCGACAATCATTCCGATACTCCGACTCAGGACGTTCGGGTAGCGGAGATCATCAAGCGAATAGACATCCCCACCATCTTGTTCTTCCTGGGCATCCTGCTTTCCGTTGGCGCATTGAAAGAAATCGGTGCGCTGGCTTCGCTGGGAGCGTGGCTCGATGAGAGCGTGGGCAATGTGTATGCCGTGAATGGTATGATAGGCATTTTGTCTTCCGTGGTGGACAATGTACCGCTGGTGGCAGCCTCCATGTCCATGTACTCCATTGAACCGACTGGAGTAGCGGATGCCATGCAGATCTATCAGCAGGACGGAGCCTTCTGGCAGTTGCTGGCCTATTGTGCCGGAACAGGTGGCAGTCTGCTCATCATCGGTTCTGCTGCCGGGGTGGTTGTGATGGGGTTGGAGAACATTTCCTTCGGATGGTACCTGAAGCATATTTCGCTCCTTGCCCTGGCTGGCTATCTGGCCGGTCTGTTCGTTTTTTTCTTATCTAATTTATGTCATTTCTAAAAAGTAAAAATTATGAAGAACCAAGAAGTATATAACAAGAATCTGGATACCTTCCTTTCTATGAACCCCGATATCGTAAAGATCTGCAACAAGACAAAGGCCGTTGTAAGTGTTTTTGTATTAGTCGTAGGCATTATATTGCTTGCCTATTCGAGTACAGGCACTTGTAAAAGTGAAAGCCTTGGCATGACCATGTTGGCTGCAGGTGTGGCCCTTGTTGTTGCAGCAGGTATTTTCCTGTTGCAAGGTTGTAAGAAAACTTTGTATCAACCGTCCAGGTCTCCATTGCTGAAGGGGGTGAAGTTCTATGCTCCTGCAGCAGAAAAATGTTTGACGGACTTGTCTTCTGCCCTGCAGCAAAAGAGCGCGACCGATGCCCTTGTTGAATCGCCCCAAGGTTGTTTGCGTGTGGAGTATGCTCACGACAAGGCCAAGACTTATCTGGCCTTGTCGGTGAGCCGATACGAGAATCTGATGTATGCACCCTTGGGTGATGTGGAAACTTTCACGGGAAAGGAGGCGGAAGATGTCATCCGGCTTTTGAAAATCAACGCATAATTTATAATGCGTAATTCATAATTTAGGAAGCATCATGCATGATGGGCGGGACGGTGGGCTGTTTTATAAAACAAAGTGATTGTAGAATTGTGAATAATGAATTATTATTCGTATCTTCGTGCCGGAAATGAAAGCCTGTCTTTGGGCTGCGAACGAAAAAAGTAGTAAAAACAACAAAACAACAATATGGAAAAGATACAGGAACTCACCGAGAAAATTTACCGCGAAGGTGTAGAAAAAGGTCAGGCCGAGGCCGAGCGTCTCATTGAGGAGGGTCGCCAAAAGGCTGCACAGATTGTGGAGGAAGCCAAAGAAAAAGCCAAGGAAATCGTGGCTATGGCGCAGAAAGAATCTGCCAATCTGGAAGCAAATACCAAGAATGAGCTGAAACTTTATACCAATCAGGCCCTGAATGCACTGAAAAGCGAAGTGGCAAACGTCTTGACGGGTAAGGTGGCCAAGGATGCCGCCTGCAATCTGGCTGCCGACAAGGATTTCCTGGGTCAGTTTGCTGTAGCTCTGGCCAGCAAATGGGTAGAGAACGAACCGGTTGTCATCAGTTCCGAAAATGCAGCAGACCTAAAAGGCTATTTTGCAGCCAAGGCACAGGAACTGTTGGACAAAGGTGTGACCATCGAGCAGGTGAACGGCAATGCTACTCTTTTTACCATCTCACCGGCCGATGGAAGCTATAAAGTGAATTTCGGCAAGGAAGAGTTTGAGAACTACTTCAAGAATTTCCTGCGTCCACAACTCATAGACATGCTGTTCTAAGCCAAGATGGGTAACTATTATTGTCTGATGGCTGGTTTGCCCGACATAGACCTGTCGGACACACAACCAGGATACTCCTTTTCCGAGTTACGGGAGCAATGCGAGGAGGCGTTGTCCCCGGCCGACAAGAAACTGCTCTTTTTCTTTTATTTGCGCTACGATTGTGTGAATATCGTGAAGCTGTTGAAAAACCCAGAGGCTGAGGTGGACGCCAACGGTAATTTTACCTTGGAGCAATATCGCGACCTGCTGACATCGGCCAGAGAACTGAATTTCAACGTACATCGTTATCCGGCATTTATGAGCGTTTTCGTGCGTGAATATGCCTACAACAAGGATACGGAAGGCTATTTCCCCGAGGATGAGATGCTGTTGGCCTATCTGGAATATTGTTTGCAGACTTGTTCCAACAAGATGATGCATAAATGGTTCCAGCTGACGTTGGACATCAACAATATCCTGACCGCCATGATAGCACGCAAGCAGGGATGGAACCTGACGGATTTCGTGAAGGGAACCGGCGAGGTGCAGGATATGATACGCGAGAACAAGACAAAAGACTTTGACTTGTCCCTGGAATATGATTTTGTGAAGGACTTGATGAAGATTGTGGATGAAGATGACCCGGTGAAGAAGGAAAAGATGATTGATGCGCTGAAATGGCTTTGGCTGGATGATCAGACCTTTTTCGAACCGTTCAGTATCGAGTCGGTATTTGCCTATCTGTGTAAACTGGAAATGCAGTACCGTTGGGCGAAGCTGGATGTAGAACAGGGCAAGGAAACCTTCAAGCAGATCATTGAGAACCTACGTGGAGAAGCACGTGTTCCCGAAGAATTCGTTCGTTAGAATAAAAATTAAGAATTAAATAAAGCTATGACAAAAGGAACTGTTAGTGGCATTGTTTCCAATATGGTGACGCTCCGAGTGGACGGCCCTGTGTTGCAAGGAGAGATATGCTACATCACTACGGGTGGTGACCGGTTGATGGCGGAGGTCATCAAGGTTGTGGGCCAGGACGTGTACGTCCAGGTCTTCGAAAGTACCCGTGGTCTGAAAGTGGGCGCAGAGGCTGAATTTACCGGTCACATGTTGGAGATTCAGTTGGGCCCCGGTATGCTGAGTAAGAACTACGACGGTTTGCAGAACGACCTGGACAAGATGGAAGGCGTCTTCCTGAAAAGAGGTCAATATACCGAACCGCTGGATGCCGACAGGTTATGGGATTTCGTTCCCCTGGCCAAAGCGGGCGACAAGGTACAGGGCAGCGATTGGCTGGGACAGGTAGAGGAAAACCATCAGCCGTTGAAGATTATGGCACCCTTCCAGTTGCAAGGTACCTGCACCGTGAAGAGCATCGTGCCCCAGGGGCAGTATCGTATTCACGACGTGATTGCCGTTCTGACCGATGAACAGGGAAATGAGGTGAAGGTGGATATGGTTCAGCATTGGCCTGTGAAGTTTGCCATGACAAATTATCGCGAGAAGCCCCGTCCATTCAAGTTGTTGGAGACGGGTGTGCGTACGATAGATACGTTCAATCCCATCGTAGAGGGTGGTACGGGATTTATCCCCGGTCCTTTCGGTACGGGAAAGACCGTGTTACAGCATGCCATCAGTAAACAGGCCGAGGCAGACATCGTGATTATTGCCGCCTGTGGTGAGCGTGCCAACGAGGTTGTGGAAATCTTCACCGAATTCCCGGAATTGGTTGACCCGCATACGGGCCGTAAGCTGATGGAGCGAACCATCATCATCGCCAATACCAGTAACATGCCCGTTGCAGCTCGTGAGGCTTCTGTCTATACGGCTATGACCATGGCAGAATATTACCGTTCCATGGGTCTGCGCGTCTTGTTGATGGCTGACTCCACCTCACGTTGGGCTCAGGCTTTGCGCGAAATGTCCAACCGTATGGAGGAACTGCCTGGCCCCGATGCCTTCCCGATGGACCTGGGTGCCTTGATCAGCAATTTCTATGGTCGTGCCGGATATGTCTATCTGAATAATGGCGAGGTGGGCTCCGTTACGTTCCTCGGAACGGTTTCTCCAGCCGGAGGTAACCTGAAAGAGCCTGTTACCGAGAATACGAAGAAGGTTGCCCGCTGTTTCTATGGTCTGGAACAGGAGCGTGCCGACAAGAAGCGTTATCCTGCTGTCAATCCTATCGACTCATACAGTAAATACCTGGAATATCCCGAATTTGCCGAATATATCGGAAACCATATCAACAAGGAGTGGATTCCGAAGGTGCTGGCTCTGAAAACACGTATGCAACGTGGTAAGGAAATAGCCGAGCAGATCAACATCCTGGGCGACGATGGTGTGCCCGTGGAATATCATGTTACGTTCTGGAAGTCGGAAATCATCGATTTCGTCATCTTGCAACAGGATGCATTCGATGAGATAGATGCCGTTACGCCATTGGAGCGTCAGGAGGAACTGCTGAATATGGTGACGGACATTTGCGAGAAGGAGTACAAGTTCGACAACTTCCTGGATGTCGTGGATTATTTCAAGAAGATGATTAACCTGTGCAAGCAAATGAACTATTCCGCCTATAAGAGCGAGCAGTATTACGAATTCAAGAAGCAAGTGGAGGCAATGTTATAATATAGATAAGGTATGGCAACAGCATTTCAAAAAGTATATACACAGATCAGTCAGATAACCAAGGCCACTTGCTCCCTGAAAGCCAAGGGCGTGGGATATGACGAGCTGGCCACCATCAACGGAAAGTTGGCTCAGGTGGTGAAGATTATGGGTGATGATGTCACCTTGCAGGTGTTCGAGGGTACGGGTGGCATTCCCACCAATGCCGAGGTAACTTTCCTGGGCAAGTCCCCCACGTTGAAAGTCAGCGAGCAGTTGGCAGGCCGTTTCTTCAATGCTTACGGACAGCCCATCGACGGTGGTCCTGAAATAGAGGGCCGAGAAGTGGAAATCGGTGGTCCCAGCGTGAACCCCGTACGTCGTAAGCAACCCAGCGAACTGATAGCTACGGGTATCGCCGGTATCGACCTGAACAATACCCTGGTGTCTGGTCAGAAGATTCCGTTCTTCGCCGACCCCGACCAACCGTTCAACGAGGTGATGGCCATGGTGGCCATGCGTGCCAAGTGCGACAAGATTATTTTGGGCGGTATGGGTATGACGAACGATGACTATTACTTCTTCCGCAACACCTTCTCTAACGCAGGTGCCCTGGATCGCATCATCTCGTTCATCAATACGACCGAGGATCCCGCGGTAGAGCGCTTGCTGATTCCCGACATGGCACTGGCCGCAGCCGAATATTTTGCCGTGGAGAAGCACGAGACCGTATTGGTCCTGCTGACGGATATGACCTCGTATGCCGATTCCCTGAGTATCGTGAGCAACCGTATGGACCAGATTCCTTCCAAGGACTCTATGCCCGGTTCTCTTTATTCCGACCTGGCCAAGATTTACGAGAAGGCCGTCCAGTTCCCCGAGAGCGTCGGCGGCGGTTCCATCACGATTATTGCCGTTACCACATTGAGCGGTGGCGACATCACTCATGCCGTACCCGATAATACCGGTTACATCACCGAGGGTCAGCTCTATCTTCGTCGTGATTCCGACGTCGGTAAGGTCGTTGTCGATCCTTTCCGTTCACTGTCTCGTCTGAAACAGCTGGTTGCCGGCAAGAAGACACGCAAGGATCATTCCCAAGTGATGAATGCAGCCATCCGTCTGTATGCCGATGCAGCCAATGCCAAGACGAAGTTGGAGAACGGTTTTGACCTGACGGACTACGACAATCGTTGTCTTGATTTTGCCAAGGATTATGCTTCACGCTTGTTGGCTATTGACGTGAATTTGGACACAGAGGAAATGCTGGATGTGACATGGAGTCTGTTCCGCAAGTATTTCAAGCTGGAGGAAGTCAATATCAAGAAAGAGTTTACAGACATCTATTGGAAATAAATGGCAATTAAGTTTCAATATAACAAGACATCGCTTCAACAGATTGAAAAGAACCTGAAGATGCGTCAGCGTACCTTGCCCATCATCAAGAGCAAGGAGACAGCCCTGCGTCTGGAGGTAAAGAAATGCAAGGAGGAGGCCGATGAACTGGAACGGAAACTGCAGAGTCAGATTGCTGGATACGAGCGGATGTATGCCCTATGGGGAGAGTTCGACACCTCCCTTGTCAGTCTCAAAGACGTAGAACTCAGCGTCAAGAAGATTGCCGGCGTGCGTGTTCCCTTGCTCAACAATATCCAGTTGGAAGTCCGTCCGTTCGGTCTGTTTAGCTCTCCCAAGTGGTACTTCGACGGTATCAATCTATTGCAGGGTTTGGCCAAGACGGCCGTAGAACGCGAGTTCGTCTTTGCCAAGTTGCATCTGTTGGAACATGCCCGTAAGAAGACAACCCAGAAGGTCAACCTTTTCGAGAAGGTACAGATACCTGGGTTCCAGGAGGCGGTTCGCAAGATAAAGCGATTCATGGAGGATGAGGAGAACCTGTCCAAGTCCAGCCAGAAAATCCTGAAAGCTTTGCAGGAAAAGAGAAAGGAGGACATCGCATGATCGAGAAAATGAAAAAAATCACCTTTTTGGTGACGAACCGCGAATACGAAGGCTTTGTCGAGGGAATCCGCCAGCTGGGTGTGGTACACGTCCAGCAGTTGCAGCAGGGAGCTACCAGCGATGAATTGCAGGCCGCTCTCGATTTGGAACTCCGTTACAGGAATGCTCTCCAGACCCTCACGGTATATGAGAAGACCTATGGCGAAAGCATCCGTCCAACCGAACGGAAAGCTGCTGCTTCCCCCAGGGACATCCTCTCCGAGATAGACCGCTTACAGACCGAGGAGAACCGGTTGCTCCATGCCATTGACGCAACGCAGAAGAATATTGATGCCCTGGAACCCTGGGGCGAGTTCGATCCTGCCGACATCAAGCGTTTGCAGGAGAGTTGCGGACAGCAGATACACTTTTTCCGCAGCAGCAGTAAGTTCTTCAGTCAGGAATGGGTGGAGCAATATTTCGCCACCCCCGTCAACGAATGGCAAAAGAGTGTCTATTTCCTTACTTTCAGCGAAGAACAGCCCGATATCCAGGCCGAGCACATCCAGTTGCCCGACGGCACCCTCAGCGGCTATACCCGGCATCTGAAAGAGCAACAAGATGCTCTGCAAGCCATACGTGCCCAGATGCTGGCCGTAAATGCCGGACAACGCGATACGTTGCAACGGGGCCTTGCTGAGATACAGGACGAGATTTCGCTCGATCGGGTTCACCTTTCTGACGAACGGGTGGCAGGCGACGTGCTGCGTCTGATGCTGGGATGGGTGCGGGCCGACAAGACCGACGAACTCATCTCCTGGCTCGACGAACAGAAAATCTTCTATGAAGTGGAGGATCCCGCTTACGAAGATGACGTACCCATCCAGATAACGAACAATTCGTACAGCCGCCTTTTTGAGCCCATCCTCAAGATGTACTCGCTCCCCAATTACAGCGATATAGACCCCACGGTGTTCTTTGCACCCTTCTTCATGCTCTTCTTCGGTTTGTGTCTGGGTGATGGAGGTTACGGTCTCCTGGTGCTCGTCGGCAGTCTGATTTTGGCATGCAAGGGATCCGAGGATGTCAGGCCCTACGGACGTCTGGGCGCGTGGCTCGGCGGTATGACACTCATCTGTGGACTGGCCACCGGTACCGTCTTCGGTATCGATCTTACCCAGCAGGACTGGGCCTTCCTGGCACCCATAAAGCCCTATTTCCTCAACGACAACGGGGTGGGCCAGATCTTTGGCTATTCTCCTATGATGGTACTGTCCGTCATCATCGGCCTCATACAGGTCCTGCTCGGTATGGTACTCAAGGGATGTAAAGCATGGAAGAATTACGGGTTCGGTTATGCCATCGGCACTTTCTCGTGGGTGGTGGCTCTGCTCTGTGCCATTGCCTTGTTCGGTCTGCCCGCATGTGGCGTAGTCCTTCCCCAGGTGTTGCAATACATACTGATGGGTGTCATCGGGCTGAGTGTCATCGGCATCTTCCTCTACAACAATCCCGCGGCCTATAAGAATCCCGTCACCGGCCCGCTCCTCAATCTGGGCGGCGGTCTCTGGGCTACCTATGGTATGGCCACCGGCCTGCTGGGCGACCTGCTCAGTTACATCCGCCTCTTTGCCCTCGGCCTGACAGGTGGTGTCCTGGGTGGTGTGTTCAATGCCCTTGCCCTGCAGATGACCGACGGATTCGCCTGGTGGTATCGCTGGCTACCTATGGTTATCATCCTGCTGGCGGGTCACGGCATCACGTTTGCCCTGAGTATGATCAGTGCTTTCGTGCATCCCATGCGACTCACCTTCGTGGAGTTCTTCAAGAATGCCGACTTCAGTGGAGGTGGCAAGGCCTATACCCCGTTCCGTAAGAACAGTGGCAATTCATAATGCCGTTGACCAATAAAAAGAAAATAACTAATTTAAAAAATAAAAAAATATGGAAGTTTTATTAGCTTATCTGGGCGTTGCCCTGTGTGTAGCCCTGTCAGGTGTTGGCAGTGCGTATGGTGTTACCATCTGTGGTAATGCCGCTATTGGTGCATTCAAGAAGAACCCTTCAGCCAGTGGTTCCTATCTGGGTTTGGCCGCATTGCCTTCTTCTCAGGGACTGTATGGTTTCGTCGGTTTCTTCATGCTGAATGCCAAAGTTACTCCCGATATCCAGATGGCTCCCGCCTGTGCCATTTTCGGCGTAGGTCTGGCCCTCGGCCTGGTTGCCTGGATTTCTGCCATCCGTCAGGCCAAGGTATGTGCCAACGGAATCAGTGCCATCGGAGCCGGTCATAACGCATTTGGTACCACCATGGTACTCGCCGTATTCCCCGAGTTGTATGCCATCCTGGGCCTCCTTGTGCTCATCCTGACAGCCAACACATTGTAATCCGGAATACAGGTATACGGATAATAGAAAGAGGGGCTTTGGCTCCTCTTTTTTCGTGTACGGTGGTCAAGCGATGACATGAACGAAAAGAGCCCCGCACCCCGGAAACGGGAAGCGAGGCTCAGCGAATATATAAAAACAGTTAAGGGGTATGCTTATCGGCAGAGGGCAGATACCAGAGCGCCAACGGCAACGCCTGTGGCTACTCCTGCTACCACTCCGGCGGGGTTGACGTGGTGAGTGTGGAACTCTGCTACGGGATGACCGAAATAGTAGGCGGGATCGAAATAGGTGTTGTACCACATCCAACGGCCTGCTCTCAGGTAACCCCAGCGTCCGTCAACGAAGCGTACACGTCCTTCCCATCCGGGAACGAATCCGCGGTGGTCAACATTAGGTACTATGGGGCGATGGGCTACGTGATGGACCGGAGCATTGTGTCGAACATTTACGGCGCGGTGTGCCATCTCGTAACGGCCTCTGGGAGCATTGCTTATAGCGCGGTGTCCGCGACCGTAGGTGTTAACACTTGCCATCATCATGGCGATTGTCATCATTACTGTGAAAAATGTATTGCGTGTCATAATCGTAAATGTTTAAATGGTTAATACTCGTGTTTCTTGTTCTCTGACACTGCAAAGATACGGCTCTTTATCGGAGGATTTTCCGTTTTTTCCCTAAATGGCGATATGATTTTCCCTAAACGTAAGGGGGAAAACCCTTTCAGTGTACAATAAATAATACTTAAAAGACAAATAATCAGATGATTGTATGTGTAATGCAAGGCGAGTGTCGTTCGGCAAAAAATACAATTCATATAATTATGCATTATACATTATACATTAATAATCTCTGACCTGCGGGTCGAAGATACTTCCGTTCGGCAATGCCAAAAAACAAGTCTTCTTTTGCGTTGCTCTCACTTAATCGTATCTTTGACCTGTCGGTCTAAAATACTCCCGTTCGGCAGTGCAAAAAAAACAAGTTTTCTTTTGCGTTGCGCTCACTTAATCGTATCTTTGCAGTGGAAAAGAAAAGGAGTGAAATATTATGGAGAAAAATTTCAAAAGAACGACGGTGACTTCGGCTTTACCATACGCCAATGGTCCCGTTCATATCGGACACTTGGCCGGGGTTTATGTGCCGGCCGACATCTATGTCCGTTACCTGAGATTGAAGAAGCGTCCTGTACTGTTCATTGGCGGTAGCGACGAGCATGGCGTGCCCGTAACAATCCGTGCCCGCAAGGAGGGCATCACAGTACAGCAGGTGGTGGACCGCTACCACAACCTGATAAAGGATTCTTTCGAGAAGTTTGGCATCTCGTTCGATGTGTACAGCCGTACAACGAGCGAGACGCATCATAAGCTGGCGAGTGACTTCTTCCGCAAACTTTACGACGAGGGTAAGTTCGTGGAGCAGGTGAGCGAGCAATTCTATGACGAGCAGACGGGCCATTTCCTGACAGACCGTAACATCCGCGGCGAATGTCCACGTTGCCATGCCCCGGAGGCCTATGGCGACCAGTGCGAGAAGTGCGGTGCCACGCTGAGTCCGGAGGAACTGATTAATCCGTATAATGCCGAGACAGGCAACCCCTTGGTGAAGAGGGAGACGAAACACTGGTACCTGCCCCTGGATAAGGATCAGGAGTGGTTGGAGAAGTGGATCCTGGAGGGACACAAGGAGTGGAGGAGCAATGTTTATGGTCAGTGCAAGAGCTGGCTGGACGGTGGTCTGCGCCCACGTGCCGTGACGCGTGACTTGGAATGGGGTATCCCCGTTCCCGTGGAGGGAGCCGACGGCAAGGTCCTCTATGTATGGTTCGATGCTCCCATCGGCTATATCTCTAATACGAAGGAACTGTGCGATGCTCATCCCGAGCTGGGCAGTTGGGAAACGTGGTGGAAGGATCCCGAGACACGTCTGGTGCATTTCATCGGCAAGGACAACATCGTGTTCCATTGTATCGTGTTCCCGGCGATGCTGAAAGCACACGGTGACTATATCCTGCCCGACAACGTACCGTCGAACGAGTTCCTGAACCTGGAAGGCAATAAGATTTCCACATCCAAGAACTATGCCGTCTGGCTGAACGAATACCTGGAGGAATTGCCGAACCGTCAGGATGAACTGCGCTATGTGCTTACCGCCAATGCTCCCGAAACGAAGGACAACGACTTTACTTGGGCCGATTATCAGGCGCGTTGCAACAACGAATTGGTGGCCATCTACGGTAATTTCGTGAACCGTGCCTTGCAATTGACACAGAAGTACTACGAAGGTGTCGTGCCCGCCTGCGGTGAGCTGAACGACTATGACCGCGAGACGTTGGCAGAATTCCAGGGTATGAAGGAGCGGTTGGAGAACCTGTTGGAGAACTTCAAGTTCCGCGAGGCACAGAAGGAGGCTATGAACTTGGCCCGCATCGGCAACAAGTACATTGCCGACTGTGAACCGTGGAAGGTGATAAAGACTGACCCGGAACGCGTGAAGACCATTATTTACCTGAGTCTGCAACTGACGGCCAACCTGGCCATCGCCTTTGAGCCCTTCCTGCCGTTCAGCAGCAAGCGTCTGCGCGAGATGCTGTGCATGGACGAGTTCTGCTGGGAAAACCTGGGCAGCACCGAACTGTTGCCTTCTGGCAAGCAGTTGGGAACGCCTTCCCTGCTGTTCAGCAAGATAGAGGATGATGTCATCCAGCAGCAACTGGACAAACTGGCTGCTACCATAAAGGCCAACGAAGAAGCTGCCTATAAGGCTGCTCCGGTAAAGGAGAATATTCCTTTCGAGGACTTCGAGAAACTGGATATCCGTGTGGGACTGGTGAAGTCCTGCGAGAAGGTGAAGAAGAGCAAGAAACTATTGAAGTTCATCCTGGACGACGGCAGTGGTAAGGACCGTACTATCCTGAGCGGCATTGCCCAATGGTACGAGCCAGAGCAACTGGTTGGCAAGCGAGTTCTCTTCGTGGCCAACCTGGCTCCTCGTCAGATGATGGGTGAGGAAAGCTGCGGTATGATTCTGTCGGCCGTTAATTACAACGGTGACCTGAGCGTGACCACCACCCTGGAAGAAGTGAAGGGGGGCAGTCAGGTTGGATAGCCTATGCCGGAGAGAAGCCTGAAAGAGCGTACTGCCAGGGGGCTTCTGTGGGGAGGCCTCAACAACGGTATGGTGCAGTTGCTGGGAACCCTGTTCGGGATAGCCTTCCTGTACTTGCTGACACCTGGCGACTATGGCAAGATTGGTATGCTGATGGTGTTCGCCAATTTGGCCAGCACCTTGCAGGAAAGTGGATTCACAGCTGCCTTGTGCAATCTGAAAGAACCTACGCACCGCGACTATAATGCGGTGTTCTGGTTCAATGTCAGCGTCAGCGCCCTGCTGTATGTCATCCTGTTCTTCTGTGCTCCCCTCATTGCCCGTTTCTACGATGATCCGGCTCTCTTGCCCCTGAGTCGTTACCTGTTCCTGGGTTTCTTTATCAGCAGTCTGGGTACCGTGCAACGGGCATATCTGTTCATCCATCTGATGAACAAGCAGTCGTGCATCATAGCCATCACATCGCTTATCATCTCCAACTCCGTGGGCCTGCTCATGGCATGGAACGGCTTTGCCTATTGGGGCATGGCCACCCAGAACATCCTGTTCATCTTGGTTGTGGCCTTGATGAATTGGTATTATTCCCCCTGGCGTCCCTCGTTGCATATCGACATGGCTCCTGCGTGGCGTATGTTCGGTTTCAGCGGAAAGTTGTTGCTTACGAATGTCGTGAATACGCTGAGCAGCAATGCATTCAGTTTCCTGTTGGGTAAGTTCTATGGCGACTATACAGCGGGAATCTATGGCAATGCACGCAAGTGGAACGATATGTGCAGCAATACCATAAACGGTATGTTGACTGGAGTGGAACAGCCTGTCTTGTCGCAGGTGCGGGAAGAGAAGCAACGCTACGTGCATGTTTTCCGCAAGATGTTGCGCTTCGTCTCCTTCGTCTCCTTTCCCTGCCTTTTGGGTATGGGATTCATTGCACGTGAACTGTTGTTCGTTCTCTTTGGCCAGAAATGGTTGGAGAGTGCTGTGCTGCTGAGCATCCTCAGCCTGTATGGAGCTATCTATCCCCTGATGACGCTGTATGCCAATATGGTCATCAGTCAGGGACGCAGTCAGATAAACCTGTGGAGCACGTTCTGCCTCAGCATCCTAATCCTGGTGGGACTGGTGGTCTTGCATCCATACGGTATGATGACGATGGTCGTCTATTTCGTTTGCATCAACGCCCTGTGGTTGGGCGTATGGCAATATTTCGCCTGGCGTCTTATCGGTCTGCGTCTGTGGCAGGCACTCTTGGATGTATGTCCGTTCCTGCTGCTTAGCGTGGCCGTTATGGTGACCGTATGGTGGTTGACCCGCCCCATCGAAAACCCTTGCCTCTTGCTGGTATCCAAGGTGCTGGCAACAGCCTTCCTTTATGCCGGTGTCCTGTGGTTGAGCGGAGCCAGGATTATGAGGGAGAGCGTGGAATTTCTTTTTCGTAATAAATGATTATGAACATAGCTTATTTGATATCGGCCCATACGGATGCTCCCCAGTTGAAGCGCCTCATAGAGGCTCTGCATCCCGATGCCGAGTTTTTCATTCATATAGACCGTAAATCCGACCTGTCAGCCTTCACGGAACAGATTGACTCGCCCCGTGTCCATTTCATAGAGAAACGGGTGGATGTGGTGTGGGGTACCCTGACGGAGGTGGACTATCAGATGAACCTGATGCGTGCGGCTGTCCGTTTCCCTCGTCATTTCCATCGGATCTTCTTCCTCAGCGGAATGGATTTCCCCCTCTGGTCGCCCCAGCGCATAACAGAGTGGATAGAGGAGCAGAAAGACAGGGAGACTCTGCAGGGTTACTGTATGGACACGCCTCTGCTCAGTGCCGGTCAGCGCGAGTCATACACCGTACCTCGTCCCTTCCGTCGCAATCGTCGTTGGGCGGCTTTCCTGCGTAGGACCTCTCGCTTCTTCGGTATTCGCAAGGAACTTCATTTCGAGATGAACGGTCTGCTTTGGAAACTCTACAAGGGTAGTGCCTGGTGGTGCATTTCCGAGGAACTGGCCGATTATGTCCAGACTATCTATGAACACGAAGAGAGCATACGTCGTTATTTCCGCGACAGTTTCTGTCCGGCGGAAACGGTGATACAGACTATCGCCTTCAATACTCCTCGGTGGGCCAACAAATGTATCCTGACGGAGGGTGAATATCCGGGACTGGCAGCTCTCACTCCTCTGCACTTTATCGACTACGACCCTGTAGTCCGTGTCCTGGACGAGACGGATTATGACCGTCTGATGGAGAGTGGCAAGATGTTCTGTCGTAAGGTGGTAAGCGGAAAAAGCGACCGGTTGGTCCAGCAGATAGTAATGCATAATTCATAATGACGGCTCGTAATCATGCTTTCGACCTGTTATGTGGTGTGTGCATCGTCAGGATGGTGATGCTCCACATCATGCAGTTCACCAATCAGGTTGAACAAGACTGGTGGAAGGCGGTTATGGAATGGAGTTTCTTCTTCATGAGTTTCTTCTTTTTCAAGGCCGGGTATTTCAACAAGTCTGTGTCGGGCGACAGCCGTGCCTATTTCTTGGATAGGGTCAAGCGTCTCTTCATTCCCTATCTCACTTGCGGTTTATTGGCCGATCTGGTTTATTTTGCCTTTCTGCCCTTTCTGATGGATCGCTATCACAAACCCGTGGAACCCTTGGAATGGAGTCATATATGGGATACCAGCTCCTTTTACGGCAATGCCCCCGACTGGTTCCTGTTCTCCTTCTTCGTCTGCTACCTTGTCGTGCATTTTATGGAGAAGGTCCCCCACTTGCATTGGGTCGTCCTCTCTTTTCCTTTGCTCAGTTATCTTTGCTGGGTATTCGGCAATCCCCTGTGGCTGAGCCTCGACAACTTGTTTATGGGTGTCTTCTTTTTCTATCTTGGTCGCCTGTGGGGGTGGGTTATGCGCACGATGGACCGTCGTCTTATGTGCGCCATCTCATGCCTTATGGTCGTGGCTTTTGCCGTTGGCAATGTGCTGTGGCACGGAGAATATACGATGAGCAGTAATCGTTTTACCGGCGATTTCATTCCCACGATGGTGAATACCGTGCTCATTCTGTGCGGACTGTCCGGCGTGTTGCTCACGGTCCGTCTGCCCCGCATCCCTGTACTCTGTTATATCGGACGGCATTCCATGGTCTATTTCCTGTGCCATTATCCCCTGTTGTATATCTGGAAGTTTACCCACCTCAGTTTCGGTCATAGTATCTATGGTCATGCCGATGAGGCTATCCTTCTGGCACCCGTCATTTTCGCCCAGTGTACCTGGTTCGTACCTTATTTCGAGAAAGTACCCTGGCTCAGCGGACGGTTTACGACGGTGCAAAAAGCAATGTAATTCTATAACGCTAAAAATAAATCAGATATGGGAAAGATCGTAAAACTGGTATCGTGCGACAACAGTTTTCAGGCCAACCTGATAAAGGGACGTCTGGAATCCGAAGGCATACCCTCAATGCTGGCCAACGAGCGCATGGGTGGCCTGTATGGCGGCAACACCGCAGGGTGGGGTAGTGTGGATCTCCTGGTAAACGAAGAAGACCTGGAACGTGCCCAGGCCCTCCTTGAATAGTTCTTATTGTACCTTGAATACAGCCACTGATTTCAGCTTGACGTCTGCCGGGAAGGTGATCTCCAATGCTTCCGGTGTCTGTTTCCATTCCAGCTTGCCCTTGTAGCCCAGCAGGGAAACTTTTTTCACGGCCTCCTTCATGTGCTCCGATGCAGAGCCCATGGACTTTATTCGGATGACTTGTCCGCCCTCGGGCATTGCCATGCTGAACGCGTAGAGCGCATTGTTCTTGCCCACAGTGAAGCGGATGTCCTCCAGGTCGAACTGGAAGTCGGCATGTATCTGCCCGATACCACCGCCCGGCATCTTGCGCATTCTGCCGTCCTCGTTTATGTGACCTTCGCCCAGTGTTGTCCAGGCCTTGCTGCCGTAGATGGCCTCCCCGTTCTGCTTCATCCATTCACCTATCTCGCCCAGCATGTTCACGCAGTTATCCTCGATGCTTCCGTCGGGACGCAGGCAGATGTTGATGGCCACGTTGCCGTCGCGCGATGCCGCCTCTACGATGTAGCGGATGATGGATCGGGAGTCATATACGAATCCCGGTGCATAGAACCAGTCACCGATGGGAGCCTCGCGTATCCAGGCCTGGTCGGAGATGATGTTGTCCGGAAATTCAAACTCTGCCGTGTTCACAGCCCCGTTCGTTGGTCTGCGGAATTTTATGATGCTGAATGTATCCACCTTGCCACGCTTCCTCAGGGTGTTGTTGTAGAAGTCCGCCATTACCGTCTGCATGGCATTGCACTTGTAGCCCATGCCCGTACCCTCGCCCGTGAAAGGTCCCTGTACCGTACCGTCTGTATAGATAAAGTCCGGGTTGTAGTTGGTCGTAACGTCCATTATGCGTAGCGCCCATTGTGTGGCAAACCATTTGGCGAAGTCCAGATGACGGTAGAAAATACCCGGAGCCAGTCCGGCAGGTCCGCGTTGCAGCACGTCATATACGGTCCTGTACTCACGCAGGTCGATGCCGTAGAGCAACCTGGGGTCGTACCCTTCCCACCAGGTATCCTTTCCGTCTTCCAGTGTCAGGTTGCCATCGTAGGGCACCCCTGCCTTTTCTCCTTCGGCATCCGCACAGAAGGCCGTCTGCCACCACCACCAGGTGTATTCGTGGTGGAACGTCACACCATAGTGCATGCCGTGCTTCTGGCAAGCCTTGTCCCATTCGCCCAGCAGGTCACGTTTGGGACCGATGTTCACCGAGTTCCATGGTTGGTAGCGCGAGTTCCATAGGTCGAAGTTGTCGTGGTGTACCCCTTGTATCATCAAGAAGCGGGCACCTGCTTTCTTGTAGAGAGCCGTCAGGTATTCTGGATCCAGTTTGTCTGGGTTCCACGTATGCAGCACATCCTTGTAGCCCACCTCCGAGGGATGTCCGAACCGTTTCAGATGATTGGCATAGGCGGGAAATTTCGGGTTGTACAGTTTCTGTGCATACCAGTCACCGCTTTCTCCGGCAGCCTGAGGGCCGAAATGCACCCAGATGCCGAACTTGGAGTCCCTCAGCCATTGGGGCGTACCTGGGTGGTTCTCCTCTATGGAAGCCCAGTTGGGCTGGAAGGGCCCCTCGTGGATGGGAATGTCCAGTTGTACCTCCGGGAAACTGTCCTGGTTGGCAGGTTCCACTTCCCCCGGTCCCTTTGCCTCCGGTATTGCGGGGAAGGGAGGCATCTCGGGCATTACAAACGAATCTTTCACTTTTCCTCTGTTGGTGCAGGAGGCGGACATCGCCATCGTCAGTAGCGATGCCGCCATCAGACTAAAAGCTATTCTTTTCATACCTTATTATTATAATAATCAGTTTTCGGATGCGAAGATAATGAATTTACTCTAGACTTCAAATTCTTAGGCATACAAATGTGAAAAATGAAAGTTGAATCGCATGGTTGGCCAATGTCCTGTAGAGACCCCGACGATAGGTAGGGCTTTTTATTCGTAGGTGTTGTAGATGTCCACCAAATACCATATTTTTGCTAATGCAAATTATTTTCTCCGTCGTTTGCATCCACGAAAGACGTTGTTCATGTTGTTTCACATATAAATATAATAAGGTATATGAAAAAAAAAGATTCTTCTTTATGGGTGTTCTTCGAGACCCGAATCCGAGAGTTCCAAATCAACCGGCAGTATGCCACAGTGCATCATTATCAGAGTACGAAGCGAAGTTTCCAACGTTTCTTTGGTAATCGTGAGTTGTCTTTCGGACAGTTGGATCATCCCATGTTATTGGCTTACAACGAATGGCTGATGAGGAAAGGGTTACAGTTGAATACCATCTCCTTCTACAATCGTGTGCTCCGCGCCTTGTGCAACGAAGCCCGTACCCGTGGTATTCGTGTGCGATGCGGTATTTTCGACGGCCTTTATACGCGAGTGGCGGAAACACGGAAACGTGCCATAGACATGAACGCCTTGCAGCGGATACAATGCCTCGACTTGTCCGGATCTCCCCAAAAGGCCTTGTTCCGCGACCTATTCCTTTTTTCCTTTATGGCACAGGGAATGGCCTTCGTAGATCTGGCATTTCTTCGCAGGGAAGACCTTACGGACAATGTCCTGCAGTACAGGCGCCGGAAAACCGGGCGTGTGGTGTCCGTGTATCTGGAGCCGGTCATGATGTCGATAATTCTTCGTTACCAGCGTCCCGATTCTCCCTATCTCTTCCCCATCCTGAGCAGTACGGAAGAACGTATTGCCTACCGTCAGTATCAGAGTGTCCTCGCCTGCTACAACCAATGTTTGAAGGAGATTGCTGCACGTACGAACCAAAAACATCCCCTTACCTCCTACGTTGCCCGTCATAGTTGGGCATCCACTGCTCTGAAGTGTCATGTTCCCGTGGGCATCATCAGCGAGGCAATGGGACATGCCAGTGAACGCACCACACGCATCTATCTGAACAAGTTACAGACACCAGCCATTGCACGTGAAAACCGTAAGATAATAAGGGGATTAAAGATGTGATGTTTGGAACCCTCTTTGTTTCTCAGTAAGACACAATTCGTAATTTGGCGACAAAACTACCACATTTTTAGAAAACGCCAACATGTCCCCCGTTTTATCCCAGAATGTCCATTCGGAATTACAAATCGTAGTTTTGTTTGTATATCACAGGAATTCTGCCGCAACGTACTGAAATAGACATAGACAGTACGGCTATCACGAAAAAATCGACGGCTGGCTCTATCCGAGTCAGCCGTCTTTGAAGTTAAGTAAATTGATAATAAAACCGCTTACGTTACATCACGTAACTTAGGCGGAGTTTTAGTATATCATCCAGTGTGGTATCTTTTAGTATCACCTTCTTCTCTTTATCCAGTAGGTAAAGGGTGGGAATGGCCTTCAGGTC
>JAZLIY010000010.1:0-69309 GCA_045617645.1 Bacteroidaceae bacterium | reverse complement strand
GCCTCTCTACGTCAAAAAGGCAATCAAAAATGTACAGAAACCGAGAAAAATGATTAATTTTGCATCGCCATTAGGATAAAGAGTCAGAAAAGTGAACGGATATCCCCGTTTTGGGTGGGTGGATATACTCCGTTTTCAGCAGTCTGCACCTCAGCATAAGAATAAATTCTTCTGCATTCGGATTTGCACAAATAAATTTAACTATCGTTGAATTTTGGCTGCACCTCAGCATAAGAATAAATTCTTCTGCATTCGGTTTGCACAAAATTTGGCAAATCGCTCGTTTATTCGTATCTTTGTCGGAAAAGTAGTCATAATGTATATAAAATAGGTATATGAAAAAGAATTTTTGTTTATTTCTGGGGCTGGTTTTAGCCTTGATGATGAGTTCATGCTGTCAGGACAAGCAACCTCGTGCCGGGCATGTTATTCTGGTGGGTGTTGACTGTCTGGGTGCGGCTCATCTGCAGCGTGGCGAAACGCCTAACATGAACCGTATGATAGAGAACGGCGCCTTGCAGCTGCATTCCCGTTGCGTGCGTGAGACTTCGAGCAGTCAGAACTGGATGACCCTCTTGTCCGGTGCACCCATTGAGATTCACGGAGTGACGGACAATAGTTGGACGTACGAGACGCGCGCGATAGAACCGGCCATAAAGAACCAGCAGGGGAAGTTCCCTACGATCTTCGACGATATCAAGGACCAGCATCCCGAATACAAGGTGTATGCCTTCTACGACTGGGCAAGTCAGGACCGTATGTACGACACGTCCCGCTTTGACAAGTCGCTGGCCATAGAGAACTGTGAAGAGGACGACAAGGTGATGGACGCTGCCATCGAGGCTTATCTGCAGGATCAGCCGGAATTCATGTATGTCTATCTGGGATACCTGGACGAGGTGGGCCATACGTATGGCAACGAGAGCCCGGAGGACATGGAGGAGATAAAGCATGTCGATGAACTGGTGGGCAAGCTGGTGAATGCCCTGGAGGAAAAGGGGCTGATGGACGATGTCGTGGTTATCGTTACGGGTGACCATGGCGGCAACAAGTTCAGTCACGGTGGCGACAGTCAGGCTGAGCTTGAGATTCCCATCCTGCTGTATGGCAAGGGAGTAACGAAGGGTAAGTACATTGCTACTCCGGGTATGAACTACGACGTGGCAAGCACCATCGGCGGACTGCTGGGCGTGGAGATGCCAGGTTCCTGCCGTGGCCGCTTCCTGAAGGAGGCTTTCGAACCGAAGGATTCCCTGTTCTACGTGCCTATCCCCATGATGACTCCGTTCCGCGGAGTGCTGAAGGCGGACGACAAGGTGACACTGACCTGCGACACCGAAGGAGCCGAGATCTACTACACGCTGGACGGTTCGGAGCCGACCAAGGAGTCCATCCGCTACGAGGGACCTTTCTCGCTGACGGAGGCTGCCATGATACGTACCGTGGCCTATAAGAACGGATGCTATAGCGAGACGACGACGAATTTCCTGGATGCCGGGAAGGCAAGCGGGGAATCGCCGGTGGCTTTCCGCCTGTTCCGCAACTATATGGATGAGGTGGTACCTGACTTCTCCAAGTTGGGCAAGCCCGACGAAGAGGGGTATGTGGACAACTTCTCCCTGAACAACGTTCCCGTGAAGACCGACGAGGACCACTTTGCCATCCTCTACACTTCTCACCTGCAAATACAGGAGGCCGGAAGCTATAAGTTCGCCCTGACCTCGGACGACGGCGGGAAGTTGCTGATTGACGGCAAGCTGGCGGTGGACAACGACGGTTCGCACTCTACGCTTACAAAATATGGCGTGGTAGATCTGACCGAGGGTGAGCATACCATCGTGGTGGAATACTACGAGAACTATTCGGGACAGGAACTGGCCGTGGAGTTTGCCAAGGGCAACGAGGTGCTGCGCCCGATCCTGTCGCGCGACCTGGTCCGATAGAATACGAAAATTATATTTTATACACATCTAACACTAACACTTTATGACAAGAAGAGATTTTATCACACGTGCCACCACGATGAGTGCGGCCATGAGCATCAGTCCTATCTTGTTGCGTGCCGCCGGCAAGAAAGTCGGAGCCAACGACAAGATCCATGTGGGACTGATAGGGTGCAATAGTATGGGATTCGGTGATTTGGAGGCTTTCCTAAGAAATCCGGAAGTTGATTGTATCGCATTGGCCGACGTGGATCAGAGTGTCCTTGATCGCAGAGCTGCTGATGCAGAGAAAATTCAGGGCAAGAAGGTAAAGCATCTGTACAAAGACTGGCGTAAGCTTATCGACAATAAGGACATAGATATCGTCATCGTAGGTACTCCCGACCATTGGCATTGCTTGCAAATGGTGGCTGCGTGTGAGGCTGGCAAAGACGTATATTGCGAGAAACCTCTGGGCAACAGCATAGAGGAGTGTAACATCATGGTTCGTGCCGCAAAGAAATACAACCGTGTAGTTCAGGTGGGACAATGGCAACGCAGTGATCCCCACTGGCAGGATGCTGTTAATTTTGTCCACAGCGGAAAACTGGGCAAGATCCGTACCGTGCGTGTGTTCTCTTATCAGGGATGGTGCCCCTCCATTCCCGTTAAGCCTGATTGTCCTGCTCCCGAAGGCGTGGATTACGATATGTGGCTGGGCCCGGCTCCCAAGCGTCCGTTCAACCCGAACCGTTTCCATTTTACCTTCCGCTGGTTCTGGGATTATGCTGGCGGGTTGATGACCGACTGGGGTGTTCACCTGTTGGACTATGCCCTGTATGGTATGAACGTTACAACTCCCAATTCCATTATGGCCTCCGGTGGTAAGTTCGGTTATCCCGATGATGCCTGTGAGACACCCGACCTGTTGCAGACCGTCTATACGTTCAATGACTTCACGGTGCTGTGGGATCATGCCATCGGTATCAACGACGGAGCTTACGGTCGTACGCATGGTGTGGCCTTCGTAGGCGAAAACGGAACATTGGTTGTGGATCGTGGCGGTTGGGAAGTTATTCCCGAGGACGTGAGCGGCAACAAGCGTATGGAACCCGTGGAACTGCACAAGGCATACGGAGAAGGCGGTCTGAACCTGCACGTAAAGAACCATCTGGAGTGCATCAAGTCACGCAATCCGAATACGAATGCCAGCATCGAGATCGGTGCGCACATTGCCAAGTTCTCTCAATTGGGCAACATTGCCTATCGTACAGGCAAGAAACTGACTTGGGACGGTACCACATTCAACGATTCCGAGGCAGATGCCCTGTTGTGCAAGACCTATCGTGAACCCTGGAAACTACCTAAAATTTAATGACATATAAAAATATATACAATCAGGGTATATGACATGTAGGAATCCCCGTCTGGCAGAACAGGCGGGGATTCCTTCTGTAAAGACGGAGGAGGAAACAAAAAGCACGGATATTGATAAAATGATATCTCTGACCTGTCGGCTGAAAAATACTTCCGTCCGGTAATGCAAAAAAAAACATTTTTCTTTTGAATTGCGCTCGCTTATTCGTATCTTTGCCAAGATTTAGAGTAGGGCATTTCCCGACCCTGTGAACGAATAAAAAAAGATAACGATATAAACACATTTACTATGCAACTCAAAAAAGTTCTCGTATTGGGCTCTGGCGCATTGAAGATCGGCCAGGCCGGCGAATTTGACTATTCTGGAAGTCAAGCGCTGAAAGCTCTGAAGGAAGAGGGTATCTACTCTGTCCTGATAAATCCCAACGTTGCTACGATTCAGACGAGTGAAGGTATTGCAGACAAGGTATATTTCCTGCCTGTCAACACATATTTTGTTACGGAAATCATCAAGAAGGAACGTCCCGACGGCATCCTACTGGCTTTTGGCGGTCAGACAGCATTGAACTGCGGTATCGAGCTGTTCAAGTCGGGCGTGCTGAGTGAATACGGTGTTCAGGTACTGGGTACCAGTGTGGAGACCATCATGAATACCGAAGACCGCGACCTGTTCGTAAAGGAACTGCAGAAGGTTGACCTGAAAGTGCCCGTCAGCCATGCTTGCGAATCTATGGAAGAGGCCATTGCGGCAGCCCGCAGCATCGGCTATCCCATCATGATACGTTCTGCCTTTGCCCTGGGCGGACTGGGCAGCGGTGTATGTCCCGATGAGAAGCATTTCATCGAGATTGCAGAGAGTGCCTTTACCTTTGCTCCCCAGGTGTTGGTCGAAGAAAGTCTGAAGGGATGGAAGGAGATAGAGTTCGAGGTGATACGCGATGCCAACGACCATTGTTTTACTGTGGCCAGCATGGAGAACTTCGACCCTCTGGGCATCCATACGGGTGAGTCTATCGTGGTAGCGCCCACTTGCTCTCTGACCGATGAACAGGTGAAGATGTTGCAGGATTTGGCCGTGAAGTGCGTACGCCACTTGAATGTGGTGGGTGAGTGCAATATCCAGTATGCCTTCAATGCCGAGACGAACGATTACCGTATCATCGAGATCAATGCCCGACTGAGCCGTTCATCTGCTTTGGCTTCCAAGGCCACCGGTTACCCCCTGGCATTCGTGGCAGCCAAGATAGCCCTGGGCTACACCCTGGACCAGATAGGTGAGATGGGAACGACAAATTCCGCCTATGTGGCTCCTTCGCTTGACTACCTCATCTGCAAGATTCCTCGTTGGGACCTCACCAAGTTCGCCGGTGTAAGCCGTAAGATCGGTTCCAGCATGAAGTCTGTGGGCGAAATCATGTCCATCGGACGCAGTTTCGAGGAAATTCTGCAAAAGGGCTTGCGTATGATAGGTCAGGGCATGCATGGTTTCGTGGGTAACGAGCATATCCATTTCGACAATCTGGACGATGAATTGGCCAACCCCACCGACCTGCGTATCTTTGCCATTGCCCAGGCATTGGAAGAGGGCTATTCCGTAGAGCAGATCTTTGACCTGACGAAAATCGACCCTTGGTTCATCGAACGTATGCAGAACATTGTGCGCTACAAGCACATCCTGGAGGGCTATAATTCATTGGAAGAATTGCCTGTTGATGTTCTGAAGCAAGCCAAGATACTCGGCTTCTCCGACTTCCAGATTGGCCGTTTCGTGCTGAAGACAAAGCAGGGTAATATGGAGAAGGAGAACCTGGCCGTAAGAAATTACCGTAAGAAGAATGGCATCCTGCCTGCCGTGAAGAGAATTCCTACGGTAGCATCCGAGCATCCCGATTTGACGAATTACCTGTATATGACATACGCCGTAGAGGGCTACGACATCAACTATTATAACAATGAGAAGTCTGTCATCGTGCTGGGCTCAGGTGCTTATCGCATCGGCTCCAGCGTAGAGTTTGACTGGTGTTCTGTCAATGCCATCCAGACGGCTCGCAAATTGGGGTACAAGTCCATCATGATCAACTATAACCCCGAAACGGTATCTACGGACTATGATATGTGCGACCGCCTGTATTTCGACGAGTTGTCGTTCGAGCGCGTACTCGATGTCATTGATCTGGAATCTCCGAAGGGTGTCATCGTAAGTACCGGTGGTCAGATTCCCAACAATCTGGCCATGAAACTGTATCGCCAGTCAGTACCCATCCTGGGAACCTCTCCGTTGAGTATTGACCGTGCCGAGAATCGCAACAAGTTCTCTGCCATGCTGGATCAACTGGGTATCGACCAACCCAGATGGAGGGCTCTGACCTCTATGGACGATGTAAAGGAGTTCGTAGGTGAGGTGGGGTATCCTGTTTTGGTACGTCCCTCTTACGTGCTGTCCGGTGCTGCCATGAACGTATGTTACGACGACGAAGAACTGGAACGTTTCCTGGCCATGGCCAGCGACGTGAGCAAGGAATACCCTGTTGTGGTAAGTCAGTTCATGCAGGAGACCAACGAGATAGAGTTCGATGCTGTGGCACAGCACGGCGAGATAGTGGAATACGGTATTTCCGAACATGTGGAGTTTGCCGGTGTTCACTCTGGTGACGCTACCATGGTATTCCCCGCTCAGCAGTTGAGTTTCGCTACGGCTCGTCAGATAAAGAAAATATCACGCGCCATAGCCAAGGAGCTGAACATTTCAGGTCCCTTCAATATCCAATATCTGGCAAAGGGTCGCGATGTGAAGGTTATTGAGTGCAACCTGCGTGCCAGCCGTTCCTTCCCGTTTGTCAGCAAGGTACTCAAGCGTAACTTTATCGACACAGCTACCCGCATCATGTTGGATGCACCATATTCTAAACCCGACAAGAGTGCCTTCGACATCGACCGCATGGGCGTCAAGGCCAGCCAATTCTCCTTTGCCCGTTTGCAGAATGCAGACCCAGTGCTGGGTGTTGACATGAGTTCAACGGGTGAGGTCGGTTGCCTGGGCGACACTTACGAGGAAGCATTGCTGAATGCCCTCATCGCCACTGGATACAAAATACCCTCCAAAGAGAAAGGCATCATGCTTTCCACTGGTGAAGCCAAGGAGAAAGTGGCTATGCTGGATGGTGCCCGTATGTTGGCGAAAGCCGGCTATACTATCTATGCCAGCGAAGGAACAGCCCGTTTCCTGAACGAGAATGGTGCTAAGGCCATAGCTGTAAGCTGGCCCGACGAGAACGTGGAAGGTCGCGAGAACGTGATGCAGATGATTGCCGATCACCGTTTCGAACTGATCGTCAACATTCCCAAGAACCACTCTACTCGTGAGTTGTCCAACGGCTACCGTATCCGCCGTGGTGCCATCGACCATAATATTCCTCTGATTACCAATGCTCGACTGGCAAGTGCATTTATCGAGGCTTTCTGTACAATGAAGCAGGAAGATATTGCTATCAAGAGTTGGAACGAATATTAAAATAGCCTTTGCCCGCAGTCTGATAAGTCGCCCTAATCCCAAGTGCAGAATGGAAGAAAATATATATCCTATATACGATCAGATGATGACGCGTCAGGATAAAGAACATCTTCTTGGCCAGCATGGCATCTTGGTGTGGTTTACGGGTTTGAGTGGCAGTGGCAAAAGTACAGTAGCTATGGGCGTGGAACGAGAGTTGCACGCCCGTGGCATCTTAACCCGTATCCTGGACGGTGACAACATACGTGCCGGTATCAACAGCAACCTGGGTTTTACTGCCGAAGACAGGCGTGAAAACATCCGTCGCATAGCTGAGATAGGCAAGCTTTTCGTGCATACGGGCATCGTAACGTTGGCGTGTTTCGTGAGCCCCACGCAGGAGATACGTCGTATGGCCCGTCAGATTGTGGGTGATCAGGATTTTCTGGAAGTGTATGTGAGCACTCCCGTCGAGGAGTGTGAGCGACGCGATGTGAAAGGGCTCTATCAGAGGGCGCGTAGGGGAGAGGTGAAGAACTTTACGGGCATCAGTGCCCCTTTCGAGGCTCCCGAGCATCCCGACTTGAGCATAGACACCAGCGTATTGACTCTTCAGGAATGCGTGCAGTCCGTTGTGGACCTGATAAATAACAGCCAAAAACAGTTGATAACGAATAATGGTAGAATATAGTTTAAGTCATCTTCAGGAACTGGAAGCCGAAAGTATCCACATCATACGCGAAGTGGCTGCTGAGTTCGAAAATCCTGTCATGTTGTACAGCATCGGAAAGGACAGTAGCGTTATGGTACGTCTGGCAGAGAAGGCTTTTGCCCCTGGTAAGGTGCCCTTCCCGCTGATGCATATCGACAGTAAGTGGAAATTTCGCGAAATGATAGAGTTCCGCGACAACTATGCCAAGAAATTCGGTTGGAACCTGATTGTGGAGAGTAATATGGAGGCGTTCCGTGCGGGCGTAGGTCCCTTTACCCACGGCAGCAAAGTGCATACTGACCTGATGAAGACAAAGGCCCTATTGGACGCGTTGAACAAGTACAAGTTCGATGCCGCCTTTGGAGGTGCTCGTCGCGATGAGGAGAAATCCCGTGCTAAGGAGCGTATCTTTTCTTTCCGTGACCAGTTCAACCAGTGGGACCCCAAGAATCAGCGTCCTGAACTATGGGACATCTATAACAGCCGTATCCATAAGGGCGAGAGCATTCGTGTCTTCCCCCTAAGCAACTGGACGGAACTGGACATCTGGCAGTACATTCGTTTGGAGAACATTCCTATCGTACCCCTTTATTATGCCAAGGTACGCCCTTGTGTCGAGCTGGATGGCAATCTCATTATGGCTGACGATGACCGTCTGCCTGCCAACCTGCGACCATTGGTAAAACCTCGTATGGTTCGTTTCCGTACTTTGGGATGTTGGCCATTGACAGGAGCCGTGGAGAGCACTGCCACTACGATAGAGGAGATTGTGGAGGAGATGATGACCACCACCAAGAGCGAGCGCACCACCCGTGTGATAGATTTCGACCAAGAGGCCTCTATGGAACAGAAAAAACGGGAAGGATACTTTTAATTTGAATTATGAACGATAAAGAACTCGATATTAAGGCATTCTTGGATGCAGACGAGAAGAAGGACTTGTTGCGACTGCTTACTGCTGGTTCCGTAGATGACGGAAAGAGCACGCTCATAGGACGTCTTCTCTTTGACAGCAAGAAACTCTACGAAGACCAATTGCAGGCATTGGAACGCGACTCCAAACGTGTGGGCAATGCCGGGGCAGGTCAGATTGACTATGCCTTGTTGCTAGATGGGTTGAAGGCCGAACGAGAAGAAGGTATCACCATCGACGTGGCTTATCGCTACTTCAGTACTAACCAACGTAAATTCGTTATAGCCGATACTCCGGGACATGAGCAATATACGCGCAATATGATTACCGGTGGTTCCACAGCCAATCTGGCCATTATCTTGGTCGATGCACGTACGGGAGTCATTACTCAGACTCGCCGTCATACCTTCCTTGTCAGCCTACTGGGAATCAAACACATTGTATTGGCAGTGAACAAGATGGATCTTGTGGACTTTTCTCTTGGTGTCTTCAATAAGATAAAAGATGAGTACCTGTCCCTTACCGCCCAGTTGGGCATCGAGGATGTTGTCTGTTTCCCCTTGTCGGCCCTTGAGGGTGATAATGTGGTGGAGAAGAGCGAACGTACGCCCTGGTATACTGGTACTAGTCTGCTGGAGTACCTGGAGACTGTGCCTATCCATCGCGATCGCAACATGGACGATTTCCGTTACCCTGTACAGTACGTGCTTCGTCCTAATCTCGACTTCCGTGGGTTCTGTGGCAAGATTGCCAGCGGTGTCATCCATCAGGGTGACGAGGTCATAGCTTTGCCCAGCATGAAGCATAGTCACGTCAAGAGTATCGTTACCCACGATGACGAATTGCAGGAGGCCTTCTGCCCTCAGTGTGTAACGCTTACGTTGGAAGACGAGATAGATATATCCCGTGGCGAGATGATCGTGAAGCCCGACAACTTGCCTCATATCGGCCGCAGTTTTCAGACAATGCTTGTTTGGATGGACGAAGAACCTATGGATCGGAGCAAGCAGTTCTTCTTGAAGCACAACACCAATACCACACGTTGTACGCTCAACGACATTGATTATCGTGTAGATGTCAACACGATGGAGCAAATGCCTGGCGAGGACTTCAAACTGAACGAGATAGGGTGTGTGCGTATCACTACAGCCAAGACGCTCTTCTTCGATGCCTATGCCCAGAATCGTGCTACAGGAGCTTTCATCCTCATTGACCCCATCACGAACAATACCAGTGCAGTGGGTATGATCATACGCCCCTTGCAGAATGAGGAATTGCAGGTGGCTGATGTACCTATGCTCAATCTGAAAAAATTGGGCATTGCCCCAGAACATTACCCTGCCATCGAGACGGCCGTGCGCGAACTTGGTCGCCAAGGATTGGAGGTGAAAGTTTTGAAGTAAAGATATAGGATGGAATATTCTTAATCCTAATAAACAATAGATTACTATGGGACTTTTAGAATTTAGTAAACTACCGGTAAACACCTTGGTCGGTGCCGATTGGAGGACGTTCAAGCGTATTACTAAAGGACAATACATTGCACCGGAGAAAGACGTTAAATTTTTCCTGACAAAGGCCATTTGCCGTATCCTCAGCATACTTGTGCCCATTCAGGAGCATCGCTTCAATAAGATTCTCTCCAAGGGGAAACCTGAATATGATCCCTTGTTCATCATCGGGCATTGGCGTAGTGGTACCACTTTCGTGCACAACATTTTCGCTCACGATACACATTTCGGTTACACGACCACTTATCAGACTGTTTTCCCTCACTATGTCATGGCTATGCAGGGTCTTTTTAAACCTGTTATGAAGTGGATTATGCCCGACAAGCGTCCGACCGACAATATGGAGCTGTCGCCCGATTTACCGCAGGAAGAGGAGTTCGCCTTAAACAATTCTACGCCCATCAACTATTACAATTTTTGGTTTTTTCCTGAGCGAATGCAGGAGTATTGTGACAGTTATCTCACCTTCCGCAACATCACACATTCCGAGCTTCAAGAGTTCAAGACCACCTTCGACAAGCTTATGCGTATTTCGCTTTGGAATACACATGGAACTCAGTATTTGAGCAAGAATCCCCCTCATACGGGGCGCATACAAGCACTTCTGGAACTCTATCCCGATGCGAAGTTCATCTATCTGGTTCGTAATCCTTATACGGTCTTCGAGAGTACCCGCAATTTCTTCCTCAACACAATAAAGCCCTTGGAGCTGCACACCATCAGTATTGAGCAGATGGAGCATAATATCCTGCGCAACTATATGGCTCTTTACCAAGCCTACCAAGAGCAGAAGAAAAATGTGCCACAGGGTCATCTTGTCGAGGTGAAATTTGAGGATATCGAGGCCGATGCACTGGGCATGACAGAGCGCATTTATCGTGAGCTTAACCTGCCAGGATGGGATGACTCACGCATTGCTATCCAAGAGTACATAGGTCAGAAGAAAGACTACAAGAAGAACAAGTACGCCTATGACCCACGCACCGTTCAGCTAGTCAACGAGTACTGGGGGCAGGTTTTCGACGACTGGGATTATGAGTGCCTATAAGTAAAAGACGGAATCATATTAACTGTAACAACCACGATTAGAATGACCATCAAAGAGCGTTTCTTGTTTTTCCTCCTTGCTATAGCATTGTTCATTCCCACAACATGTTATGCAGATGAGTGGGAATCCTATGGCCGTCAGCAAGTACCGTACAAATGGACAGCTTTTCCTCTTCAGGAAGTACGTATGTTGCCCGGTTCACCTTTCTACGATGCGATGATGCACCATAGGGATTATATCTTGTCCCTTGATCCTGATAGACTCCTTACGCATCGCTTCGAGTATGCCGGTCTCACGCCCAAGAAGCCTACCTATCAGGGATGGGAGAGTTCCGTTGGCTTCAATCATGGTCATTACTTGTCATCCTTGTCCCTCTATTATGCTGCTACTGGCGACCCAGAGTTCCTCAATCGTATTCAATATACCTTGGGTGAAATGAAGAAATGCAGTGATGCCAACCCTGGCAAGTGGTGCATATACGAGGAGTTTTGGAAGTCCCTCAACGATTTACGTGACGGTAGTATCTCGCTGAACAACAACGATGATGCCAAGCAACCCTGGAATTTCAATCGGGCTGGCAACAGTTGGTATGTCGTACATAAGACCCTGGCTGGTCTGCGTGATGCCGTTCTTTATGCCCACCAAGAACTAGCCTTGGAGATAGCTCGTCCCATTATGGACAGTATCAGTTCGATGATGCTGGCCTCCAACCGCGACCTGGAGCAGGCCATGCTTGCCGTAGAGCAAGGAGGTATGCTTGAGGTAATGACTGATTTCTATGTGCTCACAGGCATCCGTAACTATTTAGATGCTGCTCGTCGTTTTAACCATATCAATGTCATTTATCCCACAGCAGCTGGCGAGAACGTCATTACCTACCGCCATGCTAACGATCAGATTCCCAAATTCGTAGGTGCTGCTCGCGAGTATGTATATACGGCGAACGAAGTCTATGGCAATGCTGCCCGTAATTTTTGGGACATGGTGGTGCACCATCACACATTGGCGAATGGCGGTAATAGTTGCTACGAGCGTTTCGGTCATCCTGATCAGGAAACAAAACGACTTGATTCAACACCTGCCGAAACATGTAACACCTATAATATGCTAAAACTTACTCGCACGTTGTTCATGTTGAGCGGTAATACCGAATATGCCGATTATGCCGAGTGGGCTCTATACAACCATATTCTGGCTTCTCTTGACCCCTGCCATCCGGGAGCCGTGACATATTACACAGCCCTTCGTCCCGGTGATTACAAACAGTACAGTACGCCCTTTGATAGTTTTTGGTGCTGCGTGGGTACGGGTATGGAAAACCATGCCAAATATGGTGAGAATTTGTTCTTTCACAATGACAACGATCTGCTCGTATCGCTCTATGCCTCAGCACGTCTTGAATGGCGCGAAAAAGGATTCTCCCTGCAGGTGGACACCGATATGCCCGAGAGCGATACCGTGAAAATACGCATCCTGCATAAAGGTTCTTTTGATGGCAAGGTCTATCTGCGTTGTCCCGCTTGGGCACAGGATGCACAGTTGAGAGGTGCCCGGCGTATGGACAACTATCTTGTGCTTGATAAGGTAAGGGCAGGACAAGAGTATGATCTCGTCCTGCCGCGCAAGCTCTATGTGCGTCAGGCCAACGATGACCGTCACTATGGTTCCCTGTGCTATGGTCCTCTATTACTGGCTGCCGATTTGGGTACCGATGGGATGAATGAGATACCTGGAGATATTCATAGCGATGTGCCCATACGGCATTTTCCTTCGCTCGTAGGTTCTCTTGAACAGTTAGACACATGGATATGTCAGGATGCTCAACCATTGCATTTCAAGGCACCTACAGACGAGGGTACAATTTTGGCTTTCAAACCTTATTACCAGTGCCACCATCACCGCTTTTCTGCCTATTGGAATATTTACTCGCCACAGGAATATGAACAGTGTAAGCAAGCCTTCACTGATTGTGTTTTGGTGGGCGACAACTCGGATGAGGATGCCCATTTACTGACCGGTACCAACCATAAGTTGGTTTCTCATAACTACTTTTGTTTTGGTCAACAACCATCGCGTCAGGCAATGGACGGAGGAGGTTTTTCCTATATTTTGCGCATCCGTCCCGACGAAGAGCGTCCCTATAACCTCATCTGCACCTATTGGGGCGATGAACCCGAAACTAGTCAATTTGAGGTTCTGGTTGATGACCAGCATTTGATGAATGTTAATCTGCACCGTCTGGATCACACCACGTTCGTGGACGATATCTATCCTATCCCAACAGTGCTTACCCGTGGAAAATCGCAAGTAAAGGTCACATTCCGCGCCAAGCCGGGCTTTACGGCAGGCCCTCTTTTCAATCTTCGCATAACAGCCGATACCGACTACAGGTAAATAATGGTATTTTTAAAATTTATATTTGATTTACGGAATATGAAACGCACTATCACATGTATGATATGCCTCGTGGTGTTCGCTGGCATTTCCATGGGTAAGGAGTATGTTGACAAGTCCTACAAGATGCCCGCCCACCCCCGTCTGTTGTTGAAGAAGGGAGAGGAGAAGAAAATGATGAAGCAGGTGAAGAAAGACACTATGTTGTTTGCCATCCACCAAGCCATTCTGGACGAAGCCGATAAAATGCTGGATAAGCCCTTGTTGGAGAGGAAAATGGAAGGTAAGAGGTTGCTCGGTGTGAGCCGTGAAGCCCTGAAGCGTCTCTTTGACTGGAGTTACGCCTACCGCACCACCAAGGACAATCGTTACCTGGAGCGTGCACGCCGAGAACTGCTCACCGTGTCTGACTTTTCTGATTGGAATCCATCCCATTTCCTCGATGTCGCTGAGATGACGTTGGGCGTAGCCATTGCCTATGACTGGCTGTATGCCAAGCTCACACCTCAGGAGCGAACCATCATCGAGAATGCTATTATCGAAAAAGGTTTAGACCCATCTTTCTCCAAGAACGCATGGTTCATAAATGCCATTAATAATTGGAACCAGGTATGCCATACCGGCCTTGGTTACGGAGCCATTGCTGTGTGGGAAATAGATAACGAGAAAGCTGCAACGGTTCTGAATCGTTCCATTGAAAAGATGCCCCTTGCAATCGAAGGCTATGCTCCCGATGGTGCCTATCCCGAAGGTTGCGGCTACTGGGAATACGGCACCTCCTTCAATGTCATGTTCCTCGGTGCGATAGAGAAACTATTTCACACGGACTTCGATTTGACCAAATATCCCGGTTTCATGCGCACAGGTGATTATATCACCCAGATGTGTACACCTTCGTTGCAGTTTTTTGCCTATGCCGACAATGGGGCAGGTGCCTCGCCTACCACCACTGCTTTGTGGTTCTATATGAAGACCAACAATCCCAGCATTCTGTATAATCAGCAGAAACTTTTGGAAAAGAAATCCGTACGTTCCATTTCCGGCCAACGCTTGGCACCCGCAGCAATCCTATGGGGAAGCCAGAGCAACTTCGCTCAGTCCTCGCCAGCGGAGAGCCTTTGTTGGAAGAATGACGGTGTCACCCCCGTCTGTGCGATGAGAAGCGGATGGGAGAGTGATGCCACTTTTCTGGGGGTCAAGTTGGGTACTCCAAGTGCTCCTCACGCACACATGGACGTAGGCAGCTTCGTTGTAGAGATGGACGGTATAATGTGGGCGTGTGACTTGGGAGGAGAAAACTACAACAGTTTGGAAACCAATGGCATGGATATATGGAATATGAGCCAGAACTCAGATAGATGGAAGGTGTTTAGGTATAGTAACTTCCGTCACAACACGCTCACCTTCGACGGAAAGTTGCAAAATGTTCAGGGAAGGGCCGATTTCGACCCCATTTCTAAACCTGGTTTCCCCGGTTATGTCGTTTCCGACCTGACGAAAATGTACGATGGACAGGTCGGGCGTAGCATGCGAGCATTCTCCCTCATAGACCGCGACCATGTTGTCATTGAGGACCGTATTCAGTCTTTGCCCGGCACACCGCTCCAAATTACATGGACGCTGGTAACACCCGCCAAGCCCACCCGTGTCAGCGACAACCTTATTCGCTTGGACAAAGATGGCAAAACCGTTTATCTGCAAATTAGTGGCTCTCTGCCTATGAAAGCCGAGTTTTTGGCCGCAACTCCCACTCGCAGTTTCGAGAGTCAGAACAAGGGGATTACTCTGGTGTGTCTCACGGCCAGCCAGAAACCCGGAAGCCAGGAGAACCTCGTAGTTACCGTCTCACGGCAGGAAACTCCTTTCACCGGCTATCAATCCCCTTTGCAATAAAGCAATCTGTAATGTCTGATACGGAAATAGAGGAAAAAGATTAGAGTAACTCGAAAATGAACAGAAGAGACTTTATCAAGAACACAGCCTTGATGACTGGTTTGACATGGCTCGGTGACTGGCAGGAAACCTTTGCACGTGGTACGAAAGAAGCTGGGGTAGGACAACCCTGGGAAGGTTGGATACCCGGTCAGTTCCAGGTACACTTTATCTACACCGGTGTGGCTGAATCTATGTTCATTATTATGCCAGACGGTACGACGATGCTCCTGGATTGTGGCGATCACGACGCTATCAGTCGGGTGAAGCGCGTAGCCGTACTTCCCAATGCCGACCGTCACTCCGGTGAATGGATATCCCGTTATATCCTACGCGTCAATCCTAAGGGGAAGGACGTGGACTATATGATGCTCTCCCATTATCACAACGACCACGGTGGCTGTTCCGCTTTCAACGCCGGCAGCGTGGAACACGAGGATGGTCTTTACCCTTTGAGCGGTTTCTCCCAGGCTGCTGAGTTTCTAACCTTCCATAAGGCCATCGATCGATCCTGGCCTACCTATGATGACCCCATCGTTATGCAAAAAGATCCCGATGGATGGGTGCATATTCGTCGTTTCTACGACTATATGACCACACACCGCAACCTGCAAGTGGAGAAATACCGACTGGGTGCCACCGATCAGATTGTGCTGAAACAGCAGCCTCATAAATATCATAATTTCACCGTTCGCAACATCTGTGCCAATGGTCGTATCTGTGCCCTGGACGGCACGGTGAGGGACCTGTATGCTGATCGTATCGCTCGTGAACATCCCATAGCTCTCAACGAGAATGGTATGAGTTTGGGCCTTGTCTTCAGTTACGGCCCTTTCCGTTTTTTCACGGCCGGTGATTTCTCCGATGGATGGACACTGCCCGATGGTACCCATTTCGAGATCGAGGACGCCTTGGCTGACGTATGCGGGAAAACTGATGTGGCCAAAGTCAATCACCACGGGCATTACAGTATGCCAAGCAAGCTTGTTGCCGCCCTTCAGGCTCGCGTATGGGTCAGTTGTGTGTGGGACCAGCTGCATAACGTGCCACCCGTCATGGAGCGTTTAACCGACCGTTCCATCTATCAAGGTGATCGTATCGTCTGTCCCGGCATTATGCCTGCAGAGCGACGAACCGAAGATGTCGGAGCAACCTGGTTGCAGGACGTGGCACCCTCCAGCTTCGATGGCGGACACGTTATCTTGAATGTCGAGCGCGGTGGCCGTAACTATTCCATTACTTACCTTACCGCTGCCGATGAATCCATGACTGTCCGCTCTATTATGAAGTTCAAGACCTCGAAGAAATAAACAACTTCGTTCGCACAGCTTATCAATGCGTTCTGTTGCCGGAAGGTGTGATAGCGTTTTGTGGTTACAGGATTTCGCAGAATTCTATTTTTTCCTTGTTGGGCCCTTCAATGAAGAACAGCTTGGTGCCGTTTTCCCATACATTGAAGTCAACCAGATTCTCGTTCAGTAGGATGTAGCCGGCATCGCGCAGCTTGTTAAAGAGTTCCTGAATGTTCTTCACGTCGAGACAGATGTGATCGATGGCACCTGCCTGCATAGTGGGATTGGGGTTGGGTATGGCTTCGATGACCAAGTTGCCGAGTTTCAGGAAGGCAAAGTCGCGTCCGTCAACATCGAAGCGGCCGGTCATTTGGAAACCGAGGCTTTCATAGAAGTCGATTGTCTTCTGCACATCGGCAGTGGGTATGCCTATATGTTGAATTCCTGAAGAATAGGCGTTTACATCAACCTTAGCACTGGTGGAAACTTGTTTGTCGCTGCTGCTGCAACTGCATACTGCAAGTGCGGCTGCCATTAAGAAATGAATTGCTTTCATGTTGTTGTGTATTTTTTGTGTATCTGATAATTAGTACTTGAATATTTTTCTGTTATTTTTTTATGCTTGTACATACGAATGGCTTTCCTTTTTTCCAACGGATAGGTACGCGGGACAGAATCCAGGTCTTTCCGTGGGTGTTGTTACCCTGATAGAATAGGTGCGTCTGTTCCTTTTTGTCGCGGAAAATACATGGATGTCCACTCTCGCTCTCGTTCCATGAACCGGGTTTCCCATTGCGCAGTATGGGTTCGTTGCTCACGCGCTGCCAGTGGATGCCGTCCTTGCTCACGGCTACACCTATCTGCTGTGGCCAGTTGTTGTAAGCCCCGGCATAGAACATATACAGTTTTCCTTTGTGCTTGATGGTCGTGCCGCCTTCTATACACTCACCTTCCCAGGGCAGAGAAGGGTAGAGAATGGTGGTGTCGGCAGCCAGCGTCCAGTCGTCCCTGCGGAAATCGGTTCCCAGGGGCGCAGTGGCAACTCCCTGCTGCTGAATGCGGAATTCTGGGTCGCGAGTGGCAAAATACAGGAAGTACTTCCCTTTGTACTCGCATACCTCTGCATCTATGGCGCGTCCACAGCTCCACGGGCTCTTCTTAGGGTGGAAGATGGGATTTGTGGCATCGCGTGTAAAGTTCAAACCATCCGTGCTATACGCATGGCAGATGGCATCAGTCATACCGCTGCCGTAAGTTTGGTAGAACAGGTGTATGGTGTCGTTTCTGACAATAGCTCCAGGAGCACAGAATCCGTGACTCTCGTAACTTTCCTGAGGTTGTATCTCACCAATCTTGGTCCAGTTTGTTAGGTCCTGACTCTCGGCAATGCCGATGTTCCAGCCCTTTTCCCTGCATTCAGGGCGTGGTGGCACAGAGTAATACATCAGGTAGCGCTGTCCGAGAGTAACGACGACAGGATCCTTGGCATAGGGAACACCTAAGTGTGTAGTGTCCTGATAGAACATCTGCGGCGTGGCGTTACAGCACGTTTCCTGTGCCGACACATCGGTCAGGAAGAGGCTAAGCAGCAGAGTTGATACGATTTTCTTCATTTCTATTTGTTATTGATTTGGGATCTGGTGGTGAACTTCTGATTATTGATTCGGGTGATGACTTTGTCATTCTTCATCATATACGTTTATATTATGTTCTTGTCAGTGTAGATCTTGGTAGGCTTTTTTTAGGTCTTCAACGGTAATCTTGAAATCCCGGCACACCTCTCTGTTCGGATCCTTGGTAGAGTGGTAGAACAGCCAGTCGTATGTCTGATACATATAGAAGATTCTGGCCGGCCGTCCATGGTCCACGCCTGGCAGCCGTGTGTAGATAAGGCGCGAATCGTCGCCCGTGGATTTTATGATGTCCACTACACGGTCGGATTCCTTTATGCTGACGTCACGATCCGCCGTACCATGTATAATCCATAATGGCAGACGGGAAAGCCCCTCAAGATTCTTGACCGAACCACCTCCGCAAATGGCCATGGCAGCAGCGATACGGTCGGGGTAGGTAGCGGCTACGTCGATGGTGCCATAGCCCCCCAGGCTCATGCCATAGACGTAGATACGGGTTGTGTCCACGGCATAGTGTGCAGCGGCCCAATCTACGATTTTCATTACCTTTTCGGGATTCCAGGCTCCGCCCGGATTCTGTGGTGCCATAATGTAACTGTCTATGTTCAGCCCTTTCTGCAGGGCATTTATGGGTCCATAGCGTTTCACCTTGTCCAGGTTCTTTCCGCATAGGCTGGCACCATGCAGGAAGATAAGCAACGGGAAATGTGCCTTCGGGTCATGACTGCCGCTTTCCGGGTCTAGGAACCAGAAATTATAGGCATCTGGCACTTCGCCGCTATGTGGCAGGAACTGTGCTGTCTTTTCGGGTGGCACATCGTCCTGGTACAACAGCTCTGCCTCATCCACACGGGCTTCATTCTGTTCTTCTTGTGCCCACGGATTCAGACACACAAGAACCCCAAATATGAATGTTATCATCTTTAGCATATGGCAAAATTACGAAATTTATTCATAATTTCAAAATCTTTTTGTTGCTTTGCTTTGTAAAAGCGGCATCCTTGTGGTATGTCGTGCAATGAATTATGCATTATGGATTACGAATTATGCCTTAAATTATGCGATATGCATAAAAAATCCTATCTTTGTGCCAAATAAATCAACTCAATGACTGAAAAACAGAAATAAAGATGAAAGAAAGGAAAGATTTTGTTCAGGGCAACCTGTTCAGGGGCCATATTGTAGATGTGGAAAACCGTAGGATTATCGATGGAGAGATGACCGTAGAAAAGGGACACATAGCGTCGATTCGTGAATGCTGCGACATAGCGGCAGATGCACCCTACTTCATCCCCGGTTTCGTGGATTCCCATGTACATGTAGAATCGTCGATGATGGTTCCGTACGAGTTTGGCCAGGTGGCCATGAAGCACGGTACGGTGGCAGCCGTCTGCGACCCTCACGAGATAGCTAACGTGTTGGGCGTGGAGGGAGTAGAATTTATGCTTGAATCTGCCAGTCAGTCACCCTTTCATTTCTTCTTTGGCTGTCCTTCCTGCGTACCCTCCTGCGGTGGCAACATCGAAACGAGTGGTGCTACGATGGGTGTGGAGGAAGTGCAGGCATTGATGGCACGTCCCGACATCCATTTTCTGGCAGAGATGATGAACTATCCGGGTGTTCTGGGCAATGATCCCGGAGTGATGGCCAAGATCAGGGCTGCCAGGGAACAAGGCAAGCCGGTGGACGGACATGCCCCCGGCGTAGTGGGCCAGGACCGCCTGCGCTATGCGGCAGCTGGCATCAGCACGGATCACGAATGTGCCACGATAGAGGAGGGGCGTGCCTGTCTTGACTCCGGCATGAACCTGCTTATCCGTGAAGGCTCAGCCGCCAAGGATTTCGACTCCCTTATCCCACTGCTGAAAGAGGAACCGGAAAGTGTCATGTTCTGTACCGACGATTGTCACCCTACAGACTTCTTGAAGGGACATATCAACCAGCTGGTGGCCCGTGCCCTTTCGCTGGGCTATGATGTATTTGACGTGCTGTCTGCTGCCAGCGTGAATCCCGTACGGCATTACCGGTTACCGGTAGGACTGCTCCGTCAGGGCGACAAGGCCGATTTCATTGTCGTGAGTGATCTGACACCATCTTTCCGCGTGCTTGCCACCTACCTAGACGGCGTTGAATACCGGGAAACGGCCGTATCACCCGTAATTTCGCACCCCAACAAATTCCTGGCTCTACCGCTTTGGGAAGAAGACCTGAAGTGTACCCTTGCCAAAGGGCAACAGCTGCATGTCATCGGAGCTTCCGACGGTTCCCTGCTTACCGAGCACTTGACCGTTACGGTGGATGACGAGTCTGAATCTCTGAAGGGGCTAAACAAAATTGTCGTCTATAACCGTTACCTGGCTGGTCAGAAGCCACAGATAGCCTTTATCCGGGGATTCGGCATCACAAACGGTGCCATGGCAGCCAGTATAGCCCACGACAGCCACAATATCGTGGCCATAGGAAGCGACGATGCCAAGATAGCCCATGCCATAAACAAGGTGATAGAGATGCAGGGCGGAGGGTACGCCATGAACGAGACAGAGGAATCGTGGCTCCCCCTTCCCATAGCAGGCCTTATGTCATCCCGCCCTGGACAGGAGATTGCCCTTGCAAGTGCCAGGCTGGAAGAGACCATACGCCGCGGCGGCTGCCCGTTGCATTCCCCCTTCATCACTATGGCATTCATGGCATTGCCCGTCATTCCGTTTCTGAAACTGACGGACGTAGGACTTTTCGACAGCCTGAAGTTCCGTTTTGTCGAACAATAGCAATACAAAAGAGGGGGCATAGGTACCCCCTCTTACTTTCTATCTATGAAACCCTATTTCAGCTTGGCCTTGGCCGGTTTCCGGGGAATAATGTCGAGGAAATAGTCCAGGATCTTCTTTTCCTGTTCTGGTGACGTGATCAGGTAATAGTGGTTTCCGCCTGCATCGGGAGTGAATCGAGATTCCCCGGTCTCGGAGATTGTGATGCGTCCCTGGGGTGAGAGGTCGAACATATCTTGAGGATCAACGGCATACAGGACGGCGGTGACGTCCCACATGGGGCTGTCCTCAAACTCCTTGCGATAGTCGTGGTAGGAATCTACCATCGGGTGATGCTTGGCCCAGCCGAAATCATCGCGGATGCTCTTCCCGGGATAGCAGATCTTAATGCCCAGTTCCCATGCCGTCGTATAGATGGGGGTGGGCCATTCGGTATAGACTTTCTGACAGGCTGGCACGTCGCCTTTGACATTGAACTCCGCGGCATCGGGGTCTGCCATGTTGGCTGCCATTACGATCAGACGGTCCACCTTCTTCCCGATCAGTTCCCGGCCGGATAGGGGAGAGTACTTGTCGCCCTGGGTGTTGAGCAGCAGTGCCAGGTTGGTGCTGAAACCGACGGACACGATCGTTACGGATTTGTCCTGGGCCTTGGCCAGGAGCTTGCGATAGAGCTCGGGAGCGGGAGTCAGTTTCCGCATGTCCTTGACGGTACGCTTGTACAAGGGTTTCCCGTCCTCGCCTGTCAGGGTAACGACGGTCTTTGTGTAGTTTGGCCGGTCTGCTATATTGGCATTGTCGGCCCCGATGGTTCCGATGGGTAGCTTCTTGTGTCCGTACCACGTGTTCATAACGTCGAGGTACTGTGGCGGGTACTCGCCCATTTTGTTCAGCATGACGGCCATCAGGTTGATCTTCTTCATGTCGTCCCACTTGTACAGCATGTCCAGGGCCAGGGCATCGTCGATGTCGTTGCCCATGTCGGTCTCGAAGATGATGTTCTTCTGGGCGGATGCAAACAGGCTGCTTACGAGGCAGCACAATCCTATACAGGTTTTTTTTATTTTCATGAGTCCCTCATTTTTGTTACATTCCGGCTACAATGATAAGTCCCAATCCCAACAGGAAACAGCCGAACATAAGGCCCAGCAGATAGTTGACAGAGCGGTTGGCGCCACGGAATTCCTTCCATACGAAGACGCCCCAGAGGGCGGCGATAAGAGGTGCTCCCTGTCCCAGCGCATAGCTGACGGCGGCACCAGCTTTGCCGGCAGAGATGTAGCTGAGGGCCGTTCCCAGGCACCAGATTGCTCCACCCAGCATACCCACGATATGCGTCTTGGCATTGCCGTCGCGGAAATATTGTCCATAGGACACAGGCGTGCCTACAAAGGGTTTCTTCATGATGATGGTTCCCAGTACGAACTGGCTCAGGAAGACACCGATGGAAAAGACGACGATGGCGGTATAGGGCGTGCATTTCCCTACGGCCGGTGACTGGAAGTTGTCCAGGTCCACGCCGTTGTACACGAGGGTGGCAAAAAAGGACATGATGACTCCGGCCAGCAATGCCAGGATAACGCCCTTGCGGTTCTGACTGGCGTCGCGCGTGTCATTGGACACTTTTCCGGAGGCGATGCCGTTGCAAACGATGGCCACGACAACAAGGGCCACGCCCAGGAAAAGCAACGGGATGTTTTCCGTTCCTTTCGGGTGGAAGATGATGTTGTTCAGAACTCCCATGACCAGTGCCAGGCCTACGCCCAGGGGAAAAGCTACGGACATGCCGGCTATGGAAATAGAGGCCGACAGCAAGATGTTCGACACGTTGAAGACGACAGCTCCGATGAGAATCCAGCCTAGGCTTGACATGTCTGCCTGACAAATATCTTGGAGGAACGGACGGCCTTCGGCTCCCGTGCTGCCCAACGTAAAGGCCAGCAGCAGGGAAAACAGCACCATGCCGATGGTGTAGTCCCAATAGAACAGTTCATAGCGCCAGGACTTGGCTGCCAGTTTCTGGGTGTTCCCCCAGGAGCCCCAGCAGATCATCGTGATAAAACACAGTACCACGGCAAAAGCATAACTACTTACGATATACATACCTTTTTAGATTTAATTATGTTGTTAATATATTATTTTGTCATATTACGATGCAGTTCTACTTCCTTTTTTCCCGGAAACGGCGTATTCTTGGTACAAAAATAGTGAATTTTTGCGTAAGCAGTGTGATTTGTGCATCAAAATTGTGTTATACATTGTGATTTATGCATTAAATTAGTACCTTTGTCGCGCATTTAACCATTCGCCTATCGGCAAATCATAAAAAGATGAATAAAAAACTGATTACAATGGACGGCAACGAGGCTGCCGCTCACATTGCATACGATTTTACGGAAATCGCTGCCATCTATCCTATCACCCCCTCTTCTCCTATGGCTGAGCATACGGATAACTGGTCGGCAAAGGGAAGAAAGAACATGTTCGGACAAACGGTGAAGCTGACCGAGATGCAGTCCGAGGCGGGAGCCATAGCTGCCGTACACGGAGCTGCTCAGACGGGTGCCCTGGCCACCAGCTTTACGTCGAGTCAGGGTCTGATGCTGATGATACCCGTGCTGCACCGCATAGCCGGAGAACGTTTGCCGGTAGTGCTGCACGTAGCAGCTCGTACGGTAGGTACACACGCCATGAGTATCTTTGGCGACCATTCCGACGTGATGTGCTGCCGCAATACCGGGTTCGCCATGTTGTGCTCCGGCAGTGTCCAGGAGGTTATCGACCTGGCAGGGGTGGCCCATCTGGCTGCCGTCAAGGGCAGTACCCCCTTCATGCATTTCTTCGATGGTTTCCGCACCTCGCACGAGATAAGCACCGCCGAGATGATCGACACGGACCGACTGAGGGAACTGGTGGACCAGGATGCCCTGCATGCTTTCCGTGCCCATGCCTTGAATCCGGAGCATCCCCTGATGCGTGCCACTGTTCAGAACCCCGACGTGTTCTTCCAGGTACGCGAGGCCTGCAATCCATACTATGACAGGCTGCCCAGTATCGTAGAGGGCTATCTGGCGCAGATAAACAAGATAACGGGACGCGACTATCACTTGTTCAACTACTACGGTGCGGCAGATGCCACAGAGGTGGTGGTGGCCATGGGTAGCGTGTCCGGTACGGTGAAGGAGGCCGTGGATTACCTGAATGCCAACGGGCGGAAGGTAGGTTTCCTGCAGGTACATCTGTATCGCCCGTTCAGTGCCGAGCACCTTTTCCGCGCCTTGCCGGAGAGTGTAAAGCGTGTGGCCGTCCTGGATCGCTGCAAGGAGCCGGGCAGTGCCGGAGAACCTCTGTACGAGGATTTCTGTACTGCCATGTGCAGGAGCGGCCGTATGATGCAGGTCATAGGTGGTCGCTACGGTCTTTCTTCCAAGGATACCGACCCTGGACAGATACTGGCCGTATTCGACAACCTGCAGTCCGATCATCCGAAGCACGGGTTCACTATCGGCATCAACGACGACGTTACCGGTCTGTCCCTGCCGTCTGTTTCGTTCGACCATACGAATGCCGACACGTTCAGTTGCAAGTTCTGGGGACTGGGTGGCGACGGCACCGTGGGGGCCAACAAGAATACCGTGCATATCGTAAGCGAGTGCGACAATCGCTACGGACAGGCCTATTTCGAGTATGATGCCAAGAAATCCTTCGGTGTTACCAAGTCGCACCTGCGTTTCGGTCATCGTCCGATTGAAAGTTCCTATTATGTAAAGAATGCCGATTTTGTGGCTTGTCACAACCAGAGCTACATCGGCCAGTACGATATCGTGTCCGAGGTTAAGGCCGGCGGCAGTTTCCTGCTCAATACCAGTCGGAGCGACGAGGAGATAGAAGCCTGGTTGCCCAGCGAGGTAAAGCGCACCCTGGCTGCCCGCAAGATACGTTTCTATCTGATAGACGCTACCGCCATAGCCCTGCGTCTGGGACTGGGCGGACATACGAATACCGTGTTGCAGGCAGCATTCTTTGCCGTTTCAGGCCTAATGGACACCAACCGGGCTCTGGAAGCCATGAAGGAGGCCGCCCGCAAGACCTATTTTGCCAAGGGCGACAAGGTGGTGAACCAGAATATCTCTGCCATTGAATGTGGTGCTGCCGAGGTACGCGAGTTCGTGGTGCCCGAATCCTGGCAGACTCTCCCCGATGGTCAGGCAGAGGATCTGAGCCAGCTGCCTGATGTTGTCAGGAACATCCTGATTCCCATCAACAGGCAAAAGGGCGACGACCTGCCCGTGAGCGCCTTCACCGACAGTGTGGACGGTTGTATCCAGTTGGGTCTCACCGCCTATGAGAAGCGTGGCATAGCTGTCAGGGTTCCCGTCTGGGACGTGGATAAGTGCATCCAGTGCAATCGTTGTTCCCTGGTGTGCCCTCATGCCGCCATACGTCCTTACCTGCTGAATGACGCTGAAAAGGACAATGCCCCCGAGGGTTTCCAGACGAAGCCTGCCATCGGCAAGGCCAAGGGTATGCATTTCGCCCTTGCCGTATCGCACTACGACTGTACCGGTTGCGGCAGCTGCACGAAGTGCTGTCCCGTAGATGCCCTCACCATGCAGCCCGCCGATTTCAGCACAGAGAGTCATCTCCGCTTCGACTATGGTCTGTCCCTTTCCGACAAGGGTGACCTGTTCGAGCCCTATACCGTCAAGGGCAGTCAGTTCCGCCAGCCGCTTCTGGAATATTCTGCCGCCTGTGCCGGTTGCGGTGAGACACCCTATGCCAAGCTGCTCACCCAGCTGTTTGGCGACCGCGTCTATTGGGCCAATGCCACCGGTTGCTCCCAGGCTTGGGGCTCCGCTATGCCGGGCATTCCCTATACCGTGAACAAGCAAGGTTTTGGTCCTGCCTGGACTAATAGCCTTTTCGAGAATAACGCAGAGCTCTGCCTGGGAATGTACCTGTCTGTTCGTCAGCAGCGTAATCTGCTGCGCGGGAAGGTAGAGGCTCTCTCTGCCCAAGCCACAGGAGCCTTGGGCGAAGCCTGCTCAGCATGGCTCTCTGCCTACGATGATCCTGCGGCATCGCGTGCCGCCTCCAATACGCTGATCGAACTCCTGCAACGGGAGAACAGCGTCCAGGCCAACGAGATCCTGCGCAGCGCCGATATGCTCTCCAAGAAGACCTTCTGGATGTACGGCGGCGACGGATGGGCCTACGACATCGGTTTCGGCGGTTTGGATCATGTCATTGCCAGCGGAGAGAACGTCAACGTGTTTATCGTGGATACCGAGATGTACTCCAATACCGGCGGTCAGAGCAGCAAGGCCACCCCTGTGGGAGCCGTTGCCAAGTTCGCCTCTTCCGGCAAGAAGAGCAGCAAGAAAGACCTGGGTGCCATCCTGATGACTTACGGCAACGTCTATGTGGCCCAGGTTGCCATGGGTGCCGATCCCTCACAGCTCATCCGGGCCGTGCGCGAAGCCGAAGAATACGACGGGCCGTCCGTCATCATCGCCTACACCCCTTGTGCCTCACACGGCATCTGTCTGGGTATGGAGAATGTACAGCAAGAGATGAAACGAGCTGTGGACAGCGGCTACTGGTTACTCTATCGCTATGATCCGCGACGCGAGCACCCCTTCCAGCTGGATTCCAAGGAGCCGAGCATGCCATATACCGACTTCCTGGACGGAGAGGTACGCTACGCCTCGCTGCGTCGCACCTTCCCCCAGAATGCCCAGGAACTCTTTGCCAAGGGCTGTCAGGAAGCCGCCTTACGCTATCAGAAATACAAGGAAAAATAATAGAATATTCATAACATAATACTGCCCGACATGCAAATCTCTATAGAGTCTGTTCTCAAGATATTCAGACAGCTGAACAGAATACCCCGACCCTCGCACCACGAAGACCGTGTAGCCATCTTCCTTACCCGTTTTGCCGAGAAGCTGGGACTGGAATATGAGCGCGACCGCCAGAATAACGTTGTCATCCGTAAGCCTGCTACACCAGGGCTCGAGCAAGCCGAGACCATCGTCCTGCTCAACCACATGGACATGGTGTGCGTGGCTGCAGACGGAGTAGCCTTCGACCCCATGCACGACACCATACAGCCCGTGGTGGAAGACGGATGGATGCATGCCAAGGGTACCTCCCTCGGTGCCGACAACGGCATAGGCCTGTCCATAGCCCTGGCCATCCTGCAGGACGATACCCTGCGGCATGGACCTTTGGAAGTTCTCACCACCACCAACGAGGAGGACGGCATGACGGGTGCCGAGAACCTGTCCGAGGACTTCATACGTGGGCGCAAGGTCATCAATCTGGACAGCGAGAACTACGACACCATCACCACGGGTTCTGCCGGAGCCCGTATCCAGGAGGTCGGCATGCGCTCTCGCCGTCTGAAGACTCCTTTGGGCAGCACCTTCTACCAGGTTACCGTCAGCGGTGGTCTGGGCGGTCATTCCGGCGTAGATATCAACAAGGGGCGTGCCAATGTCATCCTGTTGCTGGCCGACATCCTCACCCAGATGAACAAGAAAGTGCCCAGCTGGCTCTGTCACTCTTTCGAGGGCGGCAGCGCGGCAGCCTCCATACCCAACAGGGCCACGGCACATCTTGTCCTGCAGCCCGAGTATGTCCAGAAGGTAAAGAAAGCCCTCCTGTCCGCTTTCAACAAGGCCATCAAGCCCTATGCCAAGACCGATCCCGGACTGAAGATGAGCATCACCAAGGGCAAGCCCGTCGATGATGTCATAGCTCCCGAGGACGTCGTCACCTTCCTCGACACCCTGCTCCAGGTTCCCGTCGGTCCGTTGAAGATGCGCGAGGATATGCCCGACACCGTACAGACCAGCAACAACCTGGGCCTTGTCATTCAGAAATCCGCCTATTTCGATGCCTTCCTCCACTCACGCAGTTTCTCCGACCGCCAGATGGACGGTCTCTGCCAGCGTATCGCCCATATCTTCACGCAGCAGGACGCTGCCATGAAAGTCATTATGGACGCCCCCGCATGGAAGGAGCAGGATGAATCGCCCTTCATGACCTTGGTGGACGACACCTTCCAGGACGTACTCGGATTCCGTCCCCGCAAGGTTGCCATGCATTTCGTCCTCGAGGCAGGGTATTACGTACAGAAATATCCCGGCATCCAGATAGCCTCCATCGGTCCACGCATCGTAGAGCCGCACAGTCCCTCCGAGCGCGTCGAACTCAGCACCGTCGAGGACATCCTGAAGGTTACCGTAGAACTACTCAGCCGGTTGGCAGGGTAGGAGAGACAGGATACTACCAGATATCTTCCGGAATTTCCGGGTTGTCATAGACCGATTTCGGACACAGCTCGAAGAAATCCATGTAGAGTTGGCTGGACAGTTCCAGACAACTTTTGAAGCGCATATAGTAGGTCTTGTCCGGATCCATGTGTTGTCGTATCAGGATGCGTCGGGTGAGGTTCGAATTGGCCCTGGCCATACTGGCAGCTTCTGCCGAACCGTAATAGAAAAGATTGGGTGCTTTCATGAAACCGTTGTTACGCAGTTTCTTCTCCACCTCCGCATTGTAGTCGTTGTCCTCGGTATCGGACTCCCATCCCATATGGGTTGGCAAGCCTGTATGGCTGAAGGTAAGGCCCCCCATACGCAGATCCATAGGAATGCCCATGGCTTGCAGTCGGTCTGGATCTGTTCCGAAGTATATCTGGAACATACCACGTTCAGCTGCCAGGTTGGAGCATTCGAACCGTATCTCATAGGTGTCCTGTGTGGGAACCGGCATCAGTCGGTATGTCACGTCCTGTACGCCCCAGATATTCACCTCATCGCCGTCGTAGTTGGGCCATCCGTACAGATAGGCGGTGGCATAGCCGTAGATGGTCGTCGGACCGAGAGTCGTATCATCGAAATAGCGGTAGATCTCGTCCGGTGTAGCTCGCATGTAGGTATTCACGGGACTCATGCGGTAGTCGTTGTTCATCAGTTCGGGGTTTACGGCTGCCACGTCGTAACGTATGCGTTCGCGCCCCAGGTTGTTGCGGGTTTCCTCGTCATACAGCAGGATTTTCTCTATGGGATAGACCAGCGCGTTGCGCAGGTTGTTGCCCCCCTCCAGGTTCGTAGCCCCCACACAGATGCCTTCGCGCCCTGGTGGACAGCTCACCTCGTGGTAGGTGCCGTGCCGCCCGTTGTCCAGGACCGGGCATCGGTTCAGGAAGATGCCGTTGCTCTCCTTGCTCTCGTAGATCTTCATCAAACGGCGCTTGCCCATGGTGGTATAGTATTCCCAGAAAGCACAACCCAGTTCCTTCATGGTGAAGTTGTAGTCGTATTCGTTGTAGTGCATCACCAGCTTGTCCGTCTGGATCCTGCGGTTCAGCAGGTGGTAGGTCACGAACAGGTTCAGCAGGTTATCCTCCGACGTGTAGTCCTTGTTCCGTTTGGCCTCGGGATAGGCATTGCATTCCGTCAGGTAGTCCATCACATCGTCCACCGTTATCTCCAGTGCCGGTTTGCCCAGTGCCTTGCTCCACACCTCGTCCGGCTCGGCAAAGAACGTGAAACCATAGTAGCGATGGGCAGGGCAACTGCCGTCCCATTTCGTCACCAGTCCGGATTCATAGACGCGCCTGTAGGCCTCGTCCTCCGTAGCGTCCAGGGAATCCAGCATCCCAACGGCCTCTACCAGCAGCGAGGACACGTAGAATCCCTCACGCTTTTCCCTGGCGTTCTCGCCCAGCCATCTTCCCAGTGTCTGATTGCTGGGAACCACCACGTCGTTCATGGCATGAAGCGTGCCGTTGGACAAGGGAATATCACAGTTCCGGTCATCTATCAGACTGTTGTTTATCAGCAAGCTGTCCCCGTTGCGGTGTACCACCAGTTTTCTGTCGTGCATGTTGGCAATGGGAATCTCGGCATCCTGCGTGGTGGGAAAATCCCATGTGTAGTAGCATTCGTGGTCGTCGCCGCTGTCTATGATGCTGTTCTTTACGATAGCCTGTCGAATGGAGTCCAGCGTGAATTCATCGGGGAAGCCGTCCCAGCTGGGCGCATTCAGTATGCCCTTCTTGTAGAGCGATTCCAGGTATTTTTGGATGGCCTCGTTCGTAGGGGCGAATACCGTATAGTGTCCGCGGGCCAGCAGCAACTGCCGTGGCGTCGTTTCCGTCAGGGAACTCAGGGGTATCTCTCCCATCAGCCGGTAGAACTCGCTGTATTGCTCATGTTTTTGCAGGTAATCCCCGATGGTCTGCTCGGTGAAAACATATCGCGCCGACATATCGACTTCATCCGTACAACCCACGATGGCAAGTGTGGAAACGGCAACAATCGTTATAAAAATCGCTCTTATTTTCATTGTTTTGGTATTTTCTCGATGTAAAGTTAGTGAATTTCATTCATACATCATAAGAGGCAAGCATGTATTTTCGGAAAAATCCCATTCAATGCACAAAAACAATAGAAAAATGTGGCTGAGCAGGGGTAAACAAAGAAAACAAAGAATTCAAACATTATAAACATTTCAGCATCATCGTAATCTCAACCATATTATGATACGTAGACCATTAACAATCTTTTGTTATTGGAACCTTTCGGGAACAAAGAAACCGACAGACCATAGGCTAAACGCTTAAAATCAGTCGGTTATTTAGTTTGTTGTCAATCTTGCGAAGATGTTTCTTACTTTAATGTGCCAAATAGTTCTTCTATCTTGGCTACTATGCGGTGTTGCTCGGCTAATGGAGGAACGGCAAAAGGAAAAGCTACAATTTTCTCTCTTGAAATATTAGGTTGTGCTCCACCTTCACCGAGTTCAATGAAAGACTGTTTACTTGCCATCAGATACCACATGAGGTATTCATTGAAGATTTGTATAGGGGTACAAGCACAGCAAGCCTGATTTGTTGTGAGTTCTATACCTGCAATAGCAACTTTTCCAATTGTTGCTCCATACATAGCAATTAGGACATCACCTTTACGACACATTCTTAAAGAACAATAATCAAGTGCTGTTTGAGTTACCTTAATTTCAGAATCGTAAACGTAGTCATTATTCAATTCTCCTGTTCTAAGCCAAGGGATATTGCCGTTAGTGTAGAATTCAGGCTTTCCTTTTGCTGGTGTTGCTCCAGCCCCCCAACTGCCAATATCTCCAAGCCTGCACCAAGCCCATGATTCCGGAATATCAAACGGCTTGTCCTCGTCAGCAATAGGCTCACTAACGAGGTCTTTCTTTTTTAGTTTTCCCTCTTTTACAAGTTGTTCCTTCTCCTTACGGATACGCTCTAAGAGTTTTGATGCAGGTTCATCGTTAGGGTCTTGCGGTACAAGTTTGCCCTGTATAGCTTCTTGTAGTATGCTTTTCTTCAGAGCATCAGGCAACTTCTCATTGAGGGCATTCAGTTTCGTCTGTGCCTGGTCGTATTCCTCTACCAATGGCATCAACTCCTCTATCTTAGCTACTATGCGGTGTTGTTCGGAGAGAGGGGGGAGGGGGATGATAGTTTCTTGAATTGTTCCTATATATAATTCTTTTTGGTTTGTACTACCCGCCAGTCGTTCTTCCCAATAATCTTGAATATGTTTTGAATTAAAGATATAATAGTAGAAAGCAGAGCTGATTTCGGCAAAGGTTCTCACTACTGTTACATGAGAATCTGGAACTGTGAAAGAGTATTGACCAAGATAGTTCTCATGAAAAAGTCTTGTACGACAAACAGTACCAGTTCCTGTAGAATTTACAAGTATATCATCTGTCTTTAATTTATATATCTCTTGCCACTTATCAATCGTGTTAGGATCAAGAAATCTTGCTTGTTCTAACGATATTCCTCCGTCTTTCAAATTGCATTTTTGGGCAAATACAGGATATTGATTCGGAACATCAGAGTATTTAGGAGATTTACCTCTTGAAAGAAATGTACAAATTTCTCCCAACCTGCACCACTCCCAACTCTCCGGTATCTCGAACGGTTTTTCTTCGTCAGTAATAGGTTCACTAACGAGGTCTTTCTTCTTTAGTTTTCCCTCTTTTACAAGTTGTTCCTTCTCCTTGCGGATGCGTTCCAAGAGTTTTGAGGACGGTTCATCATTAGGGTCTTGCGGTACGAGTTTGCCCTGTATCGCAAGTTGGAGTATAGAGTTTTTAAGTTGTTTTCCGTTCATGGCATTTATTCTTCTGTGAAAGGTCCTGCTTCATTCAGAGGCAGCATACCTTCGGGGGTTGTGTGGTCTATAGCACGCTCTGCACTGATAACGGTATGTCCCAAGCGGCTTTCGATATCATCACGTGTGCTCTTTGCAACATCGGCTCCCTCCTTTGCTACGATGGCATTCTGCTTAAGACCTTCGGGATTGCGCTCCTTTGATATCTGCGTAGCAGTTTCCTCTGCAATGGCATTGAGAAGAAGTTCGAGATTCGTCATGTTGTCGCGCAGGTTTTCCTTCTTCAGCCCTTTCAACTGCTTGTATTCCTTGGTGGTCATTCCGCTCCAGCTCTTTGACATGAGGTCGGTGAGGAGGGCAAAATCATCATTTTCGGTAATGCCTCCACGCTTCCATTCATCGGTAAGGCCTTTGCGGATTTCAATTGTCTTGATGCGCTGGTTTATCCATTTATCATCATATCCCAAACGCTTGTAGTCAAGGATTGCCTGCTCGATGTCCAGCTCAGGATCCTGCATCTGATCTAGTCGCATTGCTGCCACCTGAGCCATCCATTTCTTGAATGGTTCTGCCTTTGGTGAAGGGATGCTCTGGATGATTCGGAAGATGCCAGCTTGGGTGGCACAATTAATCCTTTGGCGGCCTCCTTTGGTCATCAGCGAAAGGGGGGTGACAATTTGTCCCCACGCTTTGGAGAGTTCTGGATCACGCTTACGCATTTTTTTTATATAGTCTGTGGCATCCTTGCAGTCGGTTAACAACTTCACTACATCTGACACTGCAAAATACCACTGCTCTTGTTCATCATCCCACACCGAACGTACCTGATGTGACTGAAACAACTGTATCTGTTCGCTCTTTCCCATAAACTAAATATTGATACCCAACATCATTTCTATTTCCTTCAATGTGCTATCAATTCTCTCGTCCAACTCTCTACGCTGCTTCCAGTAGTTGCGGAGCAGTTCGTCTGGAGGCAGGACTTCTTCCTCATCCTTCGGGAACTTACATTGGTCGAAGTTGCAATCGATGTCAAGTAGTTGCTGGGCTGTAAACACCTTGGATTTCTCGCCTTGTTCGTCGTTGATGATTTCCTTGCGGTCATTCCACCAATCCATGATAGGCTGGCAATGTTCCACCTTCATTGGCTTGGTCTTTGAGAAGTGCTTGTAGCCCTCTGGCATGTCAAGGCGATAGAACCAAGTGTCTTTTGTACGGAACCCATCGGCAGCACCTTCTGCTTCCTCATTGTTGAAGAAGAGGATGTTGGTGGCAATCGAGGTGTATGGCGAAAAGATAGAACCAGGGAGACGGATAACAGTATGCAGGTTGAACTTGCGCAGAAGTGCCTCCTTCAATGCAAGTTTTGCTCCATCAGTACCGAATAGGAATCCGTCTGGTATGATGACACCGCATCGACCGCCAGCCTTCAGGCGGTACATGATAAGGGCAATGAACAGGTCTGCAGTCTCCGATGAACGATATGCACTTGGGAAGTTACTCTGTACAGAAGTACCAGTACTGCCGCCATAAGGGGGATTCATACCTATGACATCCACCTTGTCTGAGTCCTTGAAATCGCTCACATTTGTGCCGAGCGAATCACAATGACGGATATTAGGCGATTCTATGTCATGAAGCAATAGGTTCGTGATGCTCAAAAGATAGGGCAGAGGTTTCCACTCCTGACCTACTACGGCATGCTGGAGCAGTTCTCCATCAGCAGCCGACTTTACTTGTGGAGCCATGTGGTTTAGGGCAGAAGTCAGGAAGCCGCCAGTACCCGATGTGAAGTCACCGAAGGTTTCTCCCAACTGAGGGTTGAGCATCTTTACAATAAAATCGGTCAAGGCACGTGGGGTATAGAACTCACCTGCATTACCAGCCGACTGCAGGTCTTTCAGGATTCCCTCGTAGATGTCACCAAAGGTATGACGGTCATCTGCATCGTCAAATTCAATCTCATTGACAATGTTTACAACCTGGCGCAGCAAGGTGCCATCCTTCATGTACTGGTTAAGGTCGGCAAATGTCTCCTGAACGACACTCTTTGATCGTGGAGTTTCAGCCGAAACGAATATACCCTTAATCATTTCGCCATTGTACTCGGTATCTTGCCCCTTGATGACAGGGAACAGGACATTATTGACGAAGTTCAGGAGAGCATCACCAGTCAGGGCCTTGCCGTCCTTCTCGTCGATAGCCCAGTTGCGCCAGCGGAGAGGTTCAGGGATAATACTGCTGTATTCCTTCTTTTCCTTGTAGGCTTTATATTCCCATGTTTCTTCCTGCGTGTCATAGACTTTGAGAAAGAACAGCCATGTCATCTGCTCAATACGCTGTGCATCACCATTGATACCAGCATCAGAGCGCATGATATTCTGTATTCGCTTGATGATATTGTTTACTGCCATAAAATATATTATGCGTCTTTATAGATTTGTTCTTCAAGTTCTTTAATCGCTTGCTCAAAGCCGGCAGGACCGCCAAAGAGCTTGATAATCTTTGTTGGTTTGCCAATCAGATTGAATGGCGGTATTTCAAGAATGTTGGCACGTTCAAAGTCCAGGATGCCGTTCTCCGCATACTTGTCGAGCAATGCTTCAAGCACCTCACGAGCCTTGCCCTCATACTTGCCAAAATAGTTGCGCTTCTTCACATTGTTGGCACGCTCCTTACGGGTAAGAGGCGGCTGGTCGAAGGCTACATGGCAGATGATGTCGAAGATGTCGGCATCCTTCAGGGCTTCATTCTTCTCACGGACGGCATCAATGAGAATGGCATACTCCTTCAGTTCGTCCAGGATGGCCTGTTTGCGCTCGGCTTCACCCCAAGTCTGTACGAACTTGTCAAGGCTCTCAAAGCGACGTAAAATCTGGTTGCGGGCAAAGGTCTGCACACTTTCAGTCTTCATCGTCTTGCCATCTTCGCCCAAAATGCTCACAATTTCATGCGCAATCTGGATGTTCTGACCGTCAATGAGGTATTTTGGTGAAGCCTTGTATTGAGGGCTGTCATCGTGAACCCCGCCAGGCTTGTCACCACCATCGTCGTAATCATATTTCTTCGGTTTCTTGACAGGAGGCTCCGGGTCGCCATCGAAGTCCGGGTCTTTGAACTTTGCGGTCGCGTTACGGAAGTCCAGAATCTCCAGATGCCACTTGCCTTTATCCTTGCGGAGACGGGTACCACGACCGATAATCTGCTTGAACTCAGTCATAGAGCCGATTTCCTTATCAATGACAATGAGCCCGCAGGTCTTGCAGTCGACACCGGTTGAGAGCAGTTCAGATGTGGTGACTATTACCGGATATTGCTCGTCAACCGAAATGAAATTGTCGAGCTGTTTCTTTCCTTCCTTATCTTCACCGACTATGCGAGTAACATAGTATGGCGATTTACGGCACATGTCAGCATTCATGTTGATGAGCAACGTGCGCATTTCGGCAGCTTCCTCTATGTCAGAGCAGAACACAATGGTCTTTGTCATACGACCTATGTCATGAAGCATGCGTGTAATACGATGTGCCACAACCTTGCGTCTGTGTTTTATGGCTAGTTCACGACCTATGTTCTGACGCTGGTAGAGTTTCTGTTCTATCTCCTGTCCCAGCAGGTCATGTTCACCTTCCTCTGGAGTCCAGCCTTGGAGGTCAACATTTATGAAGTCTGCCGTCACGCGATAAGGCGCAAGGAAACCGTCGTTGATGCCCTGAAGGAGAGAATAGGTATATACCGGCTCGCCAAAATAGTCGAGGTTGTTGGCACCTTCCACAGCCTTTGGCGTTGCGGTAAGACCAATCTGCGTTGCGCTGCTAAAGTATTCAAGCACTTTTCGCCATGCCGAATCATCCTTTGCGCTGCCACGGTGACACTCGTCAACGATGATGAGGTCGAAGAAGTTCTGTTGCACCTCAAGGAAAGGGTCGGGCTTGCCTTCCTTGCCCACAAGCTGATGATAGAGAGCCATATAAACCTCATAGGAAGAGTCTATCTTGTCTTCGCCTTCTCCTACGGAGGTTATCTTGGTCATAAACTTCTTGAACGGCTTGAAGTCCTGAGCCATCGTCTGGTCAATCAGGATGTTGCGGTCAGCAAGGTAGAGGATTTTCTTCTTTGCCCCACTTTTGTGAAGTCGATGAATTATCTGGAACGCAGTAAAGGTCTTACCCGTACCAGTTGCCATTACTACCAAAACACGTTGTTGTCCTTTGGCAATAGCTTCGACCGTACGGTCAACAGCAATACGCTGATAATAGCGAGGTTCATGGCTGTAAGCATCATAATAATATGGAGTCTCAACGATTTGCAATTCTTCAGGAGTGTAGTTCTTGCTGTCAAGGTAACGCCTATAAAGGTTTTCCTCTGTTGGGAACTCGTCTAATTTCAGTTCTGTTTCCTTGCCAGTAATGAAATCATGTTCCAGGAAAGCATCGCCATTGCTGGAATAGGCAAACTTCAAATCAAGGATAAGAGCATAGTCCATTGCTTGCTGTATGCCACCTCCAACAGCATGTTTGTTGTCTTTGGCTTCAACAACGGCAATAGGGCTTCCGTTATGATATAACAGATAATCAGCCTTTTTGCCTTCAGCAACAGAATGCTGACTACCAGCAACAATAACACGACCATCCGTGAAGTAGCATTCTTCACGCATATTCTTCAGGATTTCCCAACCTTTTTCTTTCAAGGCAGGAGTAATGAACATGGTACGGATTTCCTGTTCTTTCAGTTCCTTCTTACTTACGTTCATCATAGGAAATACTTTTGATTCAGATCTGCCATATCAATATACATTGATAAATTTTCATGCAAATATAGCAAAATCATTTGGATTCCCTCATGTTTTTGTGATTTTTTATTAAAAATCCCCACCGAAACCTCGATAGGCGAGAGCAGGCTCACCCTCATAGGTAGGGTGTTCAAAATTAATTATTTTTACGCGACTACTTTTAAAAGTTATTTCTCTGTTAATCAGAGAAATACACGACAGAAACGGTCTCGTTATTCATCAATACGAACATTTCCGAGGTTATTACTGCTTATCAATGAGTTAGTCCTTAAAAATGGTCTCGTGTAAAATGTCGATTTTGAACACCCTACCTCATAGGGCACACAAAAAAGATTCAAAGAAACAAAGAAAGTAGCGAGTAAACTGGTGCGCTGAAGGCGAAAGAGTCCTAAGATTTGGTGATGCCGGAGGTGCCAGAAAAGCCAAAAATGGCAAAATAGATAAATGATTTTGGGCTGGCCAGGCAAAAACGGGAGCGCGGAAACGCTGAAATTTGTAAAATATTTTTCTTGGGAAAATGCCCGTTTTTCATCAAAAATGCATGCCAAAAGAAAGGGCGAAGATACGCAAATCTTGAAGAAAATGTAAAGTGTCGCAAACAAGACAAACGATTCATGAGACGGGGAAGACACAGGCGTCAATTAGATACAATATTAAGAATCAATATATTATACCACAAACGCCTACTTGTTTGAAATCTTTGTTTCTTTGTTTTCTTTGTTTTCTTTGTTACACCCCTCTGCCCTATATATATTTTTTATATGTAAAAAAATAAAAAAAATTTTTTATAAAAATTAATAAGGTACGCGATTTACTTAACCTACGTGCGGGAGCAACCCCCTCCAGCAAAGAAAACAAAGAAAACAAAGATTTCTAAGTTTTCCAAACAAATTGCACAAACTTGCCGTACTGTGTGTAGTATCCTATCGCGCTATGCGTGGAATTACATCGCGCTGCATGTGGGCTGCCATCGAAGTGTTGGTGGAATTACATCGCGCTGCGCGTGGGCTGCTATCGAACTTTTTGTGTGCTGACACCGAAGTGTGAAGGATTTTCTGGCGAAGTATCGTTTCCCTTATATCATAGATATAACAACTGCGCCTGTGATAGTATCACAGCTGTTTTAACACCCCAAATTTGGCAAAAGAACGATTCCGTCGTACCTTTGTGTCCAGAATTGATTCTGGCCGCGAGCCTCGGCCGCATGACAATAAAAAACAGAGAGAAAAATTTTGAAATGAGAGAAAAATTAACTAACTTTGTCACACTAAAACAAATATATATGCTGAAACGTATTTTTTTAACGATTGTAACGACCGTTCTGGTCCTGAGCTTGACGGTGTCCTGCGAAAAGAAGGACGAGTCGGGATCTATATCCACGGTGGAGCAGAGCTTTGCCGACGTACCGGATTCCGTGAGGATCGGGTGCTACTATTACTGGATTTCCAACCACATTTCCAAGCAGGGTGTGATAGAAGACCTCCATGCCATGAAGGATGCCGGCATCACCAGGGCATTCATCGGCAACGTGACGAACCACGACATGCCCCTCGGTCCTGTGAACTTCATGTCGGACGAGTGGTGGGACATCACCCGTGCCGCATTCAAGACGGCCGGTGAGCTGGGAATAGAGATGGGGCAGTTCAACTCTCCCGGATGGAGCCAGTCCGGTGGGCCCTGGATAGACGAAGACCAGTCCATGAGGTACGTGGCCACGCAGGAGGATATCGTGGAGGGAAACGGCTCGGTACAGAGCATCAAGCTGCCGGAGGTTCCCGTGCAAAGGATCATCAGCGCATACGCATTCCCAGCCATAGAGGGCAGACACGAGGAGTTCAGCCGCGTGGACGAGGGGTCCATCCATATCAAGCTGAGCAGTCCGATGAAGGTGCGTTCGCTGCTCGTTTCTTCGGTTGACAATATTGAGGGCTGGTCCTGGTTTACCAAGGGCGACGAGGAGATTGCGAAATTCTATTTCGACAGAAGCAACAACCGTACCCACGTGGGATGGAACCCGGCAGCACCACAGGTGTTGGCCATACCGGAAATAGAGGGGGACGAGTTCGACTTCCGCATAGAGACCCAGGATCACGGACTCATCAAGGTGGCCCTGAGCGATATTCCCTACGTGGAGCAGTACGCGGAGAAGTCCTTCGCCAAGATGTACCAGAGGACGGTTCCTTCCTGGGACCATTACATGTGGGAGGCTCCTGCCGAGAGGAGCGGGGCCAAGGTGGAGAAAGGCCGTATGATAGACCTGAAGGAGTTCATCTCCGGGGATGGGAAGGCCATAGAGTGGGCTGCACCGGAAGGCAGGTGGACGGTATTGACCGCCTATGCCAAGACGACCGGTGAGCAGAATGCCCCTGCCGTGCCTGAGGCTACCGGACTGGAAGTGGACAAGATGAACAAGGAACATATCCGCTACCACTTCGACAGCTATCTGGGAGAGATCCTGCGCAGGATTCCCGCAGAGGACCGGAAGACGTTCAAGTTCTCCGTGCTTGACAGTTACGAGATGGGCGGTCAGAACTGGACCGACGACATGGCTGAGCGTTTCGAGAAGACCTTCGGATACGACCCCCTGCCTTATTTCCCAGCACTTCAGGGGTATATAGTGAACAGCGAGGAGGAGACCGAGCGCTTCCTGTGGGATATGCGCCGACTGATAGCAGATGGTGTGGCGTTCGATTATGTAACGGGACTGAAGGAGGTGTGCAACGAGAACGGACTTACCACATGGCTCGAATGCTACGGCCATTGGGGCTTCCCCAGCGAGTTCCTGGCCTACGGAGGACAGAGCGACCAGGTGGCTGGTGAGTTCTGGGCCGGTAGCGACCCCAACGTCATCGGCGTGGAGTGCAAGGATGCATCTTCCTGCGGACATATCTACGGAAAGAAACAGATCTGGGCCGAGTCCAGCACCTCCGGAGACGAGCAGTTCCGCCGGTCTCCCGCCATGCTGAAGGGCGGTATCGACAATTCGTTCATCGCGGGAATCAATGCCACGCTGCTGCACGTGTATATCCAGCAGCCGGAGGAGGTGAAGCCGGGCATAAGCGCATGGTTCGGCACCGAGTTCAACAGGCACAATACGTGGTTCAAGTTCATGGATCTCTATACTGACTACCTGCGCCGGTGCAACTATCTCTTGCAACAGGGCAACTATGTTGCGGACGTGGCCTATTTCATAGGGGAGGACGCTCCCAAGATGGACGGACTGGTGGATCCCGCTATCCCCGAGGGCTACTCCTATGATTTCATCAATGCCGATGTGCTGAAGAATTACGCTCACGTGGAGGACGGATGCCTTGTGCTGAAGAGCGGAATGCGCTACCGCGTGCTGGCATTGCCCACGCAGAACACCATGCGACCGGAGATGCTGGAATGTATAATGGGACTTGTGAAGGAGGGCCTGACCATCGTGGGCTTCAAGCCGGAGAAATCCCCCAGTCTTCAGGGCTGGCCGGATGCCGATGCCAAGGTATGCGCTCTGGCGGATGAGCTGTGGGCTGCCGACAGATACGATAAGGGCCGTGTATATCCGGGCGGAACAAGTCTGGAAACCATCTTCTCAGACCTCGGGATTCGTCCGGACTGTCTCTTCGACACACAGGACAACGTGCGTTTCGTTCACAGGAAACTCCAGGATTCTGAGATCTACTTCATGGCCAATTCCGAAGAGCACCCAACGAATTTCGTGGCCACATTCAGGCATTCCGGTTACAAGGGAGCCGAGATATGGGACCCCGTCACAGGCACGAGGAAGGGGGTTGAACTGACAGAGGATGGGGATGTGCAGAGGGTGGCCCTGCATCTTGAGGAATACGGAAGTACATTTGTTGTTCTTCGCAACGATGCCTTGGAGGCCAGGAACCTGGCAGTAGCCGGTACCGTGGAAGTGGCCGGCCCCTGGCATATCGACTTCGAGGCAGAGAGCGGGAATCCCGCCTTCAGCATGGACACATCCCTGATGGATTGGGCAGAATCTGCCGACGACAACGTGAAGTTCTTCTCGGGTACGGCACACTACAGCTGTAAGTTCGATGTGGCCGAAGAAGCAGAACAGTATGTCCTGGACCTGGGAAAGGTGATGGTGATGGCTAAGGTGCGTATAAACGGGGAGTATGCAGGAGGCGTATGGACGATGCCCTACACCCTGGATGTCACACCGTTCGTGCATCCAGGCGAGAACACGATCGAGGTGGATGTAGTGAACAACTGGATAAACCGACTCCTTGGCGACAACAGGCTGCCCGAGTCAGAGCGTGGCACATGGACCTACGAAAACCCGGCAAACGATGGGGCAGAGCTCCAGTCCTCTGGTCTCCTGGGCCCTGTAACGGTAACTGCACTTAAATAACAATAGACAATATGATTTTCAACAAGACAAAGATGAAAAAGGAACGTTTGTTGATTTTTTTCATCCTGCAGGCGATAACGGTTGGCGCAAGGGCGCAACAATGGTCGGTGGACAAGGCGAATGAATGGGGCAGCAAGAACCCCTGGTACTGTGGCGTGAACTACATCCCGTCCAATGCACTGAACTATACGGCCATGTGGGACAAGACCAGTTTCTCGCCCCAACTGATAAAGAAGGAGCTGGAACAGATGACGGACATGGGGATGAACTGTGCCCGCTTCGTCATGCAGTATGCCGTTTACGAGGAAAACCCCAGGCGCTTCATCAAGGTGCTGGACAAGGTCCTGGACATCATGGACAAGGCAGGCGTCAAGGCCATGCCCATCTTCTTCGACGATTGCTGTTTCGGCACCAGCACAGACCCGTTTACCGGTGACCAGGGGGAACCCTTGGAGGGCTGGTATGCCTGGAACTGGAGCCCGTCACCCGGTCTGACGATGGTAGTGGACGAGCGGAGGCACGGTCTGTTGGAGAAATACGTGAAGGACGTCATGAAGCATTTCCGTGATGACCCACGCATCATGATGTGGGACCTCTACAACGAGCCCACGAACAGTTCCCAGCCCCAGTACTCATGGCCGTTGCTGAGGAAGGTCTTCTTCTGGGCCAGGGAGGTTCAGCCCTCTCAGCCCATCACCTCCGGAATCTGGAACGGCAACAATGAGCTGAACCAGTTCCTGGCAGAGAACTCGGACATCATCACATTCCACCTCTACGGCAATGCCAAAGCCACGGAACAACGTATTCTGGAAATGAAGGCCTACAACCGCCCCGTCATCTGTACGGAATGGATGAACAGGCCTATGGGTTCAACCATCAAGGACTGCCTGCGCCTGTTTGCCGATAGTGGTACGGGCTGTATGCTGTGGGGACTGGTCAACGGCAAGACGCAGACGAACCTGCCCTGGGGGCATAGGCCCGAGAACCTGCCCTATACGGGTGTTTGGCAGCACGACATCTTCCGTGGCGACATGACACCATACGACCCAGAGGAAATCCACTTGCTGAAAGAGGTGATAGCCGAAAAGAACACGAAGCGCTAGAAACTCTAGAAAATCTAGAAAACCTAGAAGCTCGTTCTTATACGATAACTTAAAAAAAAGGCAGGCTCCGATGGGGGGACCTGCTTTTCTCGATTCGTATAAGGGGTTAGTACGATTTACTCGTCCGTTTCTGTGCTGTCGGTAACCTGGAAGTCCTTGATCTGCTCGGCCACTTCGGGAGAGATCTTGTAACGCTTGTTCAGGCCCTTCACGATGTCGTTGGTGATGTTGTACTTGGGATTGGCCACCAGCAGGTTGTCCCCGGCCTTTATCAACACATAGTCGTACTTCTTTGTCTTGTTGTACATGGCCAGGAAAGCCTGTACGCTGTCGCGAGCCTCCTCGTTGATGCGTGCCTGCTCGGTGTTGAACTCACCGTTCAGTCTCTCTGCCAGTTCCTGCAGTTCCATCTGTTCGCGTTGCAGGTTGTTCTGGGCGCGTTCCAGCTCATCGCGTGTGGTGAACCCGTTGTTCTCGTATTTCTTTTGCATGGAAGAGGCATGGGATTCCAGTGTCTTCTGCTTCTTGGCCAGGGTGCTCTGGATGCTGGCTCCCTTCTGGTTCAGCACGATGCTATAGTCCTTGTAGAGCTGGTACTGACTCATGAGTGTGTCCAGTTCCACGTATGCTATTCTTGCTCCCTGGATTGCTGCTTCCTGGTCTTCGGCGTCTCCCTGTGCATTTGAAGCGTCCTTGCCGCAACAGCTGAATGTCATTGCCATCGCCAGGGCAGTGACTCCTAAAAGATACTTTTTCATAACTTGTTTTTTTCTATATTCGTTTTTATTTTGCCTGTGTGGTAGAAAACTCGCTCACCCGGTTCTTCTTCTCCCTGCGCTCCATGGTGTCCATGCTTTGGACGCAATGTATGCCACGCTTCTTCATTTCCGGATTGCTGCTGATGTGGAGTCCCGGGAAGGAGCCTCCCGGCTCGAGAATGAGCCTGATGCACAAAAGAAGCAGGGCCAAAGCAACAATTCCGAGGGTAATTAACGCGAGTTTCAACATTATTTGCTATATTTGCGGACGCAAAGGTACAGAAAAAGCAAATATAAACCAAAAAATATGTGTAAAATCGAACTTGAACCAGTTTCCGTTTTCGATTGTTTCAGTCGAATTAACGCCATACCTCGTCCTTCGAAGAAGGAAGAGAAGATGATAGAATTCCTGTTGGACTACGGCAAGAGCCTGGGTCTGGAAACCCTTTCCGATGAGGTAGGCAACGTGCTCATACGCAAGCCGGCCACCCCTGGCATGGAGGACCGCAAGACGCTGATCCTGCAGAGCCACATGGACATGGTGTGCGAGAAGAATGCCGATGTGGACTTTGACTTCCAGCAGGATGCCATACAGACCTATGTGGACGGTGAGTGGATGAAGGCCAAGGGCACCACCCTGGGGGCCGATGACGGCATAGGCATTGCCATGGAGATGGCTGTCCTGGCCGCCAAGGACATTCAGCACGGACCCATAGAGTGTGTCTTCACCCGTGACGAAGAAACGGGCCTGACGGGTGCCGAGGGCATGAAGTCCGGTTTCATGACCGGTGATATGCTGGTTAACCTGGACAGCGAGGACGAGGGCGAGATCTTCGTCAGCTGTGCCGGTGGTTGCCGCACCTTCGCCCAGATGGACTATACGCCCGACCCCATGCCGGCAGGAATGTTTACGTTCTCGCTCTGTATCAAGGGCCTCTGTGGCGGTCATAGTGGCGATGACATCGACAAGAAACGCGCCAATGCCAACAAGTTACTGGCCAGGTTCCTTTACCTGAGCCAACAGAAATACGACCTGCGTCTGGTGGATATCCAGGCAGGCGGCCTCCACAATGCCATTCCTCGTGAGGCTTGGGCCCTGTGTGCCGTACCCATGAAGGACAAGGAGAACATACGGGTGGACTGGAATCTGTTTGCTGCTGATGTGGAGGAGGAGTATAGCGTGACCGAGAAGACGATGGAGTTCCTGTTGCAAAGCGAGGACCCAGCCCCGGAAGTGGTCGATAAGTCCACGGGCGAGCGATTGATAAGGGCCCTGCAGGCCGTGGACAATGGCGTGTTTGCCGTTTGTCAGGACATACCATTGGTGGAAACGAGCAGTAACCTGGCCAGCATACACCTGAACCGGGAAACCAGCACCATCGATGTGAACAGCAGCCAGCGCAGCAGTATCTATAGTGCCCGCGTGAACATGGCCAATACGTTTGCTGCCGTTTTTGAACTGGCAGGTGCCCGTGTGGACATTGGCGAGGGCTATCCCGGTTGGAAGATGAATCCCAAGAGCGAGATCCTGCGCATTGCCGTTGACCAGTACAAGCAACTTTTCGGCACCGATCCCGCGGTTCGTGGTATCCATGCCGGATTGGAGTGTGGCTTGTTCAGCGAGAAATATCCGCACCTGGATATGGTATCCTTCGGTCCCACGCTCCGTGGTGTGCATAGTCCCGATGAACGTCTGCTCATCCCCACCGTGGACAAGGTGTGGAAGCATCTGCTGGCCATCATGGAAAACATGCCCGTAAGGTGAGATGCGTAAAATCCTGCCCATATTGTGCCTTTTGGCGCTCCTGTGCTCCTGTGCCCAGGAGGAGAGCTGGACGACAAGTCCTGCCCGCAAACTCGTATTCTCCCAGGATACGGTAGCCTTCGACACCCTCATCTCCACTATCGCCAGTACCACCAAGACGCTCATGGTGTACAACCCCGGCAAGGAAGGTCTTCGTATCTCGCAGATCAAGGTGGGAGAGGGCGAGAAGAGCATCTTCCGGCTGAACGTGGACGGAGAGATACTGGTGGGTGGTACAGGACGTGATTTCGAGGTACGCCATGGCGACAGTATCGTGGTGCGCATCGAGGCCACGCCTCCCCATGTGGGAAGCGACATGCCCCGGCAATTCACCGATGACCTCTTCTTCCGACTGGAGAGTGGGGTGGAGCAGAAGGTACACCTGTCCGTGGGTGCACAGGACGCTCAATTCCTGCAAGGGTTTGTGGTGGAGCATGATACCACTTTTGCCTCAACCCAGCCTTATGTCATTTACGACTCCCTGGTAGTAGCCCGGAATGCCGTACTCACGTTGGCACCCGGCACCCGTCTGATGTTCCACGATCAGGTGTCGCTTACGGTACGCGGTTCCCTGCATGCCATGGGAACGATAGAGCAGCCTGTGGTGTTCCGTGGCGACCGTACGGACCACATGTTCGACTACTTGCTGTACGACAACACCCCGAACCGTTGGGGCGGTATTCACCTGTGTGCCAGCAGTTCCGATAACCGGTTCTACAATTGTGATATTCATAGTGGCGACTATGGAATCCTGTGCGACAGCACCTCTATGGACCAGGAACTCTTGTACATGGAAAACTCGGTTCTGCACAACATTGGAGGCACGGGACTGGAACTGAACAACTGCATGGCACGCTTCCTCAATACTCAGATAAGCAATACGTTGGGATATGGTGTCTATATCTTTGGTGGAGGTTACGAGTTCACCCATTGTACTCTGGCACAGTTCTATCCTTTCGATGCCGGTTACGGAGACGCCCTCTTCCTGTGCAACCAGTCCGGGGAGAATTACCGTCCGTTGGAATACGCCCGTTTCTATAATTCCGTCATCACCGGTTATGGCGAGGATGTCATCATGGGTGACATCTCCGAGGGAGACGAGTTGTGCGACTACCTGTTCGACCATTGTTATCTGAGGACGGTAGCCAGTGACGATACTCTGCGTTTCGCCCATGTCTTTTACGATGACAAGGAGCAACCTCTGCAGGGCGAAAAGAACTTCCGCCTCTTCGATACCGAGAACTACCTCTACGACTTCACCCCCGATTGTGTGAGCCGCATACGTGACATGGCCGACCCCCAATATACCGAATCCGAATTTGACCGCCTCGGTCGCAGCCGTTTCATGGACGATGCCCCCGATGCCGGTTGTTATGAATATGTAGCCCCATGAAGACGGTACTGATGGTGGTGGGCCGTACCACAGACAAGCACTTCATAGCCAGTATCGAGGAATACGTGCAACGAGTGAATCATTATATACCATTCTCCGTAGAGGTAATACCCGAGTTGAAGTCAACCAAGAACCTGAGCGAAGCGGAACAGAAGAGCCGCGAGGCAGAGCTGATCCTGAAAGCCCTGCAGCCAGGAGACCATCTGGTACTGCTCGATGAGCACGGACGCGAGATGCGAAGCGTGGAGTTTGCCCAGTGGATGCAGAAACGACTGTCTGCTGGTCCCAGGCGTCTGGTCTTCCTGGTAGGCGGTCCCTATGGCTTTGCTCCCAGTATCTATGGCCAGGGGAAGGAGAAGATTAGCCTGAGCCAGATGACCCTCAGTCACCAGATGATCCGCCTGCTCTTCGTGGAACAGATCTATCGGGCAATGACGATCCTGAACGGAGAACCTTACCATCATGAGTAATGCATACTTTATCGTGCAAGATTTTTTCAACCGACAAAAACAGTAAAAACAAAAAAGATATGTTATCAGTAGAAGAACTAAATGACGCATTGATCGACCTGGCCTTTGCCGAGGACATAGGCGATGGCGACCATACCACCCTGTGCTGTATCCCCGAAACGGAGATGGGCGAGAGTAAGTTGTTGATAAAGCAAGAAGGCATCTTTGCTGGGGTAGAGATAGCCAAGCAAGTGTTCCACCGTTTCGATCCCACCATGCAGGTAGAGGTTTTCATAGAAGACGGAACACACGTTAAACCAGGCGATATCGTGATGAGTGTTAAAGGAAAGGTTCAGAGCCTTCTGCAGACCGAACGTCTGATGCTGAACATCCTGCAACGCATGAGCGGTATAGCCACCATGACGCACAAATACCAGCAGGCCCTCATCGACGCCGGCACCAAGACACACGTCCTGGATACCCGCAAGACGACCCCCGGAATGCGTATGCTGGAAAAGGAAGCCGTACGCATCGGAGGCGGTATGAACCATCGTATCGGCCTCTTCGACATGATCCTGCTCAAGGACAACCACATCGACTTCTGCGGTGGAGTCCACAACGCCATCAGCCGTGCCAAGGCCTATTGTCGCGAAAAAGGCAAGGACCTGAAGATAGAGTGCGAGGTCCGCAACTGGAAGGAGCTGGACGAAGCCCTGGCCGAAGGGTGCGACCGCATCATGTTCGACAACTTCACCCCCGAGGACACTCGCCGTGCCGTACAGATGGTAGACGGTCGTTGCGAAACGGAGTCCAGCGGAGGCATCACCTTCGACAATATGTTGCCCTATGCCCTGGCCGGAGTCGATTTCATCTCCTTCGGAGCCCTCACCCACAGCGTCAAGGGCCTCGACATGAGCTTCAAGGCAGCCGGTAGCGACAAACTCATCATCCATTCATAAATCCAGATACTATGTTTTCTAATTATGAACATCGGTCTGCATGGGGTAAAGCGTTGATCCAGTCAGGATTAACCTACGCATTATGCATTGTTCTGTACCTCATTTCCCTGCCTGCAACGGCCTGCACCAACCTCATTGTGGGGCGTGGAGCCAGTCAGGACGGTAGTGTCATCGTCTCCTATAGTTGCGATGACTACGGAGCCTACGGTTTCCTCAACTACCTACCGGCCGGCAAGCACAAGAAAGGGGAGATGCACCCCCTTTACCACTACGAGAGCAACAACTATCTGGGTGAGATACCCGAAGCCCGCGAGACGTACGCTGTAGTAGGACTGATGAACGAGTACCAGCTCACCATCCACGAGACCACCTTTGGCGGACGCGAGGAATTGGTGGACACCCTTACCGGACTCATCGACTACGGCAGCCTCATGTACGTCACTCTGCAACGCGCCAAGACCGCCCGTCAGGCCATTGAAGTCATGACCGACCTCCTCGATAAGTACGGTTACGAGAGTGAGGGCGAGAGCTTCACCATTGCCGACCCCAAGGAAGTCTGGATCATGGACCTGATAGGGAAGGGCCCCGGCCGTAAGGGAGCCGTGTGGGTAGCTCGCCGGATTCCCGATGACTGCATCTGCGGCCATGCCAACCAGAGCCGTATCCGTCAGTTCCCCCTTCACGACCGCGACAATTGCCTGTACAGCAAGGACGTTGTCTCTTTTGCTCGTGAAAAAGGCTATTTCCAGGGGCGTGACGAAGACTTCTCCTTCCAGGCAGCCTATGCCCCGGCCGACTTCGGAGCACTTCGTTACTGCGAAGCCCGCGTATGGAGCTTTTTCAACCGTTGGGCCGCCCAGGACATGACGCCCTACCTGCCATACGCCAAGGGAGAGAGCAACGATAATCCCATGCCCCTGTGGGTACAGCCCAAGGGCAAGCTCAGCGTGCAGGACGTCAAGGACATGATGCGCGACCACTACGAAGACACCCCCTTCGAACTCCAGTCCGACCTCGGTATGGGGCCCTGGGAGATGCCCTATCGGCCCACGCCCCTCAGCTACGAAGTCGATGGCAAGAAATACTTCAACGAACGTCCCATCAGCACCCAGCAGTCCGCCAACATCTACGTATGTCAGATGCGTTCCTGGTTGCCCAATTACATCGGAGGAGTCGTATGGTTCGGCAACGATGATGCCAATATGGTAGCCCTCACGCCCGTCTATTGTTGTACCCAGGGAGCCCCCTCCTGCTATGATGTCAAGACAGCCGACTGCTTCCATTTCTCCTTCCAGTCCGCCTACTGGGTATGCAACTGGGTCAGCAACATGGTCTATTACCGTTATAGCGTCCTGTTCCCCGAGCTTCAGCAGATGCGCGACCGACTGGAGACCGACTACAACTCCCTCCAGGCCAGTACCGAGCAGGAAGCCGCCTCTATGCCCGAAGCCGAAGCCCGTCAGTACCTCAGCGCCTACAGTCACCGTACCGCTCAGGCCATGCTCGACAACTGGATGCAGCTCGGTCAGACCCTCATCGTCAAGTACAACGACATGGCCGTGAAGCAAGTGGATGACAACGGCAATTACCTCAAGACCCCCGGAGGCAACCAGCGTCCCGTCCTGCGCCCCGGCTATCCCGAAGCCTATCGTCATCGTATCGTACAGGATACCGGCACCCGTTACCTCGAGCCAGGGAAATAAGGTCGAAATACAACAAAAGTAAATGGGAAGCGGGATTTTGCACCCTGCTTCCCATTTTAGTCCAATCTGTAAATCAAATTATGCTTTGATGGCATCCAAGGGTTCCAAGTACTCTAGGTTCAAGGCGATGGATACGTTCTTGTTCGTACACAGACCCTTGTAGATGTTCAGTCCCTTGGCCAGTCCTTCGTCCATGCGGACGGCTTCTTCCAGTCCGTTGTCTGCCATCAGCATGGCATAGCGGAACGTGGCGTTAGCCAGGGCTACCGTGGAGGTGTAGGGTACGGCTCCGGGCATATTGCCTACACAGTAGTGTACCACGCCTTGCTCGATGAAGACGGGATCATCGTGTGTGGTGACGTGTGAGCTCTCGCAGCAACCGCCCTGGTCGATGGCGATGTCCACGATGACGGCTCCCTTGCGCATGAGGGGAAGGTGTTCCCTGCGTACCAGTTTTGGTGTCTTGCCACCGGGGATGAGGACGGAACCGATGACGAGGTCTGCTTCCTGCAGTGCCTTGCGGATGTTGGCTTCCGTGCTGTACAATGTGGTGATGCTGGTGCCGAAGATGTCGTCCAGGTAGGCCAGACGGTTCAGGTTGATATCCAGGAGGGTTACATCGGCTCCGATACCTACGGCTGCCTTGGCTGCATACGTACCGGCTATACCACCGCCTACGATGACTATCTTACCTCTCTCCACTCCTGGAACGCCACCTAACAGGATGCCACGGCCACCGAAGCTCTTCTGCATGAACTTGGCTCCTTCCTGGATGCTCAGACGGCCAGCTATCTGGCTCATGGGACGCAGACAGGGCAGGTTCCCTTGCTTGTCCGTGATGGTCTCGAAAGCTACAGCCTTGCAACCGCTCTTTATCAATGCCTCTGCCAGGCCGGGATTGGGGGCCAGGTGCAGGTAGGTGAACAAAATCTGGTCCTTGCGCAGGAACTGGTATTCCGATGGCTCGGGTTCCTTGACCTTGACTATCATCTCGCTCTTCTCGAATACTTCGGCTGGCGTAGCCAAAATCTTGGCTCCGGCTGCCTTGTATTCTTCGTCCGTGAAACCTGCACCTTCTCCGGCCTTGGTTTCCACATACACGGTATGGCCCTTGGCCACGAACGCGCTCACATTTGCGGGTGTCAATCCCACACGGTACTCATGATTCTTGAGTTCCTTGGTTGTACCGATTTTCATTTGTTACATATTTTGAAGTTTTACTTTATATTTATTTCTTTTTATATTTATAAATCAATATTTTTTATGTCGATATATCCCTTTTCGAAAGAAAGGGTAGCGCCAATATTTGAGAAGAGAGTTCCAGTGGCTTTGGTCAGGTAAGCTTGCTGGAACGAGACATCTTCTTTCTCGCGACTGTAGAGTATATTATTGTCTTTATCCAGTGCGGTAATCTTGATATCGATGGTTTCTTCGGTAGAGGACAACAGGACGTAGGCTGCCAGATTGACTGAGTTTCCGACTGTGACATCGGATGATATCGTAAAGTTGCCGGCATTCGGATCGAGCCCTGTACTTGGGTCAATCGTAAATGTGGTTTGTCCTGTATTACCTGTGCGGAATTCCATGTTCACCTTGGCCACTTCTGTGGGAACTACATCTTGTGTCACTAATTGGAAGATGGCGGTTTTTTGGTAACGCATCTCCATTGTGACGCTCTTTGAAGAAGTGTTATCTATCGTGACTTCCTTCTGCGTGGCAGAATAGACGGCACTTTTCGGTCTCTCCGACAATGTTGCTAATGTAGGAGACGTGATGCTGGGGCAACCGATTTCGGTGCCGGAAACGGTTGTTGCCACAGCAACTAATGTATAAGTGCCTGGAGCCAGATACTTCTTGAAGGTTCCGAAATCCGTGTCGGATGATAGCTGGGTAGCTTCGTAAACAGCATTATCATCTTTATCGAAAATGGAAAAAGAGATACGGTTGACACCTGCATCTGTAGCTGATGTCGCAGCACGGGTGGCATCTTGCTCTTCGAACAGAGGTATCTGGGTATAGTTGAAATCCATACTGACCGTCAAGTTGACAACCTGTTCCTTGGGTTCTAATCCATTTCCGTTTTCCTCGGCCTGTGTACACGAGAGGAACATGAGAACGGTGGCAATAAACAAATAGGTGTGTTTCATATTATTTTGTATTTTACTGTTTTACTTGAATCTGGACGGAACGAACCAAACGGAGATGATAGGTCGTATTTTTAGCCGTTCCTGCATCTAATATTTTATTGTTATAGAAACAATATGTTCTGTTGGCTCCTTCGCAGAGATAACGTACTGTTTTTATTTTTCCAGCTGGCAACACAAAATCATCGGCATTGGCCGCTGCCAACAAATCTTCAAATAGTTCTACATTATCTTTGTATTGTTGATACAAAATTTTTGCTTCGTCTGCAGTAGGAATGCGCCATTTACCAAGACCAAATTCTTCGTATTCGGCCGCAATGTCAAAAACTTGTGTAGGATTTGTTTCATTCAATGCAGCGGTTTGGCCATCCCAATCAGCAAGGGACACAAGCAAGAGGGTGGCGGTCTGCTTGTCGGAAGCTACCTGTACATCCACCACGATGTGGTTGTTCCACAAACATGGGGCCGTGGGTATATCATCTACGTCCTCGGGATCATCATCACCACCCTCTGGCTCATCGCCTTCCGGAATGACGATGTTTTCCCCATTATGGAATGTGAAATCTATATTGACGGCCTCTGCCCATTGGGAGGGACTGACGGATCCGGAAAAAGAGAGACTTCCATCGGTATATGTTCCCGTGAGGTTGTATGGGGTTCCAGCCCGTAATGCTGACATTGTAGCTGAGGCATTTTGTTCGCCTTTTTCATCGTTATAGGTAAGGGTGACTTTGGCCTTGTCTGTAGAAGACGGAAACAAAAAGACTTCTCCGGAGATAAAAGCATTATCGTTGTTCTTCCGAAGAGGAATGCGTGCTGTCTGGGCTGATCCGCCCTTCCCGTTCATCTGTATGCCAGAGGCGATTTCGGAGATGGTAACATAGGCTGCATTACATACGGAAGGCAGGTTGTTCAGGGTTACGTTCAGAGATGCAACCTGATAGTAAAGCTGTATGGTGGCATTCGTACTTGCCTCGGATGGTATGATGTCCGTATATCCCATCTGTAAAGGGTTGTCGAGTGTATATCCCTTGGCAATGGATTGAAGAAACTCTGGAATATCATCGTCCACCGAAGGTTCTTTCATCGTGATGACAGAGGAAAGGGTAGGGGATGCCGGAATATCGTATGCATCTTCATCGGCTGAAAGCACTACTATACGATAGTTTTCCTTGGTGGGCAGGGAGAGACGGATGTCTTCCTGGGGGGTACTTATGGTCTGTTGCGTCTGCAATGCACCTGATTCGGCAAAGGCATAGACATGCAGGGGGTAGGTCAGTTCATCTCCGTTGGCGCCACGGGTGATAATCTTCACATCAGATGTTTTTTTGTCGGCACCCGTGTCCTCGTATTCGGAAAAGTCCATCTTTGTGCAAGATGCAATCATCTGGGTAAGAAGAATTACATAAAAGAACAGATTTTTCCGTATATATTTTCTTTTCATTATCTTTCCGTATGTTATTTTGTTGCAAAAATATATGTTTTTGTTGAAAAAAGCGAATAAAAACGGCAAAATAATTACATTATTATAAGAATTATCGGTCTATATGGCTTTTTGCCTCCTGTAGAGAGCACTTAATGTGCCATATTACATGTAACGTCCGAGGAACATGGCCACGGTACGGGTATAGGTTTCGGGGTGATCGGTATAGCTGTCGGCATGCTCGCTGCCGGGGGAAATCCATAGTTCCTTGGCTCCGGTCTTGCCCTGATACAGCCGATAGACCATGTGGGTGGGCACAAAGGTATCGCAATCGCCATGGATGAAGAGCATAGGGAGGGTGCATTTGCCGACCTGACGGAGAGCGGAACATTCACCGAAACTCCATCCGTGGCGCAACTTACAATAAAGGCTGGTGGTGTAGAGGAGGGGGAACGGAGGCAGATGGTAGCGATTGCGAAGCTCGCCTTGAAACTCGTCCCACGCACTGGTATAGCCACAGTCTTCGACAAAGCAGCGGACGTAAGGGGGCAGGCTGTCGCCAGACATCATTATGGTGGTGGCGGCTCCCATGGAGATGCCATGGATGACCATTCGGGTCTTGCCTCCGAATAGACTGTCGGCAACAGGGAGAAGACGTTCACAGTCGAGACGGTCGTGCCAGCCCATCTGGATATGGTTGCCTTGGCTCTCGCCATGATAACGGAGGTCGGGGAGCATGATGTTGTAACCGAGGTCGTGATGATAGAGGTATCCGATGTGCATCATGCCTATGGCACAGCTGGTATAGCCGTGGATAATGAAGGCTGTACGAGGGGTAGGGCTGGATGCCGGCAGGTAGAAGAAGTGCTGCTGCTCGCCATGACGGTTAACGACAAAGGTGTCGCGCAATGCGTGGGTGGCCAAGATACTGTCCATCCATTCCGCCATAGGGGGATAACCATGGACACGGTCGGTGATGGCAGTGGCACGATCATAAGAAATGCCCGGAGTGAGACACACCCCGAGCATATAATGGCTTATCACACTAAGTATAAGTATGATAATGATGATTACTGATAGAATTACTTTAGATAATCTTCTCAAGCTGTTCGATGTTCTTTGCTACTTCTTCCTGACTGAAACTATAGTTCTGGAGACTGCCGCTGAGGTACTGGTCGTAAGCGGACATATCGATGAGTCCGTGACCGGTGAGGTTGAAGAGGATAACTTTCTGCTCGCCTGATTCACGGCAAAGCTTGGCCTGACGAATGGCGCTGGCGATGGCATGGCAGGATTCAGGAGCGGGAATGATGCCTTCGGCACGAGCGAAGAGAAGACCTGACTCGAACGTTTCGGTTTGCTGGATGTCATCGGCTTCCATATAGCCGTCCTTGAGCAACTGGCTGACAATGACACCGGCTCCATGGAAACGGAGTCCACCGGCATGGATGTTGGCGGGCATGAAGGTGTGGCCAAGGGTGTACATGGGGAGCAGCGGGGTGTAACCTGCCACGTCTCCGAAGTCGTACTGGAAGACACCATGGGTCAGCTTGGGACAGCTGGCGGGCTCGGCTGCAATGAACCGGGTCTTGCGACCTTCCAGAATGTTATGTCGCATAAAGGGGAACGAGATACCGGCAAAGTTGGATCCTCCACCAAAGCAGCCGATGACGATATCGGGATATTCGCCTGCCATCTCGAACTGTTTCTCGGCCTCGAGACCAATGATGGTCTGGTGCAGGGAAACGTGGCTCATAACGGAACCTAACGTGTATTTGCAATATTCAGGGGTGGTTTGTGCCAGTTCGATGGCTTCGGAAATGGCGGTTCCGAGGGAGCCCTGATTGTTGGGGTCACGAGTTAGGATATCCTTGCCGGCACGGGTGGACATGGAGGGGGAGGGGGTTACCTGTGCTCCGTATGACTGCATGATGAGCCGGCGATAGGGTTTCTGGTTGTAGGAAATCTTTACCTGGAAAACGGCTGCCTCGAGACCGAAGACCTTGGCTGAATAGGCGAGGGCACAGCCCCATTGTCCGGCACCCGTCTCTGTGGTGACATTGGTGACGCCCTGCTTCTTGCAGTAATAGGCCTGGGCCAAAGCGGAATTGAGCTTGTGACTACCAACAGGACTCACGCTCTCGTTCTTGAAATAGATATGAGCAGGGGTGTCAAGGGCTTTCTCCAGTCCATAGGCACGTACCAACGGGGTGGAGCGGTAATATTTGTAAAGGTCGTGTACCTCATCGGGGATGTCTATCCATGCATGTTCCTGATCAAGCTCCTGACGACAGCATTCCTCGGCAAAAATGGGGTAGAGGTCTTCGGGACTCAGGGGCTGTTTGGTCTTGGGATTTAGGGGGGGCAGAGGCTTGTTGGGCATGTCTGCCTGGATATTGTACCACTGATGGGGTATCTGGTCTTCTATAAGGAAGAATCGTTTTTGTCTTTCGCTCATGTGTTGTCTCGTTTATGATCTGTTAACAGGGTGCAAAAGTACGGAATTTGCCGTTCGTGACAAAATATTTTATGCCGAAAGTAGCATTTCGGTAGAGTTTTGCTATTTAATTTGATTTTTCACTCACATAATCGTAACTTTGCATAAAAATATTAGTACAAACAAAAAAGAAATGAAAAGTACAAGACTTTTGAGAAACGGCTGCATACTGATGTGCCTGGCAGGTATGATGATGACATCCTGCAGCGAGAACAAGGACAAACGATGGAAACTGGTCTATGAGGAGGATTTCAACTCTGGACGACTGGACTCTACGGTATGGAAAAGAACTGAGCGCAACGGAGCAGACTGGGGTAACACGCAATCCAGCGACCCGAGATGCCTGACTTTCCGCGATGGATGCCTGGTACTGAGGGGTATCGTGAACGATGACCTGCAAGCAGATACCGCTCACTTCCTGACGGGTGGCGTGGTGACACAGGGGCTGAAGGCCTTGCCTTCGCCAGGAAGATACGAAGTGCGTGCGCGTCTGCACAAGGCTCAGGGGGCTTGGCCTGCCATCTGGTTGCTGCCCTTTGACGGTGGATGGCCAAACGGGGGTGAGATCGACATCATGGAGCGGTTGAACGGTGATTCCATTGCCTATCAGACCATACATTCCGGCTACACCTACACGATGGGACGCAACGATCCCCCACACGGAGGACAAGGCGTTATTGATCCTGACGGTTTCAACGTGTACGGTGTGGACATTCTGCCGGACAGCATTGTGTGCCATATAAACGGGGTGAAAACGCTCTGCTACCCGCGTGTTCCGGAAGAGGAGGCCAACGGCCAATATCCATTCTTGCGTCCACAGTACATGTTGATCGACATGCAGCTGGGCGGCAGCTGGGTAGGGAAGGTGAATCCGGAGGACCTGCCCGTGGATATGGAAATCGACTGGGTGCGTGTATATGAACTGAACGAGGAAGAAGTTCCGGAAACCAAGGACACATTGGCTGCCAATACCATGCGCTGGGACTTCGACAACCTGGACGGATGGGTATATGAACATCAGGATACGGCCACGGTACATCAGGCATCGCTGGAGAACGGATACCTGCTGTTGAAGACAAGGGCGAATATCTATGACCGCACAAAAATGCATACGGAAAGCCGTGAATTTGGCGCTGGCGACTACAGATGGCGTCTGTACGTACCTTACTTCGCTCCCAAGGGACAAGTGAGCATCGCGGGATGGATCTATCGTGACGCTGACTATGAACTGGACTTCGAAATCGGATACGGTACAGAGGAGGCCCGCAAGGAATACAATGCCAAGGACAACGAACTGCTGGCCTATATGACGAACCAACAGCATCCGACCACAAGTACGGCTGTTCCCATTCTGCCGGGGTGGCACGACCTGCGGCTGAATATGGATACAAACGAGGAGGGTAACTATGAAGCTACCTGGCTCATTGACGAAAAGACGGTGAAGGAACTGACGCTGGAATTCGGACCGAAAGACGCTACATTCCATATCTACTGCAGCCTGGAGAACCTGGGTTTCCTGGGTGACGAACTGCCGAAGGTGGACAACGTGGCAAAATTCAACTATGTGACATTCACTCCGAAAGAATGACGCTAATTTATCATGCATAATTGTCAACCATCTGTTCTTGGATGAATCAAGCAGACCATAGGCGTAAAATAACAAAAGATGAAAAAGTTTTGTAGATTAACACTTCTTACTATATCGATACTTTGCCCTGTATGGGCTTTGGGACAGAAAACATTCCAAACGGACAACAATAACCGGTTGTGGTACGAACATCCGGCCACATGCTGGCTGGAGGCACTGCCTCTGGGCAACTCTCACATGGCTGCCATGGTTTTCGGTGGCACGGAAACCGAGGAAATCCAGCTGAACGAGGAGACTTTCTGGAGTGGCAAACCACATAACAACAACAGCCTGACGGCCCGCAAGCACTTAGAAGAGGTACGGGAACTGATTCTGGCCGGAAAGGAAGAGGAGGCTGCAGAAATCGTAGGACGTGAGTTCATCGTGGGACCACACGGCCAGAAATACCTGACACTGGGTTCACTGAAACTGGATTTGGGCCATACAGCCGTGTCGGAATATGAGCGGGAACTGGATCTATACAATGGCATTTCCAATGTACGCTACATGTGCAACGGTGTGAAATACACGCGTAGTGCCTATACATCGCTGACCGATGGCATAATGGTGGTGCAGCTGAAAAGCGACCGTGAGAAAGGACTCTCTTTCGGCATCGGGCATACTTGCCAGATGGAGTCACGTACATTGGCAAAGGGCAATAAACTGAGAGTGACCATCAAGGGTGTCGGAAATGATGGAGTACCTTCAGGACTGAGTGCTGAATTGCTGGTGGATGTGGAGAGCAACGGTGTGGTGGAATGTCAGGGCGACCGGCTGACGGTAAAGGATGCCGACTGTGCGACTCTCTACATCAGTGCTGCCACGAACTTCGTCAACTACCATGATGTGAGTGCCAGCCCGACACTGAAGAACGACAACTATCTGGCTCAGGCCATGTCTCACAAGCCAAAGGAACTGCTGGACCGTCACCTGCGTGCCTACCAAAAGCAGTACGGGCGCGTAAAGCTGAACCTGACCAATGACGAGAATGCCAAACTGCCAACAGACAAACGACTGGACAAGTTCTACGAGAGTGGCGACTGCGGTATGGTAAGTCTGTTGTTCAACTATGGTCGATACCTGTTGATCTCTTGTTCACAACCTGGCGGACAGCCTGCAAACCTGCAAGGTAAATGGAACGACAAGATGAATGCACCATGGGATTCGAAGTATACCATCAACATCAATACGGAGATGAACTACTGGCCTGCAGAGGTCTGCAACTTGTCGGAAACGACTGAACCGCTCTTCACCATGCTGAAGGAACTAAGCGTGACGGGAGCAGAAACAGCCTATAAGGTGTATGGATGCAAAGGATGGGTGGCTCATCACAACACAGACCTGTGGCGCATAGCCGGACCTGTGGACGGTCCGAACTATGGTATGTTCCCCAACGGAGGAGCATGGCTCTCCACCCATCTGTGGCAACATTATCTGTACACGCTGGACAAGGATTTCCTGAAAGAGTATTATCCCATATTAAAAGGGGCTGCTGATTTCTATCTGGACTATATGGTGGAGCACAATGGCGAACTGCTGGTGGTACCCTCTGTCTCTCCCGAACATGGCGGGGCAGGAAAGAATACTTCCATAACAGCCGGATGTACCATGGACAACCAGATAGCCCACGATGCACTGTCGCAGGCCATGGAAGCGGCAAAGGCACTGGACGTGGATGCAAAGTATCAGCAAAAACTGAAAGCGGCCATCGACAAGTTGCCGCCCATGAAAGTGGGACAGTACGGCCAGTTGCAGGAATGGCGCGAGGATTGGGACGACCCGAAGGACGAACACCGACACATCAGTCATTTGTACGGTCTTTATCCATCGGACCAGATAAGCCCGTTCCGCACACCGGATCTCTTCGAGGGAGCACGCATGACGCTGACACAAAGAGGTGATCAGGCAACGGGATGGAGTCTGGGATGGAAAACGAATTTCTGGGCGCGTATGCTAGACGGCAACCATGCCTACAAGATCATTCGTAATATGTTGCGTCTGCTGCCAAACGAGGGTAGAGAAGAAGAATATCCCAACGGACGTACATTCCCCAACTTGTTCGATGCTCATCCGCCTTTCCAGATAGACGGCAACTTTGGCGTGACAGCCGGTATCGCAGAGATGCTGTTGCAAAGTCATGACTATGATGGACGTACGCTTTGCAGGGCTATTCATCTGTTGCCAGCCCTTCCAGATGCATGGTCCGAGGGAAGCGTAAGCGGCCTGATGGCTCGTGGCGGATATACGGTGGACATAACATGGGAGAACAGTGCCCTGAAAAAGGCTGTCCTGACCCGCAATACGGAGAACACTGGGAAAGAGGAACTGCTAATCCGTTCGCACACTCAGCTGAAAGGCCTGGAGCGGGTGAACTACTATGACAAGCAGCAAGTATATGAATACAAGGTTCTTTGTGGCAAGAAACTAACACTGACTCCGCAGAAATAAATACAGCAGCAGACAATCGGGTAGGAGGTAAATGCTAATCATAAAAGGCATTTGCCTACTACTCGATTTTAATTCTTCAACCAATGGTTCTGGGAACTATGTGGGGTAAGAAGAGCAAACTTATAAAACTCCGATTTCCCCAGTTCACGCAGACTGATTTTGTATTCCTGCTTCGAAGCTGGTAATTCGGTCAGTTTGATCCATTGCTCTTCTCCGGTAGTGGCATATTTGTTGTCCAAAGCGGCATAGACTGTAACGGGGGCCGATTTGTTTACGGCTGTCCAACGGATGGTAACTTCTTCGTCATATTTTTCCAATGTCATATCCTTTATGTCATTCTTACTAAAAAAGCTAAGTCCATCTTGTTCAAGTCTAACTTTATCGGGTATCTGCAAACCGAGAAAATCACATATCGTTGGATTGATGTCCACCATGGCACATTCTCCCTTCTTGAACCGATCGTTGACTTTTTGGTTCGTAGCAATCCAGGTGCGTCTTTCGCGCCAGGACTGACCACCATGTCCGTGTCCGTCTTTCGTACGGCCGTGGTCGGTGGTAACGATGATCATCCAGTCTTCATCGAAATGCTCTTGTCTGTATTTGACGGCTTGCCATACACGGTCGATCTGTTTGCCGGCCCGGACAACATATTCGTCAAAGAAATTACCGTTGCCAAAGATATGGGCTGCATCATCGGTGTACCACAAATAGACCCAACTGAGGGTGGGGGCGTCCTTTTGAATACTCTCGGCTGCAGCTTGTGAAACGGCCTCGTCATAATCGAAGATCTGCAAGTCGTATTCCCGATGTGGGAAGCGGGCCGTATCTGATTCACATTCATCGTAAATATAATCGACCGGCATGTTGCCGTTCTCCGGACGACCTTCACCCAACAGAATGGTACGGTTATCGGTCCAACTGCTGTATATGCCAGTAGTTACCGGAAACGACTGCTCCTTGGCTATTCGGAAAAATGACCAATAGTGGTAATTGGGTTTCATGTCGCTGTTGCCGTACACATTGTGCTTGTTGACCCAGGTGCCGGTAAGCATAGTGTTGTAGCCGACTGCAGAAATCGTTGGGGTCTGGGAATAACTGCCCACTTCGCCACCCACGTAACTCCTACCGTATGCTCCTTTTTTTGTTATTTCCTGAATGACAGGTAATTGTAATCTTTCAACAATATCATTTGGCACACCATCGATAATGATGACAACGGCCTTACGTTCCTTGGCAAAAAGGGAGACTGAGACCAACTGTAAAAGAAGGAGAAAAAAGAATGTCTTTTTTTTCATTGTTGACATGTTTACGTTCATAAGAGGCAATAATTATTGATACTATGTATTGAATTGTGTCGCGAAGATAGGAAATATTTTGCAGAATTTCGCTAAACACTTGTTTTTGTTCGCAGAAAAATGTATTTTTGCATGAAAGAATACAGAAAATAATGACCACTATTATAATATAAACGACATTGCTACATTTCCAGCTAATGCGCGTTATGTTTAATTAAAACATCCTGAACATCTGGTAATCCGAATCTGAAAAGAAAACAATAAAGTGTAATAACATAATTAAATAGAAGAATATGGAACTAACAAGACGAGATTTCATCAAGAAAAGCAGTGTAGGTGCTGCTGCGTTCATGATAGTACCCAACATTGTTCTCGGGCGCAGTCATGGTCATGTCGCTCCAAGCGATAAATTGAATATTGCGGCCGTTGGTGTAGGTGGTATCGCACAAAATAACCTGAATCACATGAGTGGCGAGAATATCGTGGCACTGTGCGATGTGGATTGGGGATATGCCACCACAACCTTCAACACTTATCCAAAAGCGAAGCGTTTCAAAGACTGGCGTGTGATGTTTGATGAGATAGAGAAAGAATTTGATGCTGTATTAGTTGCAACACCCGACCATAGTCATGCTGTTATTGCAGCAAATGCGATGATGCTGGGCAAACACGTCTATGTACAGAAGCCCCTTACTCATTCTGTCTATGAAGCACGTTTGCTGACTGCATTGGCACGCAAATATAAAGTTGCCACGCAGATGGGTAATCAAGGTGGTTCCCTTGATTCCTGTCGTCGTGTCGCAGAATGGATTTGGGATGGTGCCATAGGCCCTGTTACTGAGGTTCACGCATGGACAAACCGTCCTATTTGGCCTCAGGGCCTGATGAAACCGTCCGACACTCCCCCATGTCCCGACACGCTTGATTGGAATTTGTTTATCGGTCCTGCCGAAATGCGACCCTATCATCCAAGCTATACCCCATGGAACTGGCGCGGATGGTATGATTTCGGTACAGGCGCCTTGGGCGACATGGCATGTCACATCATGGATCCGATCTTCCGCGCATTGAATCCTGGTTATCCAAGTAAGGTTATTGCCAGTTCGTCCCTGAGCAATTTTTATTCTCCCCCAACAGCCGAGATTGTTACCTATACGTTCCCCGCACGTCCCAAGAAAGGCAAGGTTAAAATGCCCGAGTTTAAACTTGTTTGGTATGATGGTGGCTTGATGCCTGATCGTCCAGAAGAACTGCCTGAAGGAAAGATGATGGGCGATGAGAACGGTGGCCTGATATTCATTGGAACAAAGGGAAAGATCATGACCGACAGTTACGGCCTGAAACCTACTCTGTTGCCTATGGAACGGATGAAGAACTTCAAGGAACCTGCCCCCTCTATTCGTAGGGTTCCTGGAGGTGAAGTAGATGAGATGTTCTCACCGGCTCACGAACTGGATTGGATCCGTGCATGTAAGGAGTCACCGGAAACACGCACAGAATGTGCTTCTAATTTCGAATATTCCGGCCCCTTCACCGAGGTGGTGGATATGGGTGTTTTGGCCGTTCGTCTGGCTGGTCTGTATGGTGTACACCGCGAGCTGAAATGGGATGGCGAGAACATGCGCTTTACCAACATCTCTGCAAACGACAAGATTGAGATTGTCACACACGATGCTTTCGCCGTAGAAGGCGGACATCCCCATTTCGACCGCAAATTCTCAGATTTCAATGCTCTTGATGCAGTTCAGGAATGGGTTCGCCATACCTATCATAACGGATTCAGTCTTCCTGATATGCCGAAATAGAAAAAATGAGGCAGCTCTTATTTGGCGCGAAGTTGCCAAAACGCAACCGATGCGGCAGCTGCCACATTGAGTGAATCCACTCCATACGACATAGGAATACGAGCGACATAGTCGGCCTGGGTGATGGTTTGCTGCGGCAGGCCATCACCTTCTGTTCCCATTATGATGGCCAGTTTTGATTCTGCACACAGACAGGGATCGTCAATGGATACAGATTTGTCTGTAAGTGCCATTGCGACAGTCTTGAATCCAAGCTGTGAGAATACAGTAGATATTGATGCGTTGAGCCACGTCCAGGGTACAAGGAACACTGAACCCATAGACACACGTACGGCTCTTCGGTTAAGAGGATCACAGGAATCGGGTGTCATCAGTACGGCATCAATACCCAAAGCGGCTGCCGATCGAAAAATAGCACCCACATTGGTGGAATCGACCACTCCGTCTATCACAACCACACGCTTGGCATCTTTACATACTTCATCCACCGTCCGAAGAGGTGGACGTCTCATAGCACAAAGAACACCTCTTGTTAACGTATAGCCCGTCAGACCGGCCAACAAATCGCGATCACCCGTATAGACAGGGATATCACCACACCTTTCAATGAGGGAGGCGGCATCACCTGTAATATGTTTTCTCTCGCACATAAGTGCGATTGGCTGATATCCGGCATTCAACGCAACATGAATAACCTTGGGACTTTCTGCTATGAAAATACCTTTCTCTGGTTCCAGACGGTTCCGTAATTGAGCTTCTGTAAGTGTACTGAAGATATCCGCTCCTGATAGAGATAAAGAGGATAATTCGGTCAGTTGCATATTATTTTTTTGCTTCGTAAAGAGTTCCAATATTGGGATTTTTCTCTTCTTGAAATAAAGACAATGGCACTTTGGCCAGATAGATACATGAATGTGGTGCTTCGTGAGTAGAATAATAGGACATCCACACTTCTTTTCCTTCTGCCAACAATCCGCCATAGCTCGTATCACCCCCGGATGGTACAACGAGCACTTCCTGGAATTTCCCTGTTTGCGGATTACCCTTCAACATGACGGTCTTACATGCAGAAGTATAGTGCGAACGGGTTGAAGCAATGGCATGCTCGTCATCGAGAATCAAAAAGTCTGGCCCGCCCAATCGCATCTCCATCTGCGTAAAACTCCATTCCGTATAAGGCTGAGGACTAATGCCCCAGTAACCCATACCATCCCCCGCATCGCGGCGTACCATAAGCACCATGCGGTCATCGGAAAGAAAACGTATTGTTGTCTCGTTTGGAAAATCCGGTACGTTCAGTTGGCATATTGTTTGATAGTGAATGCCATCTTGGGTGGACATAAGCTGCATTCCCTGCTTACCATTGGTTTCGGTATAATAATCCACTACATATCCAGTTCCCTTGTGCCAAGTGACACGCCAATTCCAATCAGCTTTGTGGCCTGGATCACTATCTAAGATGGAACGTATCGGTTTAGAAAACGCTTTTCCATCGTAAAACATGACGTATGAATGTTGACCTACGAATTGCCTGTCTTGGTAGATAGAACCACCTACGCATACCATAAGCCGTCCGTCAGGAGTGATGGAGAGTTTTGGATCGCGTAAATCTATCCCTGGTTCACCCACCAACAATATGCTCTCCCATTTACGGCCATTTTTGGAACGGAGTACACGCACTTTTCCTTCGGCCTTACCGTTATGGTCGAAAATATGGCTTTCTCCTTCGCGGAAAGAACAATAATAGTTGCCCTTATATTTGATTAGCGAAGTGAAGGAACAATACATGCCATTGTCCCATATCTTATCTATGGTATATGTAATTTTTTGGCGGGCGTGTATGGAAAATAAAATTAACGAGAATGAAAGCAATAGGAAATGTCTTTTCATGATTCTATCGTTTGGACAGTTGATACCGATGGTTGTTCTTCTTCGATTTTTGGCTTTGGTATTTCATTGTCGGGCCTTATGGCGGCACAAATCACCTTACGCACATGCATAGGATGCTCGATAAAATGGACCTGATGAGAAGTGCCACCGCTACCAACAAGTTCTATGCACCCTGTGCGGAAAATTCTCTGCCATATTGATTGGTAAAAGTTTACTGTCTCAATTTTGAACAACGGTATTTCTGTCATCTTAATATTCAGGATTCCGTCCTTTTGAATGAAACGATTTGTGGTAACGGCAAATTCGCTGCGAGTACGGAATAAGTGGCCAATAAACCAAATAAGCAATGCCAAAACAAAAATAACGGGTGCTGCCCAATAAAGATAGGGGGCTTGCTCTGGAGTAACGAATTGTGTACCTACAATACAACCAACAGAACCAATAATGAATAGGATACTCCAGAAATAGTAACCCCACACGGATGTCCAATGGAGGCGACCCTTCAGAACAATTTCCTCGCCTTCTTCCAGGCTTTGTTTAATGTAGTTTGCCATGTGATATAATGTTGTCGTTTTGTACGTTAGTCGCGTAAACAATTATCCAGTTCACGAATGATGGCTTCGCGATCCATTTTCTGACCAATGAATACGAGTTTCTGCATACGGTCACCATAGAAAGCGTCCCAGTCTTTCTGTAATCCTGGGTTACGAAGCATAAAACTTTGCAATTCCTCTTCTGGCATTGTGGCATACCATGCACCAGCGTTGCGAAGGGACACTTGCCTTCCTGCTTGCTCAAACACATAACACGTATCCCATTCATCACGGAAATAGCAGATTCCCTTTGCTCGAATAATACTTTTCGGCCACTTACGGGCTACGAATTCATCGAATCTCCCCAAATCCATTGGTTGACGGCGACAATAGACAAAAGTACCTATACCGTATTCTTCGGCCTCGCCTTCTTCATCATGATGATGGTGATGATGCTCATGTTCGTGATGGTGATGGTGATGCTCACCCTCCTCTTCATCATCGTCATCCTCATCATCGGGAGAATGTTTTTCTAATTCTTCCAGCCATGCAGCTGAGGTGGCTACCTGATCGAAATCAAAAAGGGAGGTATCCAAAATCCGGTCGAGTTCAACATCACCGTAATTGCAATCAATAATCTGTGCATGGGGTTGTAATGTCTTGATGATTTGGCGAATACGTTCCAGTTCCTGAGGTTCTACTTCAGATGCTTTATTCAATAAAACAATGTTACAGAATTCTATCTGCTGGATGACCAGATTTTCTATATCTTCCTCATCAAGTGCTGGACGCATAAGGCCTTCACCACAATCGAATTCACTCTGCATGCGCAAAGCATCCACAACAGTAACAATACAATCAAGCACAGGAACTCCTTGTTCGGTATATTTGGCTTCCATCATGGGAATAGAACAAATCGTTTGTGCTATGGGCTGTGGCTCACAGATGCCACTTGCCTCAATGACAATATAATCGAAGCGATGAGATGAAACCAATTCACTCAACTGTTGTACAAGATCCATTTTCAGGGTACAACAGATACAACCGTTTTGAAGGGCAACAAGGCTGTCGTCCTGTTGATCTACTACTCCACCCTTTTGGATTAGATCTGCATCTATGTTAATTTCTCCAATGTCGTTTACAATAACGGCAAAGCGAATACCTCGCCTATTTTGCAGTATGCGGTTCAAGAGGGTTGTTTTTCCGCTACCTAAATAACCCGTGAGCAGGAGAACTGGTGTATTTAATTCATGATTCATAATGCGCAATGCTTATTCTAAGGCTTTTCCTTTAACAGGACGTTCCGTTTCTTTATCAGAGGACTACTTAAGTGTATTCAACACACGTCCTCCTACGATTTCATAACCTGTTCCCTCGGCTATCGTGATGGCATATTCGGGACGGTATTTTATTGTTTCGCTCATATCTGGTAACCATAGGGCTGCCTTAAATTTTCCTTTGGGTGCATCTGCCGGCAAAAGACCATCCAAAGAAACCTCTACTTCTTTCCATGGATAGTATCCGCAAATCGGAAACCACGTTCTGGGTTAGCTATTCCTTTCGTTGAACGACCATTCTGTGTTAGTGATGTCGTCTCGGAATTTTTGTGTCCGCCGGCATAAACACCAGCGGACACAAAAAGACATCCAATAATAGCGAGTAACTTTATACTCTGCCTGTTCATATTATTTTAGTTCTAGGATTTTTACATTTTTATACCATACTTCATCACCATGATCCTGTAAAAGGATGCAACCGTTGTGATTGCCGAAATTTGTCCATATCTTATACTTGCTATAAGCCACAAGCGCATTCCATTCCTGGTTGTTACGTTCATATTCCAACAGTTTCTCCCCATTGAGCCAATGTTCCACATGGTTGCCTTGTACGACCACCATAGCCGTGTTCCATGCCTTGATGTTGAAAGGCTTGTTCTCCGGAGCCGGAATCAGGTCATAGAGCGAACCTAACTTTCGGTTTCCATTTACGCCCAGTTTTGCATCCGGATGACGCAGGTCGTCCAGAATCTGGAATTCACAACCGATAGCACTACCCTCTCCTTTGTTCAGATCAGGATCTACGAAATACTTGATTCCGCTATTGGCACCTTCGGTGATCTTGAAATCCACTTTCAGAATGAAGTTGTCGTATGTACGTGTGGTTACGATATCGCCTCCATTGGCCGCTTCTGCCCCACTGGCCGACAATACCTTCAGCACTCCATTATCCATTTTCCATCCATGATCCGGGAAGGTTTGCAGTTTGGCACCACGCCAGCCCTCAGAGGTCTTTCCGTCCCACAACAGTTTCCATCCCTTTTTCTGTTCGGCCTTGGACAACGTGTTGTCCACTTCACTCTTCTGTATTTTCCAGGCATCCTGTACCTTGTCCTTAGCCAGCATAGGCAAGGACAAGGCAACAGTCAACGCTATTATTCCAATTCTTCTCATTCAAATTACTGATTATTTAGCACTAGGCAAGATTAATCCAATTTATAGAAATCCTCCCATCCCTTTCTTGGTGGCATACCGGAAAGCATGGCATTGGCAAAGTCGTTGTTCGTAAAGCGCTTTGTCTGTGGGTCGAAGAACAACTGTGTGTTCAGACGCTGTGCAATGACACCAAGGCAGAATACCTGACACAGCACGCCAGCAATCTGGAACGGCGAACGGGTCTTCTCAATACCCTGACATGCACGCAGGAAGTTTACATAGTGGTTGCTTGGGCTCTTAGGTACTTCAGGCAACTTGTCCTTCATAGCCTCGGCCTTCTCCTTCGGAATGATCTCCAACGTACTTCCATGGCTTGCGCCCTTGAAGATAAGATCCTTACCATAGATAATCTTTCCAGGATTGAGTTTCTGTTTAGTAACCTCACCCTGGTTGCTGGCAGGTATGTTGGCATCAAGCTTGCTCTCACCGAATCCTTCTGGCAATGGAGGCAGATTGTCCAAACCATCGTACCATGTTACATCGCAAGGGGGCATGCTGCCACGGGCACCAAAGCGGAACAGGATGGTACTGCTGTAAGGATAGAAGAACTCGTTGTGATTCTTGGCATACTTCAAAGTAATCTCATACGGCAAACCCAGTTGCAGGAATTCGTGTACCGTATCCAACAGATGTGCTCCCCAGTCACCCAAGGCACCCATACCGAAGTCGTACCAACTACGCCAGTCGCCCTGATGGAACTGTTGGCAGTAATTGTGATAACGAACACCACCATGCCATGTGTTCCAATCCATATTCTTGGGTATTGGATCGCCTTCTGGCATCTTCATCATATTCCAGTCATATTTATGCCAACGGCGGTCGCTGTTCATGTGAGCATCAACAGCAGTTACATCCTTTATGATACCGGCTTCCATCCAAGCCTTGAACTGGAAGTAATTGGCTTCGGAGTGACCCTGGTTACCCACCTGAGTAGCCAACTCGGGATGACGCTTTGCCATCTCGATCAATAATTCACCTTGTTGGAAGGTCTGAATCAGAGGTTTCTCGCAATAGATATGCTTGCCATACTTCATGGCCATCATTGCCACATAGAAATGAATATGGTCGGGCACACTGGCAGCTACGGCATCGAAATGGTCGGCATATTCTTCAAACATCTTGCGGAAATCGCGGAAACGCTTGGCATTGGGGTACATGTTCAGAACCTTCTCGCACTGCTTGCCGTCCAAATCTACATCACACAGTGCAACGACATCTACCATCTCGGTCTTGGCAAATTCCGTAATGTTCTGTTCACCACGGTTGCCGATACCAACGTAGGCAATTCTTACTTTATCCTTTTTCGCATTGGCTGTTTCAGCCGAAGTCATTGTGTTAGCAAACACATTACTGGGATTCAGGGCAAGTCCTGCGGATGCCAAGCCCACACCTTTCAGAAAAGATCTTCTTGTTGACATAATTTATTATATTATATTGTGTATGAAATCGTGCTGTTTTACGTTATCTTCGTTACAAAGATACTAAATTATTCTATAATTCATAACGTAAGAATATATAATTTCTATTTTTTTTAATGATTATCCGTAATTAGGTGATGCTTTTTTGTCGGATTCAAAAATTATCCGTATCTTTGCAGCACAAATTATGGAATAATGAAGCTTCTTGAATTCAATAAAAAGTTTGGCACAGAGGAAGATTGCGTGCAGTAT
>JAZLIY010000009.1:0-5791 GCA_045617645.1 Bacteroidaceae bacterium | reverse complement strand
TGGACGAGTTTTGCTACAAGTTCAATAGAATGTATTTTGGTGACAGAACCTTTGATCGCTTGGTTGTCGCAGCTGTCGCATACAAGCCAATCTTCAAGCACAGGCCTTATAACTCGTCACCTCTTTGCGGATAATCATTAAATTTATTGTGTATTTTTGCGGTGTAATCGTGATGTCGGACGATTCGAAAGAAACTTGTTGAAAAACAACTGTCAAAAGAAACATGAAAAAGAGCATTATGGGTCTGTTGTTCGCTATACTGCCTATGGCGGCTGGCGCACAGACGATAAAAATGGAAACATCCCTCGTCTCACGTGAGTTTGACGTCAGCAATCATCATCTGAAGACTGTAGGATATAAGCTGGCGGGAGATGATCATAACTTTGTCTATGTATCAGGAGAGAATACGGATGCCCCCTTGAAGGAAACCATACCTGCCTGCAGGGAATTCTCTTTCTTGCTGAACGATGAGTTATATACGGGTCTTTCGGAATGGGATATCTCGCAGCGGGACACGACGGGCGCGGATAAGTCCGTGGGCATGATTTTCACGTTGAGGAGCAAACAGACGAAGGGGCTTGTGGTGGAGCTGATTTACGCAACCTATCCCGATGTGCCTGTCATCCGCAAGCAGATGCGCCTGTACAATCAGGGCTCTACGGACTTCAAGATAGAGAATCTGGATACGGAACATCTATATGCCCTGAATCACGCGGCAAATGGCGGGGCATGGATCTTGCGGTCCTATGGCCGTTACCGTATGGTTGGCCCATACGTGGGGAATGCCGATGATCCGGTGCTCCTGTTCTATGAACCCGACAGACAATGCGGTATGGTTGTGGGAAACGAGGCTCCTGGGGTAGTGAAGCGTTCCAGTATGCTGGAGGATGGTTACAGCGTGACGGCCGGATTGACGCACAAGGACCAGGATTTTGCTTTCCGTAAGTGGTTGGCACCAGGTGAATCCTGGCTGGCACCAGCGGTCTTTACTGCCGTCTTTCATCAGACATCGAATCCGACGGAGGTGCTGGAAACAACCGTTTCCGACTATGTGCGCAGGTATATGGGCGTGCGTTTCGAGGCGTTGGAGAAAAAGCCGATGTTCGTATATAATACGTGGAGTCCGTTCACCAAGAACGTGAATGAGAAACTGATAGATGAACTGTCCGAAGCAACTGCCCAGTGTGGAGTGGAGGAGTTCATCATTGATGACGGTTGGCAGGTGGATTATGGCGACTGGCGTGTGAACAAGGAAAAGTTCCCGAATGGACTGAAGGGCGTTTTCGACCATGTGAAGCGACTGGGCATGAAACCGGGGTTATGGATAACCCTTGCCACTTCCGGGGAGGGGGCTCCTGTCTTCAAAGAACATCCGGAATGGTTCGTAAAGGACAGCGTCGGGGACTTCTGCAACCTCCATTGGCCAGCCAACGAAATGGGCTGGATAAAGACGGCATGCATGACAACGGGTTATGCCGATTACATAACGGATGTCATTAAGGGACTGGCCAAGGATCATGGCCTGGCTTATGCCAAGCTGGACTTCGCCGTAACGGCGAGTGCCTATATCTACGACAAGCATTTGACAGGATGCTATGCCTCCCATCCGGGACATCGCGACTGCAATGAATCGTATCTGTCCATCTATGATGCCTGTACGAATGTTTTTGAACAGCTTCACAAAGAGATTCCCGACCTGTTCATTGACTGCACTTACGAGACGGCAGGCCGTTGGCACCTGAACGATTATGGGTTGGCCAAATATGCCGAGGGTAACTGGCTGTCCAACATCAGCGATGGCTGTAATGGGGTGGCGGGTGTCCTGCGCATAAGGCAGCTGGCCTGGCAGCGTACTCCTGCCATACCGGCCTCTACGCTGGTTCTCGGTCACCTGGCCATGGATGGACCGAAACATCTTTTGTCGCTCAAGTCGCTTGTCGGTACGATTCCGGTGATGGTGGGAGACCCCAGAAACCTTTCGGGTGAAGAGCGCGAGGAATATAAGATATGGACAACGTGGCTGAAGGGGGTGCAGGCTCGCCATGGGTTTATGTCTTTCCGCCAAGACTTGCCAGGATTCGGTGAGCCGGCCGAAGGTAGTTGGGACGGGTACATGCGCATCAATACCGAAACGAGATCCGGTGGATTGATAGGTGTCTTTCGTCATGGTTCCAAGGAGCATCAGCGCATCGTTACCGTCAAGTATCTCGATCCCGAGCAATATTACGAAATCCACGAGGGCGGAACGGACAAACTGCTGCATACCATGAAGGGGGACGAATTGGCAAATACCGGGTTCTCTGTCCGCTTGGATCAGGACTATGACGGTCAGTTGTTCGAACTTCGCAGAAAGTGACAGGATACTTTGTATCCTTGCATAGCAAGATAATCAAATTAAATGTTTTATATATGAAAAAGAGCTTTTTTACCCTATGGACTGTTTTAATGGCTGTCGTGCTGTTGACAACGTCTTGCAGCAAAGTGCAGGAAAAGGATACCTACGTACTGCCTGAAATGCCAGACTTCCCCGAAATACCTGAACCATTGCCACTGGGCGAAGTGATACCTGCCAACAAGGACAGTTTCCCCGAAGTGCAGCTGGACATCCCCATTCACGAGGGTCCCTTCCAGCCGAACTGGGCTTCCATCGAGGAGAACTACCCCGGTACTCCGGAATGGCTGCGGGAGGCAAAATTCGGCATCTGGGTATGCTATGGTCCCCAGGCTGCCGGAGAGAGTGGTGACTGGTATGCACAGAGGTTGTACAGAACGAGTGATGGGGCGTATGCCAATCATCTGAAACGGTTCGGACACCCCTCGGAAGTGGGGTACAAGGATGTGCTCAGGACGTGGAATCCGGAGAAACTGGATCCCGACTACCTGACGAAACTCTACCAGAAGGCGGGTGCACGTTTCCTGATGATCATGGGTGTTCATCATGACAACTACGACTTGTGGAACTCTCGCTACCAACCGTGGAACTCGGTGAACATCGGCCCGAAGCGCGATTTTCTGGGCGAATGGGAGAAAGCCTGTCAGAAATACGGTATGCGCTACGGCGTGACGTTCCACCACGAATACACCTGGTGGTGGTGGCAGACAGCCTTCTGTGCTGATGCAGAGGGAGAAAAGGCGGGTGTTCCCTACGACGGTAACCTCACCCTGGAGGACGGAAAGGGTACCTGGTGGGAGGGGTATGACCCCAAGTTGCTCTACGGCATCGACCTGCGCGAATACAGCACCGTATATGATGTGGTGCAACGCGGACCTGGCGGACTGGCTCCAGGTATTTTCTACCGTCACCTGGACTTCGCCAAATGGTTTGCCACACGGTGGGCATTGCGTATCATGGACGTGACGACGAATTACAATCCCGACTTCATCTATACCGACGGTACGGCACAGGGACCCTTCACCGCCGAGGGTACGGGCATGGGCTATAAATGCAACGCCATGCAGACCGTCATGGCTGATTATTACAACAACTCGCTGAGGAAAAATGGCAAGGTGGAGACCTTCAGCATCGTAAAGTTCCGCAGCCCCACGAACGGCACGGTGAATACGGCTGAATTCGAGTTCCCCGACACCATCTGTTCCAACCAGCCCTGGATACGTGAGGCTGCCATTGGCGACTGGTACTATGCCCCTGGCTTCATCTACGACTCCCGCTCCATCATCCGCTACATCGTGGAGGCTTGTTCTCGCGACGGTAACGTAGCCATCAACGTCTGCCTCCGTCCCGATGGCAGTCTGGATGAGCAGAGCGTGACCATGCTGGGAGAGATAGGTGATTGGATGAAACAGAACGGCGAAGCCATCTACGGCAGTAAGGCCTGGAGCACCCTGGGAGAGGGGCACATCGAAGAGAACGGCAAACTGCGCAAGATGCCGGGTGGCGGTATCGGACAGATGCATGCCGACTTCCATTTCGACCTGGAGGATATTCGCTTCACCGTGGGCAAGGACAATTCGCTGTACGCGTTCAGCATGACAATGCCGAACGGTGGCGACGTGGTAAGGATAAAGTCGATGGGCTCTTCCTCGGAGTACATGAAGGAGGCCGTGAAAAAGGTTTCCCTATTGGGCTACAAGGGCAAACTGGAATGGAAACAGACGCCTGAGGCACTGGAGATTACCTTCCCGGCAGATGCCAACCTGAAATCCGTAGCTGTCTTCAAGATACGATAGCGTCAGGCTTAATGCCCTGGGCTATCTTTACATCCCTGTTTTCCCCAGACGCCATCGGCAAAGTCCATCATCCAGGTCCAATCGCAGGCCGAGATTCCGTGTTCCTCGGTACGGCGCACGTATGCCAGATATTGGCCTATGGCACTTGTGTCGTAATCGTCGGGCCAGTCCACCTTGGGCAATCCCTTCTTCCCGAATTTTTCCCATACGGGACTGGCAGCCTTCAGCGCCAGAAACTCGCCTTCGGTATCGAACCACGCCTCATCAAACCCCTGTATCATCAGGGCTCTCGGAGCCACGCACGATAACAGCAGATGCTGGTCAAAGGGCATTGCCTGTTCGTTTTTGGCATATTTCCTGTAGGCCTTGCAATACCAATGGGTAAACATGCGGTTCATGGTAAAGGCATTCTCTCCAAAGTTGCGTTTGGCAAGCGGTGCTCCTCCGCCACCCGTCTGGTTGGGCACAACGACAGGGAAGCGCTCGTCGAAGGCACCGGCAATAAGAGCCGCTTTCCCCAGGCGTGAACTGCCCGTCAGCAATACCCGCTTCTCGTCCAGCAGATCGTCCTTCTCTATCATGTCCATGCCACGCATCAGGGCCCAGCCCCATGCACCGAGTGCCGTCGTGTTATCGTCGCGCGAATCATCACGCGGTCCCCAAAGGTCGAATACCTGAGTGTATGCCAGTCGGGCCTGCTCGTCCGCATCGTCCGGGTCGGGGGAAATGTCGCCATAGCAGGCTGTTACCAAAGCATAGCCTCTTGCTATCACCATTCCGACGGGGAAGAGCGTACGCGTGTTCTGTCCGGCAAACTTACCGCGACTTTCCTCACAAATACGTTTGCCTTCCTCGCCTAATGCGTCGTTCTCCTTCTTCCAGCGCTCAGAAATAAAAATCTCCGGGTCGGTCATAACCGTATGGTTGCCCTGATAGTTCAGTAGCATGATGGTGGGGGCGGGTCCCTTTACGAAATTTGGCGTTACTACCAGCCAGTCTATGTAGGGTCCCGTCTTGTCGGCCTTGAACCACATACGGATCTGTCGGCGAGTGGCAAAACCAGCCAGCGTCTTCCCTTCTTCCAACTTTTCCGTATAGACGTTGCTCTTGGGAGGCATCTGACCGTACATTTCCCGTTGGAAGATGTCGAGAATTTCCTGACGGCGCAGTTCCCAATCCTTCATGTTCTTCACCTTCTTCCCATTGACAAAGCGCAGCGGGTCTTCAAGCGTATAGGGCCCGATCTTTTCCTTGTCATAATTCACTTCATTCTGCTGAGCATTCACTGTTGTGCCCTGCACCAGGAGCATAATCAGGGCAATGGTAAAAATACGTTTCATACTGTATTGTAATGATTGGTTAAAAGATAGATTCAACATTGATATACTTCTTGTAATATAGTGTCCGGCAAATGCCGTTTTCAGTTTGTGAGGGATGAAAATAGCCCTTTTTTATACTAAAATTTATGATTATCCGCAACCATCCGACAGGTTTCTATTGTAGATGCGATGCTCAAAATCCGATGTGCAGGCGACGGAAGCTATCATAAGCCTGTCAAACAACTTGTCTCCAAAGTACCTGCGATTGAACTTGTAACAGAACT
>JAZLIY010000008.1:0-11936 GCA_045617645.1 Bacteroidaceae bacterium | reverse complement strand
GGACGAGTTTTGCTACAAGTTCAATAGAATGTATTTTGGTGACAGAACCTTTGATCGCTTGGTTGTCGCAGCTGTCGCATACAAGCCAATCTTCAAGCACAGGCCTTATAACTCGTCACCTCTTTGCGGATAATCATTTTTAATATATTCAGTGGTTGTTCCGGACTTACAGCCGTCTATTTCGGAGATGCCGTTGCCTATTTTGGAGGAGAGATTTTCAAAGATTGCAAGAATCTGAAAAAGGTGGTATGTAACGCAAATAAAGTGCCTAAAGCATATTATAATATTTTCGAGGGGTTTGATGTAAAATCTGCCACACTATATGTACCCGAAACTTCCATAGATGCTTATAAGAACTCGATAGATTGGAGTCAGTTTGGAAGTATAAAGGCTATTGACCCTGCGGACGCGATAGCAGGGCTCAAGGCATCTGCTGATAATGGCCCCATCTTCGACCTGCAGGGCCGTCAGCTGAAATCTGCTCCGCAGAAGGGCATCTATATCCAGGACGGCAAGAAGGTGCTGGCGAAGTAAGGTTGGTTTACATCGTATATTTGAAGGGTAGGAGGTCGGTCCTACCCTTTTTTGATTCTACATGATACAAGGTATTTCGTAAAGAATCCTTACACTTTCATTCCACGTTTTCGAAGGTCCAAAAACAGGGCGTTGACACTTTTTATAAATAGTGTCGAGACTTTTTGCAAATAGTGTCGACACTCTCCATTTCGAGGGCTGACGTATTATATACAGCGACCTTTGAAAAATATGGAAAGCTCATATAAAGCAAAAGACCCGCCCTGGTTCGCTGATCTAACGAGAAGCGTGGCGGATTCTGTTGGCGCAAAGGTATAAAGATTTTTCATTCTAACAAATTTTTCTGATGAAAAATGCAATTTTAGGTGCACTTTTTAGTGATTTTGCACCAAAATTGACAAGAAGAAGCCTCTTAGAAAAATCAAAATCTTGAAAAGTTTGTAGTACACAATGCCTCAAATGAAAATTGCAAAACGCTGAATAGCAAAGAAAATGGCTGATAAAGTATCTAATTTGGGCTAGGGCCTGTCTTTTGCCTTGTTTGTGAACAGGTTGATGCCAGCGGCATCAGACAATGGTAGCCAGCCATAGCATGGCTGGTAATAAGGACATACAAAAGCACCATGCCGTCAGGTATGGGACAACATACGGGGAATATCGCATACTTTACGGCATGCACACCTCTCAGGTATCCTGGCTACCAATATCTCATCGCTATGCGATTATCACCCGATACGCACAACCGATAAATGACCTGTTGATTGAACGTATTATCATGGAAACATTTTTTACGGGTGAGCCAAAATATCCCCATAAAATGCGAGATATGCAGGAAGTAACACGTTATAATCTTTTACCCAAATTCTCTGTTTCTTTGTATGTTTTCGGTGGCTGTTTAGTTGCAATATGTAAGAAAAGGGGTGCATTTGATAAGGTTTATTTGCTCAAATAGTAAAAAAACCGTATATTTGCGGCCGCTAAAAAATATATTAAATAAGGTAAGATATAAAATGGAAAAACAATTGTTACTTGGTGACGAGGCGATAGCCCTGGGTGCCATACATGCCGGATTGAGCGGCGTGTATGCCTATCCCGGTACGCCAAGCACTGAAATTACGGAATTCATACAATCCAACTCCGAAGCGCGTGAGCGCGGAATCCGCAGCCGTTGGTGTACGAACGAGAAGACGGCAATGGAAGCTGCCCTGGGAATGAGTTATGCAGGCAAACGTGCCCTGGTATGTATGAAGCACGTGGGAATGAATGTGTGTGCCGATGCCTTCGTGAACAGCGCCATTACCGGAGTAAACGGCGGATTGGTGGTCCTGGCCGCCGATGATCCCAGCATGCACTCCAGTCAGAACGAGCAGGACAGCCGTTTTTATGGCAAGTTTGCCCTGATTCCTATTATGGAGCCTTCGAATCAGCAGGAGGCATATAACATGATGGCCTATGCATTCGACCTGTCCGAGGCATTGCACGAGCCGGTGCTGATGCGTATCGTTACCCGTCTGGCCCATAGCAGGGCTGCCGTGGAAACGGGAAAGGTCAGGATGCAGAACGAATTGCGTCCCGACGAAGGCAGGCACTGGGTACTGCTTCCCGGTATCGCCAAGAAACAGTATGCCGCCCTGATAGAGAAGCAGTCGGCGATGCTGGATGCCAGCGAGGCCTGTGCACAATGTTCCGAGGGTTCATCCAAGCTGGGCATCGTGGCCTGCGGTATCGGCTACAACTATGTGATGGAAGCCCTGAACATGGCAGGACGCAACGATGTGTCCATCCTGAAGGTTACGCAATATCCCCTGCCCGAAAAGGCCATCCGCAAGCTGAGTGCCACCTGCGACGAGCTGCTCGTAGTGGAGGACGGTCAGCCTGTAGTGGAGGAAGACATAAAGAAACTGCTTGGTGCAGGCTATCGTGTAGAGGGCCGTCTGACCGGCCGTTTGCCTCGTATGGGTGAGCTGAATCCCGACAGCGTGGCCAAGGGTCTCGGTTTCTCGTTGGAGACAACCTATCAGCCAGCCAAGAATCTGGCAGCCCGTCCTCCCCAGCTGTGCCAGGGATGCGGTCACAGAGACGTATATGCCGCTTTGAAGGAAGTGATCAAGGAATACGAGAACCCCCGTGTGTTTGGCGACATCGGTTGCTACACCCTGGGTGCCCTGCCTCCCTTCCAGGCACTGGCAAGTTGCGTGGACATGGGTGCCAGCATAACGATGGCCAAGGGTGCTGCCGACGCCGGCCTGTTCCCCAGCATTGCCGTCATAGGCGACAGTACCTTTACGCACAGTGGCATGACCGGCTTGTTGGATGCCGTGAACGACAAGAGCAACGTTACCATCATCATCAGTGATAACCTGACGACCGGTATGACGGGTGGACAGGATTCTGCCGGAACCAATAAGTTCGAGGCTATCTGCCTGGGACTTGGCGTAGAGCCAGAGCATGTCCGCGTGGTTGTTCCCCTGCCCAAGAACATGCCGGAGATAACGCAGATCCTGCGCGACGAGATCAATTACAACGGTGTGAGTGTCATCATTCCTCGCCGTGAATGTATTCAGACGGCAGCACGTCATGCCCGTGAACGGAAGGCAAAATCATAATGCACAATGCATAATTCATAATGCATAAGTAAACATGCGGAACGGAAAAATAAATAAGGGAATAAAAAATTTGAGTACAACTATGCATTATGAATTATGAATTATGAATTAAAATAACACCATCATGAAGAAAGATATTATCCTTTGCGGTGTGGGTGGACAAGGTATCCTCTCCATCGCCACGATTATAGGAGAAGCTGCCACGAAAGCAGATATCCACCTGAAACAAGCCGAGGTTCACGGTATGAGTCAGCGAGGCGGTGACGTCCAGTCCAACCTGCGTCTGTCCACGGATCCCATCTGGAGCGACCAGATTCCTATGGGCGGTGTGGATCTGATCATCAGTATGGAACCCATGGAAGCCTTGCGCTATCTGCCTTACCTGAGCAAGGATGGCATCATCGTGACTTCCAGCAAGCCGTTTGTGAACATACCGAACTATCCCGACGAACAGGATTTACAGGCCGAGCTGAAGGCTTTGCCCAAGGTCGTGCAGCTGGACATCGAGGAGATTGCCAAGGATCTGCACAGTCCCAAGAGTGCCAATATGGTACTGCTGGGCATGGCGGCACCCTATATCGGCATCCTGTCCGTAGAACAGTTGCGCAGCGCCATCTCCACTATTTTTTCGCGTAAGGGCGATGCCGTAGTGCAGGCCAACCTGAGTGCATTTGACAAAGGAACGGAGGCATAGGAGTATGCAGAAGACGCCACTTGATTACCAGATAGTAAGTGATACCATCCACCAGATGGGGCTGGATGATTTCTCCAAGGCCACGATTCGTGATGTGGCCACCTTGTCGCGAGTGTTGGAACAGAAGACGGGGCAACCGGTCATTCACTTGGAGATGGGCGTGCCGGGTTTGAAACCAAGTCAGATAGGAGTGGAAGCCGAGGCAAAGGCTATGGCCGAAGGTTGTGCCTCTGTCTATCCTCCCAACGGAGGTATCCCTCGTTTGAAGAAGGCCGCTTCCCAGTTTGTGAAGGCATTCATCGATGTGGATGTAGAGCCAGAGAACTGTATAGCCACAACGGGTTCCATGCAAGGTACGTATGCCGTATTCACCACCCTGCACCATGCCGTACCGCAAAAGGATACCGTCCTGTTCATTCATCCGGGATTCCCTGTCCAGACGACTCAGTGCGAGATGATAGGTCTGAAACCCCTCGGATTCGACATACATGATTTCCGTGGCGACAAGCTCATTGCCCGTCTGGAGGAATTTCTGAAACAGGGAAATATTGCCGCCATCGTCTATTCGAATCCCAACAATCCCTCGTGGGTTTGTTTCAACGAAGAGGAACTGGCAGGCATCGGAGCCCTGGCCACGAAGTACGACACCATCGTGCTGGAAGACCTGGCATATTTTGCCATGGATTTCCGTCGCGATCTGTCGCATCCCTTCGAAGCGCCTTACCAGGCCACTGTGGCCCGTTATACCGACAACTACATCCTGGCGATTTCCGGTTCCAAGGCTTTCAGCTATGCCGGACAGCGCATAGGCGTATGCGTCATCTCCGACAAGCTGGCTGCTCGCGAATACGCCCCCTTGAAGGAAAAGTTCGGGGTAGGGGAGTTTGCCCGTTTCTTCTACGACCGCGTGATGTACACCCTGTCCAGCGGTGTATGCCATTCTTCCCAGCACGGTATGGCAGCCATGATGGAGGCCGCCTGCGACGGCCGGCTGGATTTCGTGTCCGAAGTCAGGGAATATGGTCGTCGCGCTGCCAAGATGAAGGAAATCCTCCTGCGCAACAATTTCTATCTGGTCTATGACAACGACCTGGGTTCCCCCCTGGCCGACGGTTTCTATTTTACCGTTCAATACCCCGGTATGACGGACATAGAGCTGACCAGCGAATTAATGTATTATGGTATCTCGGTATTCCCCCTGGAAACGATGGGCAGTACCTTGCAGGGTGTACGTATATGTACATCATTTATTACACAGGACCAGATGCCTCTGTTCGACGAACGCATCAGTCTGTTCAACCAACATCACAAGAAATGATATAAAGGTTATATATTATAATGGATAACAGCAGTAAATACCTTCATCCGGAGTTTGAGACCCTGTCTCACGAGGAGATAAAGAAGTTACAGTTGGAACGTCTGCAGGCAACTGTCAGACATTGTATGAATTCTCCGTTCTACAAGAAACGTTTCGATGAGATCGGGTTAAAGCCCGAGGACATCAAATCGTTGGATGATTTGAGGAAGATTCCTTTCACCACCAAACAGGATTTGCGTTCGACCTATCCTTTCGGCCTGGCCAGCGCACCATTGAGCAAGTGTGTACGTCTGCATTCCAGTAGCGGCACCACGGGCAATCCTACGGTCATCCTGCACACGCAGAAAGACCTGGACGAATGGGCCAATGCCGTGGCTCGTTGCCTGTGGATGGTTGGTTTACGTCCCGAGGACGTGTTCCAGAATTCCAGCGGTTACGGTATGTTCACCGGTGGCTTGGGCTTCCAGTACGGTGCCGAGCGACTGGGCATGCTGACCGTTCCTGCTGCTGCCGGAAACTCACTCCGTCAGATAAAGTTCATCAAGGACTTCGGAACGACTGCCGTTCATGCCATTCCCAGCTATGTGACCCGTTTGTACGAGGTAATGAAAGAGCAGGGCGTGGATCCCCGCAAGGATACCAAACTGAAGACCCTGATTATCGGAGCAGAACCTCATAGCGAGGAACAGCGTCGCCGTATCGAGGAGATGATGGGCGTGAAAGCCTACAATTCCTTTGGTATGAGCGAGATGTGTGGACCTGGCGTAGGATTTGAGTGCCAGGAACAGAACGGCCTGCACTTCTGGGAAGATTACTATATCGTGGAAATCGTAGATCCCGAAACATTGGAACCTGTTCCCGATGGCGAGATTGGCGAACTGGTGCTCACGACCCTGAACCGCGAAGCCATGCCGTTGCTGCGCTATCGTACACGCGACCTGACACGTGTGCTGGGTCGTACTTGTCCGTGTGGCCGCAACCATGTGCGCCTCGACCGTATGCGTGGCCGTTCGGATGACATGATTGTCCTGCGCGGTGTGAACATCTTCCCCATCCAGGTAGAGAAGATCCTGATGCAGTTCCCCGAACTGACCAGCAACTACCTGATTACGCTGACCACCGATGATGACAACGACAACATGACCGTGGAGGTAGAGATCACGGAACTCTTCACCGACGATTACGGTCGCCTGAGAAGTTTGAATAACGAGATTACCCGTGCACTGAAAGATGAGATCCTGCTGACACCGCACGTGAAGTTGGTTCCCAAGGGAACATTGCCCGTCAGTGAAGGCAAGGCTGTGCGCGTAGTTGACAAACGTAAGGTTTACCAATAAAATCTATTCCCTATGACAGTTCATCAATTATCTATTTTTCTGGAAAACAAATGCGGTACGTTACTCAACGTACTGGAGATATTGAAGGAAGCCGACATTCAGATAATCGCTTCCACCATAGCCGACACGCAGGAATATGGTATCTACCGTGTTATCTGCAGCGAACCCTCCCGTGCCTACGACTTGCTGAAAGAGGTCGGTGTGAGTGTTCAGCTGAGCGATGTCTTTGCCGTGGAACTGGACAATAAGCCCGGTTGTGCTGCCGATGCCCTCCGCATCCTGTCGGACGGTGGCATCAACATCAATTATATGTATTCATTCCTGTTGCATGGCAAGGGTATTCTCATCTTCCGTACCAAGGAGAGTGAGAAGGCTCTGGAAACGATGATCCTGAACCGTTTGGTTTTCGTGAGTGAGGATAAGCTCACAAGAATGGGCTAGTATAAGAAGACAAATACATAATGCATAATTCACAATTCATAATGCATAAATTAAAGCTGTTTGCCGTACTATTAGTTGCGTCGCTTTGGTTTCCTTGCATGGCGTCGGAACCGGCAAACGAAACATCCAAGCGTTTTGAGCTTCCTCATTGGGCCGAGGAGTTGTCGGAACGTGTGAATTTCCATGGTTATGCACAGGCTGGTTACAATTACCAGTGCTGCGATGGCGAGACTCAGAGGAACACATTCCAGCTGTACCGTGTCCTGTTGTGGGCCAACATCAACATCACGGATCGGTGGACGATGCGCTTTATGCACGACTTCGCCAGCAAGCCCCAGGAGTTCTATACCGACTACCGCATTACGAACGGCAAACAGTTGTCGGTCCGTTTCGGTCAGTTCAAGAACAGCTTGACGATGGAGAATCCCATGTCGCCAACAAAACTGGAACTGATAGAATGTTATAGTCAGGCTGTAGCCTACTATACGGCCTGTGGCGGTCCGTTTGGTGATACGATGTTGGGAACGCAATACGGTCGTGACCTGGGACTGGAATTGTTCGGAGAACTGGCTGATGGCAAGTTGCTCTACAATGCAGCCGTCATGAATGGTCAGGGTGTATGTGTTACCGACAAGAACCACCAGAAGGACTATATCCTGAAACTGGACTATCGTCCCGTTCAGGGATTGCGGTTCGTGGCAACCGGTCAGTTAGGCAAAGGTCATGCCATAGCAGAGTCTGTCTTCTGCCCCGACATAAAGGTGGGCGACAACTATAAGCGCAACCGTGCCACGATAGGTACGGAGTACAAGCATCGTCTTTTCTCTGCCCGTGCAGAATACCTGGCTGGTTGGGACGGTGATGTGAAGAGCCATGGTGCCTATTGTACCGTTTGTGCTCCCGTCATGAAATCCCTGGACATCGTAGGTTCCGTGGATTATTTCGACGGGAACAAAGACCTTTCCATGCACCAGACGAACTATGTCCTCGGAATGCAATACTGGTTTGCACCGAAATGCCGCTTGCAGGCACAGGTTACGGAGTGTCAATGCAACTACAAGGCCGATTACCTGACCGTACAGGCTCAGTTGCAGGTGGCATTCTAATATATAATAATGTTATAGGAAATGATTTGGAATCCTTCAAAAGAAACGATGTCGCGCGATACGATGCGCGCTATTCAGAGTGCACGTTTGGTTAAGTTGGTGAAATACGTCTATACCAATGTCCCCTTTTATCGTCATAAGATGCAGGAGGTCAGCGTCGATCCCGGAGATATCCAGACGATAGACGACATTGTGAAACTGCCTTTTACCACCAAGCAAGACCTTCGCGACAACTATCCATACGGATTGATGGCCGCTCCCATGAGCGAGATTGTACGTGTACATGCCTCTACGGGAACTACGGGCAAACCGACCATCGTAGGCTATACGCGCCACGACCTGGAAGTGTGGGCCGAGGCATTGAGCCGAGCCCTGACGGCAGCAGGCATGGGACGAAACGATACGTTCAGCGTGGCATACGGCTACGGACTGTTTACCGGCGGACTGGGTGCGCATTATGGTGTGGAGAACATCGGTGCGGCTGTGGTACCGGCCAGTACGGGTGGTTCCGAGAAGCATATCCGTCTGTTGCGCGACCTGAAAGTGACGGGTATTGCCGCCACTCCTTCCTATCTGCTCTATCTTTCCGAGCAGATGGACAAACTGGGCGTGAAGAAAGAAGACCTCTCCCTGAAGAGTGCCATTTGTGGTGCCGAACCTTATACCGAGAACATGCGTCAGGAAATTCAGAACCGCATGGGACTGAAGGTATTCAACATCTATGGACTGAGCGAGATTATCGGTCCGGGTGTCAGCTACGAATGCGAGGAGCAGTGTGGCTCCCATATTTCAGAGGACCACTTCTTCCCCGAGATTATCGACCCCAATACGCTGGAGCCGTTGCCCATAGGGTCAGAAGGTGAACTGGTCTTCACTACACTGACCAAGGCTGGTCTGCCGCTTATCCGTTATCGTACACGTGATATCAGCAGCCTGATGCCCGGCACCTGTCCCTGTGGCCGTACGAATATCCGTATGACACGCATCGTAGGCCGAAGCGATGACATGCTTGTCATCCGTGGTATCAATGTCTTCCCCTCTCAGATCGAAGATGTCATCCTGGGCTTGCCGGAATTCGAACCGTTCTATCTGATTGTGGTGAACCGTGTGAATCATCTGGACACGATAGAGGTGCAGGCCGAGGTGCGCAAGGAGTTCTACAATCCCCGTGGAGGCGATATGTTCAGACTCCAGAAACTTCTTTCCAGCAAGATACAGAGTGTCATCAGCATCAAGGCGGAAGTCAAGCTGATGGCTCCCGGCAGTCTGGAGCGTAGTCAGGGCAAGAGTTCCCGTGTCATCGATAACCGTAAGCTTGTTTAATGCACAATTCATAAATATTCTCCAATATGAAACGTTTATTTCAAATTTCACTCGCCCTTATGATGGCGATGCCGTCCTTTGCCCAGCGCAATGCGACCCTTACCGTTCATCCTTCTCAGGGATCCGTAAAGATCGACCGCAACATCTACGGCCAGTTTGCCGAACACCTCGGCACCTGTATCTATGGTGGCTTGTGGGTAGGAGAAGAATCTTCCATTCCCAATACCAACGGTTACCGTAATGATGTGTTCCAGGCATTGAAGGATCTTCATGTGCCCGTTCTCCGTTGGCCCGGTGGTTGCTTCGGCGACAAGTATCACTGGACAGAGGGTATCGGTCCCCGCAGCGAACGCCCAAAGAAGATAAACAGCTGGTGGGGTGGCACGATTGAAGACAACAGTTTCGGTACTCACGAGTTCCTGAACCTGTGCGAGATGTTGGGTTGCCAGCCATACGTTTCTCTGAACGTAGGTAGCGGTACCGTACAGGAATGTGCCGACTGGATTGAGTACATGACAGCCGCCAACGGTCCTATGGCAGAACTTCGTGCCAAGAACGGACGCAAGGAACCCTGGAAGGTTAAGTACATCGGTGTAGGTAACGAGAGCTGGGGTTGCGGTGGCAATATGCGTCCCGAATATTACAGCGATGTCTATCGCCGTTACAACACCTACTGTACGAGCTACGATGGCAACCAGCTTTGCCGTATCGCCTGTGGTGCCAATTCCGGCGACTTCAACTGGACCGATGTAGTGATGAGCCGCGCTGCCCGTCACATGGATGCGTTGTCTCTTCATTATTATACTGGTTCATGGAAGGGAGAGCGCGCTGCCGACTTCGACGATGTCGCTTATTATGGTCTGTTGGGCAAGTGCCTGTATATGGATCAGCTCATTACCCGTCACTCTGAGATCATGGATCGCTACGACCACGACAAGCGCGTAGGCCTTTTCGTGGACGAGTGGGGTACATGGTTCTCTCAGGAGGAAGGTTCTGTTCCCGGCCATCTCTATCAGCAGAATACCATGCGCGATGCCATGATTGCCGCCCTTACCTTTGGTATCTTCCATCAGCATGCCGACCGAGTACGTATGTGCAACATCGCCCAGATAGTTAATGTACTGCAATCCATGATCCTGACCAAGGACGACAAGATGGTGCTCACACCTACCTATTACGTATTCAAGATGTTCGTTCCTCATCAGGATGCTACCTTCGTGCCTTCGGAACTCACCGCCGACGAGATTAGTTGCGATGACGGCAAGGTCAAGGTGAAGTCACTCTTCGCTACTTCCTCCAAGGATGAGAACGGTCTGATCCATGTTTCCCTGGCCAATGTTGACCTGGCACAGAAGCAGACCCTCACATTGAACCTGGACGGCGTAGAAGCTGCCGAAGTTACAGGAACAATCCTTGCTGCCGACGATATCCACGCTCACAACACCTTCGAGAATCCCGATCAGGTGAAGGCCGTGGAGTTCAAGGATGCTAAGATTGAAAAGAAGGACAAGTCTAAGTTGACCGTCGTTCTGCCGGAGAAATCCATCGTAACGCTGGAGATCACTCCGCGTAAGTAATCGAACTAGATGAAGAAACTATTCATACTCATAAGCCTCCTGTGTCTGTCGGCATGCAACCGTAGTTCGCGCGACATGATGCTGGAGGCTTATCTTCGTGTCAACCTCCCTTATTTCGAGGATCTCACCGTAGAGGAGTGGGGAGAGACTACCGACTCCATGTACAACCCACGTGCCGCCGAGCGCAATTTTGTCTATGTAAAACAGAAGACATTGGAACTGACGCAGCGTTCGGCCGAGATGTGGGACAAGTTGTCCTGGGTACAGATTGATTCCATGCAGCGGTTGGTACAGCAGATGGATTCCGATTCCGTGGTCATGGCCTACGACGAGGCACTAAAGGCACTCGAACATGTGGCGTTCTGCATCCATCATCCCGTCAACAATTGTCTTGGCCAGACCGTCCGTTACCATTGCAACGGCCTTCTCCAGGAAGACATTGTTTTCTATAACGAAGACGGACGCATCGCCAACCTCTTCTCCCTCCTTCGCGAGAAATACAGCCAGATGACGAAGGAACAGGAAAAGTTCCACAAGGCCCTGGATGCCGCGCGTGCCGACATCGAGAATATCAAGAAACGTACGAAATAAAAAAAGAACTCCCGGCAGTTCAGTAATCACCTTCTTTTCGAAGGGTCCAAATAATTACGTACTGCCGGGAGTTTGTTATGTCCTAACCTCACGGTCCGGGCAAACCAGTTGTCAAAGCCCACGCCGGTTAAGGCGGGAATACCAATTTGGACGTTGGTTTTTTCTGTTGTTATTACATCCTACTTAATTCGTTGTTGGTGCCGGTCCCACCTGTACGTTCGTCTTGCCCGTCACGTCGGCTGCATTACCACCACCATATACGTTGCCGGAGATGTTCACACCCTGTACGGTAGGGTGTTCAAAATCGACATTTTACACGAGACCATTTTTAAGGACTAACTCATTGATAAGCAGTAATAACCTCGGAAATGTTCGTATTGATGAATAACGAGACCGTTTCTGTAGTGTA
>JAZLIY010000007.1:0-3826 GCA_045617645.1 Bacteroidaceae bacterium | reverse complement strand
GATCTCGATGAAAGATGCGTATCGTCCTTCGGCAAAATGCCGCACACATTCAGTTTTGCCAATCTGACGCGCACCGTCAATAATGAGGGGCAAACGATTCTCTCGCCTTTTCCAAGCGAGAAGAACGGAATCGAAACTTCTTTCTAGATATATCTGTGGTTTTTTCTGTTTCATGTAGGATATTATATCATAAATGTAGGTGTTCGGCAAAAGGTTGAAACACTTTTATGAACTTATAAATAGCCTACATTCACACTTTTATGAACACAAGATAACGTATGCTGCACACTTTTATGAACACAACATTCAGCTTGTACGTACCGGGCAGCGCGAGATCGTTGATCGCGTGGTCACGTGGTGAAACAAAATACAAAACAATCGGTAATTTGCCATTGTCGTATCGGTAATTATGTGCTATAATACTCTCAACGACATTAAAAAGGAGAAACCGATGGGAACCGATCAATTTGCCGCAAGGCTGAAAAAACTCATGGAGGAAAGTTCCATGACACAAAAGGAACTTGCCAACCGCGCGAGAATTACTGAAGCTGCGCTCTCGCGTTATCTCAATGAAGGGCGTATCCCGCGGATGGAGGTCGTGGCAAATCTCGCCACTGTGCTGCACACAACAACCGATTTTCTTCTCGGTCGCGTAGCGCAGACAAATGACGACCTAGATTTCTACGGTATTACGCGTCTTGTCGCGAGAGGTGCCGGCAATATGACTCACGAACAAAAGATGCAATTGGTCAGCATCATCTTTGGAAAGGATCGTTGAATGGTAGATGACGAAATCATTTTGCCCGGACTTTGTGTAGAGCGTTATGAAGAACTGAAGTCAGAAGTCGCTAACCTCTTTGAACAGTTTAGAGTCTGTAGCCTTCCGATCAATGCGTTTGAACTCGCTTCAAGAATGGGAATTCACATGGTCCCCTACATGGCTAATCCAGAAAAAGCAGAGTTATTGAGTTCCTATCAAAAAGACGGGTTCTCATTTACCCGAGGTAACGATATTTTTATCTACTATAATGACTCCAAAAAATTCGAACGACAGAACTGGACCATCATGCATGAGATTGCTCATCGACATTTAGGTCATAGGGATGAAAGCAAGGTGGCAGAACGTGAGGCAGAATTCTTTGCAAAGTATGCATTGATTCCTCCTCCGCTCGTCCATATTCTTGGCATCAAGACCCCAGATGAAATTCAAACTCATTTCATCGCCAGCAGGGAAGCAGCCATGTACGGGATGAATTATTACTATAAATGGCTCCGCCACCATGTCGGTACCTCGTTCACCGAGGCTGAGAACAGAATTCTGCGCCTGTTTGCCGCAGCATAACGAAAGGAGGAAAGATGCATTACTATGCCCAATAAAAATAACAAACCGGCCAAGGCGTTCCACCACCCTGACCGGCTGACTTCTGGAACAGTTGCTACCATCCCAAACAAAGACACGGAAATTGTAGCACTTTTCAGGGGTCTAAATCAAGTATCATCGCATAAAAAATTCAACACCCTTAATGGAAAGCCCTAGAAAATGGCTATTAAGAAATTAGATCCTCGAGTTATCGCATACTTTGACAAATACTTTAAATGGTCTATTGCATCCATATGTGATATGGATGGTGATATGCCAATGGTAAAGGGAAGTCATACCATCCCTAGATGCGTCATTTCTTTCCTCGACATTAAGAAAAAACTATGGAATGGAGCATTCATTCACTTCTTCCATAATGATTATAAATTTGATGGTGAGAAAGGGATTTGGCTGGATACTACAAGGCATTTATCAGCACTTGAAAACTATAAGGGGATTCTGTCTCCAGACTTCTCGCTTTACCGTAACGCTGGTCGAATTCCACAACTTTGGAACACTTACAGAAATAGACTCGTTCAATGTCATTTAGAACGACTCGGGTTCGATGTCATTCCAACTGTTTCCTGGGGAAATGAAGACACATTCGATTTCTGTTTTAAGGGGTTGCCTCAGAAATCCGTCTTGGCCGTATCGACTCTCGGGATAATGAACGACAATGAAGGCGTTGCCTTGTTTGAAGCCGGGTACCGTAAAATGTGCCAGGTTCTTTCGCCTGAATTCATCATCTTGTACGGATCCGATAAACAACTATCCCTCGGAGATGTGCCATACCGTAGCTTCCATAATGGAACATACGACTGGACGGATTCGATCAACTCTATGGGAAAGGTCTGTTAAAATGGGTGGACGCGGAGCAGCAAGAGATCGCACGTATTATCGTGATCGTCATGGTAAATTCGTCAAATACGGCGAAGAATACACTACCGTTCTTCAACACGGAAGAATCAAGTTTGTCACAACTGCCAATCCCAAAGACAGTGTATCTTCACCGCGAGAAACACGAACGCAAGGCCGTGTTTATGTGACTGTCAGCAAGGGGAAACTGAAATGCATTACCTTCTATCGGAAAGATGGCCGGAAACGCATTCAAATCGACCTTGACCATAAACACAAAGGTGAACAGCCTCACAAACATGTTGGTTATAATCACACTGGAGACGGGAAGATGCACCATGCCGACAGACAACTCATCAAGCGCATCGAGAAAATCTGGAAGGAATATCTAGAAAATGAAGTCGCCTGAACTTTTTAAGACAACCGACCTTGAAACGGAACATGGGTGGCGGTGGTTAATGAAAGACTTTGGCCACATATGGTTTCATATCGATGGCACCTATTACTTTCTGTTTCCCGAAGGAAGTCATAAATACGGTCTTTGTTTCTATACAGACCAGGAAACGGGGAATTTCCCAAGGTGGGAATTTTCGTCGGAAACCGAGTTCCTAACAGCGAAGCTGTTTTCTGGGAAGTGCGTGCTTGAGCGGCTTGGTGAATTCATGTCCTACGAACCCGAATCATAGAGACATGGGATCTTCGAGAATGGCCCTTAACGCCCCTGCCTGGAAACTCAATCTCCCAGTAATCCTGACACGGATTTCCTGATCGCATCAATCTTCGCCACAATCCGCTTTTGTTCCGCAAGGGGTGGAAGCGGAACGAGTAGGTCGTGTAACATTCCTGACGAGAATCCCTGCAATCCTATTCCTTTACCCTGAAGCCGATTGGAATACTTGTAATGGCGTAAGACATAGCAGAAATAGGGTCGGGAGATTTCGATGTAAGGACGAAGGCGATGAAGATGGTTTTGAATGCAAACTTCTCGTTTGAAATTCCAGATTGCGGCTCGCCCAATATCACCACCTTCACAAACAAGGAGATCTCCCTCCTTGATGGTGCATTTGTCCAACTCGTCTTTGGTGAACGCCATGTTTTTCAAGGTGTCAAGTTTGAACTTATCCCAATACACATTAGATGTCGTTATATATTCCTTAAACTCTCCCTCCGATGAGTTCCTGTTCAATGCTTTCCCGGTGTTGTGCTGGAATATGGCACCAAGTCGCGCCCACGCCCACGAATCGGGGATGTCGAATGGAATTTCATCGTCGATGCAGACGGCCTTGCCGTTACGGGTCTCATAGGCCGACCTATCGGCAGAGCGGAAGATGACCGATTCGCCTTTTGCGGTAGTGCGGGAACGCCCCGCTGTTACCTTCTGTCGCGCTTCGGCAATCCGTTTGAGCAGTTCCTCGGCGGGTTCATCGTTGGGCTCCTGCGGTACGAGCTGGCCACGGATGGCGAGATCGAGAACCTTCTTGTTGATGCGCTCTAGCGTAGACGTGATAGCGTGGGCCGCAGATGCGATTTTCTCTACCTCCAGCACTAGTTGTTGGATGTTGCCGCGACTACGTTTGTGCTGTCTAAACTTCTGAGTTGCGGGAATGTTTT
>JAZLIY010000006.1:0-20193 GCA_045617645.1 Bacteroidaceae bacterium | reverse complement strand
AGTTCTGGCTGTTGAACAGGCACACGTCCATTGCAAATCTGCCCAGCGTCGATGCGATGGCGTTGATGGCGTAGGCCAGTGCGCGCTCGGTCTTGCCGCGGCTCATCTGTGCAGCCACCACGTTGTAGTGGAGGTCGTCGAAGCCAAGCAGCTGCGTGGTCATGGTGCGGTTCAAGGGGAACGACGAGCCATATCCGGCAGCCGACCCCAGCGGATTCTGGTTGGCAATGCGATAAGCTGCCACGATGGTCTGCACGTCGTCAATCAATGTTTCGGCGTAAGCTCCGAACCACAGTCCGAAACTTGACGGCATAGCCACTTGCAGGTGGGTGTAGCCGGGCATGAGCACGTCTTTGTGCTGTTCGCTGAGCGATAGCAGGCGCTCAAACAGGGTGTTGACGTTCTGGGCTAGCGTGCATAGTTCCTCGCGGTAGAAGAGTTTGAGGTCAACGAGCACTTGGTCGTTGCGAGAGCGGCCCGAGTGGATTTTCTTGCCCATGTCGCCCAGTCGCTGGGTGAGCAGCAGTTCCACCTGTGAGTGCACGTCCTCGATACCATCCTCTATCTGGAATTTGCCATCCTGAATGGTGGCATAGATGTGCCGAAGTTCTGTCAGGAGGACCTGTAGTTCGTCAGCTGTGAGCAGTCCGATGCTTTGCAGCATGGTGATGTGGGCCATGGAGCCCAGTACGTCGTCCTGTGCCAGGTACAGATCCATTTCACGGTCGCGTCCAACCGTAAACCGCTCAATCTCGGCTGTCATCTGTGTGCTTTTTTCCCAAAGTTTCATGTTTTTTTAATTATGCATTATGCATTATGAATTATGCATTTTAATAAGGTATGGAGGCCAGCAACTGGGCGAGTCCGTCCACGCCTTGTTTCAGTTTGCTGTCCAGCATCTGCTTGATGAAAAAGTTCATGTCGGCCTTTACCGTCAGTCGCATGGCGCACTTGGTATCGGTAGCCGGCAGGAGTTGAATCCACATGTTGGCCAGTATGGGTGCGCCTTCTAGGGCGAACTTGATACATCCGGGCTGTTGGCGCTCGATGATGCGCAGGGTAATGTCGCCCAGGAGAGATGCATTGCCCGATACGCTGTCCTGCGTAAAATGCAGGTCGCGGAATTTCTCCATCATCTGCTCAAACTGGCTGGGGGAAACCTTGTCGCCTACCTGTGCCTTCAGTCGCTCCTGTATTTCGGGATTCTCTATGCTCTGCTGAATAACAGACAGGTTGGTAAAGTCGGACAGCTTGTCGAAGACACGTTCCTGCGGAGCAAAGATGGTCTTCACCTCACTTTTGTATTCTGCCATGTTTGTCTTTTCAAATAGTGGAATTTATGCGTTCTGCATCCATTGGGATGGATTCTGACGCCATTCGTTCAGCAACTGAACATCGCTCTGTGCGATATAGCCGGTGCGAAGGGCCTCGGCCACCACAGCCTCGTAATTGGTGAGGGTGACCAGTTTGACGTTGGCATCGGCAAAGGCCTGCTCGGCAACGGGGAAGCCGTAGGTGTAGGAGGCAACCATACCCACTACTTCGCAACCGAACTTGCGAAGAGCATCCACGGCTTTCAGGCTGCTGCCACCCGTACTGATGAGGTCTTCTACTACCACAACTTTCATTCCGGGTTTCAGTTCGCCCTCTATCAGGTTCTCCATACCATGGTCCTTGGGTTTACTGCGGACGTAAGCAAAGGGCAGGCTCAATTCTTCGGCTACCAGCGCACCTTGTGCGATGGCCCCTGTGGCCACACCAGCTACGGCATCTATGTCGGGAAAATTCTCCAGGATGAGGCGCGTGAGCTCAATCTTGACGAAACTACGCAGGTCGGGGAAAGAGAGTGTCTTGCGGTTGTCGCAATAAAAGGGACTTTTCCAACCGCTTGCCCATGTGAAAGGATTGTTGGGCTGTAATTTAATCGCTTTGACAGTCAGCAATTTGCTGGCAAAAATTGTTTCCAGAGAATTCATGTTGCAAATATGTTTTGGTTATTTCTTCTGCAAAGATACGATTAAGTGAGAGCAACGCAAAAGAAAACTCGTTTTTTTTTGCACTGCCGAACGGAAGTATCTTCGACCGACAGGTCAAAGATACGATTAAGTGAGTGATTTGCAAAATTTATTTGGGCAAATCCGAACGTGAGTATTTTCGAGCAACGCTCAAAGATACGAATAAGCGAGGGCAAATCCGAACGGAAGTATCTTCGAGCAACGCTCATTTACCTTCAGGCTTACTGAGCGAGAAAGGAGATGCATTTTTTCCGGTACAACGTTGAGTGTTAGGGTCTTCTCCCATCTGAAAATGCAGTGTTCCACCTTTTATGATCTCGTCATGCAGAATGTAGTTGCGCTCCAGAGGTTGGTCGTTCAGATGAGCTTGCAGGATATATTCATTGTCCTCGTTATTCTCATCAGCTAGAATGGTGAATTTATGGCCATTCTCTAGGGTAATCACCGCCTTTTGGAAGAGAGGACTTCCCACCACATATTCGGGTGTTCCGGGAGTGACGCAATATAACCCGAGGGCAGAAAGCACATACCATGCCGACATGGCTCCCTGGTCCTCGTCACCGGGATAACCCTCAGGATTGCAATGATAGAGTTTCTTCATAATTTGCCTTACCCAATGTTGAGTCTTCCAGGGTTCTCCCGCATAGTTGTACATATAAGCCATGTGTTGGATGGGCTGGTTGCCATGTTCATACTGTCCCAGGTCAGCCACAACCATTTCTACCATCTCATTGTACACTTCCCCATAGAACCCGAAGTCGATGATGGGCCGCTCCGAAAACACGTCATCCAATGCAGCCACAAAAGCCTTGTCCGATCCATAGAGGTTGATAAGTCCCTGTACGTCGTGATTGACCGACCAATTCCAGTGCCAGGCATTTCCCTCTATGAAAGGTCCGCCCCATGCTCCTGGCCGAAACCCTTCCGTCCAGTTTCCCTTGCTGTCTTTCCCACGCATGAAACCCACTTCTGGACAGAACACGTTTCGATAGTTGTACATCGAAGTGCCGAATTTCTCTTTCCACTCCTCGTTGTCGCACTTTTTGGCCAAAAGATAACCGCAGAAATCATCGTAGGCATATTCGAGCGTCATGGAAGAAGAATAGTTATGGTCGGGATAAGGTACATACCCGAGCCGCCAGTATTCCTTCCATCCCACTCTTCCGTTCGAATGGCCCATGGGTCCCTTGTGAGTTGCTTCATGAACGTATGCCTCCAGGGCATGCTTCACGTCAAAATCTCCTATTCCCTTCGCCATTGCATCCGCCAGAAGCGACACGGCATGATTGCCAATCATTCCTCCTTGTTCTTCTGGGCAAGACCACGAGGGCAACCACCCCAGCTGGTCGTACACTTCGAGTATGGCTTGCATGTAGCGGCTCTGCATTGTAGGATGGAGGAGGTTGTTCAATGGGAACTGGGAACGGAAAGAATCCCAGAAGCCATTGTCTGTGTACATATAGCCTTTGTGCTTCTGAAAGTCATAGGGGCTGAAATATACGGGATTACCATCCTTGCCGTATTCGTAGAACTTACGAGAGTTGAGGCTGGCATGGTAAAGGCACGTATAAAATGTCCTGAAGTCTTCCTCGGTGCCTCCACTCACATTGATGCGCCCCAACAATTCGTTCCATTCCTTCTGTCCCTCGCGGCGCGTCTTCTCGATGGATTTCTTCCCTATCTCGCGCTCCAGATTCAAGGCTGCCTGCTCCCAGCCTAAATAGGAACATCCCACTTTGGCACATACGTGCACACCTTTCTTATATGTCAGGTAGAGGCCATGCTCACCATCCTCTTGCCATTCCACAGCTTCTTCGAAAGGTTTATCCATTTCAATCACGAAGAAGTTGCGAAGCGTGTCCTTTCCCTCGTTCGTGAATTTTGTCTTCTCTTTCGGCCATTTGGGACACAAGTGATCCACATACCCTTTTAAACGGCAATTTCCTGGTTCGGCAAACACCTCACCATGCTGGTTCTGAAGGTCAACGATAATCCTTGCGTCATCCTCCGAAGGGAAAGAAAACCGCAACTGGCAGCAACGTTCCGTGGGAGCTACCTCCGTGAAAATGCCGTTCTTGAAACGTACGCTATATGTGTGCGGTTGCGCCACCTCGTCGCAATGTTTGAATTTCTCGCCACGGCTCATGGAACTAAGGCGGAGTTTTCCCATCTGTGGGAAAAAGGTCAGCCGGCAGTAGTCCTTGGACCAAGGGCTGCACTGGTGGGAAAGCGTGAAACCTCGCATGTCCTTGTGCATATAGACATATTTCCACCCGTCCCCATCTCGTCCCGTCTGAGCCGACCAGAGATGTTCTCCGAAAGGTCTTCCGCAACCGGGATAAGTGTTGCCGCGGCTAAACTCAAAGCGGGACGCAGTCCCCATGCGCGTATCCACATACTTGGTGAAATCCCTTGCTTTCACCTGAAAGGCATTCGCCAGAACGAGTGTCACAAGTACGAAACACCAGCCTTTGCTATTTCTTCTATTCTTCATCATCATTTTCACTTAGACCTTAAATCCGAAGTGATTAAATTACTGTTTTAATGACATGACAAAGTTACAAATTAAATCTGAAACTATGGCAACCATTGGCGGAATATTTCATGTTATGGACGCTTTTGAGCGTCTTGAATTCGGCAAACTCATTGATTCCCGCCTTGGCATGGGGGCGAGTTGGACGGTTGCATCGGCATCCATGTACATGTGTGAGTGCCTATAATATATATAAGGTGTACGTCTATGTTTGTTCAGCTTATTAAACAGATTTCCTCGAAATGTGTTTAGTGCATTAAACAAATATTCTTGATTTTTGTATTGTGCATTAAACAAAATGTTGTATTTTTGCATCGGAGAAATGATAAAAAGCACTAACGGATATGGACAGAATCATTGAAAGGTGTCATAGGTTGTTGAATTTGACACAGACCAAGTATGTGAGGAGTCAGATGAATTCCATTAACTGGAATAATCGGCTTATTGCCATTCGGGGGATGAAAGGGGTGGGCAAGACAACCTTGATGCTGCAATACATAAAAATGCAGGGTGCGAATACGGATAAAATGTTGTATGCCAGTTTGGACAGTGCTTACTTTTCTCAACATTCCCTATTGGAGTTTGCCACAAAATTCTATCAGATGGGTGGAGAACAACTGTTTCTGGATGAGGTACACAAATACAAGAACTGGAGTGTGGAGATAAAGGAAATTTATGATGAATATCCAAACATGAAGGTGGTGCTGAGTGGCTCCTCTTTTTTGGAACTGCTGAACGGAGACGCAGATTTGTCGCGCAGATGCATTCCCTATACCATGCAAGGCTTGTCATTCCGGGAATATCTGTACATCGCCCATGATGTAAAATTGCCCGAGATGAGCTTGGAAAATCTGCTCAAAGACCCAAATGACTTGTGTAGGCGTGTGAATGAGATAATCCGGCCTTTGCCCTATTTCCTGAAATATCTGAAGACGGGTTATTTCCCGTTTTTTCTGGAAGGAGAGGAAGAATACCCTATCAGGGTGGAGAATGTGGTAAATTTTATCATCGAAGTTGAACTGCCTCAACTGTGCAAGGTTGATGTTGGAAACATTCGTAAGTTGAAAGCCTTGATGGCAGTCCTGTCCAGTAACGTGCCGATGCAGTTGGATATGCAGAAACTATCTGCCATGGTGGGAGTTTCGCGGGTTGCCCTGCTGGGCTATTTACAATATTTGTCCAAGGCCAGACTCCTGAATCTCCTATACAGCAGCGAAGATAGCGTGAAACGTCTGCAACGGCCTGATAAGATTTATGTAGAGAATCCTAATCTGATGGAAACTCTGACGTTGGATTCCGTGAATAAGGGTACCATGAGGGAGTCTTTTTTGGTAAACCAACTGTTGTATGGCCACAAGGTGGAATATTCCAGAAAGGGTGATTTACTGGTGGATGGAGCCGTGACAATAGAAATAGGAGGAAAGACCAAAGACGGCAAACAAATTGCTGGGGCAGAGAGGGCTTTCATAGCATCAGACGATATAGAATATGCCCTTGGTAACAAAATACCGCTTTGGTGTTTCGGCTTTCTTTATTGAGTTCTTGTGGTTCTATTCGAAATCCTGGCGGCAGAGTTCCATCACCAGGTTGCTTTCGAAACCATGGGAGAGGAGGTAGCGTGCCAGTTTCCCCATTTTGGTGTATTCGTCCTCATCGTGGAGCGATCGCTCTTTCTGTCTTGCCACCTCACGTAGGACTTGTAGGTATTCTTCCTCGTCGATGGCAGCCAGTCCTTCTTCTATTTCGGACGATGAGAGCAACAACAGGCGGAGCATGGTGCGTATCTTGATGCGCCCCCAGTGGTTGTAGCGCAACTTGTCCTTGGCATAAGCTCGACAGAATCGGTTATTGTCAATATATTTCTCTTCTATCAGATAGTTGGTGGCTCGTTCTACTTCCGTATGAGAAAGTCCCCATTTCAGCAATTTGTCCTGTATTTCCTTCGTGCAATGTTCACTCGTACTGCACAAGTTAGCAGCTCGGGTCAGGGCTGTATCGTAGTTCATAGGCATCCCTCCACTATGCGATTGTTTCCATATTGATCTGTATGTATCTCTATGTCGTGATATCCGTTCTCTGCCAGCATATCCATTACTTCTTTACCATATAGACGGTTTACTTCGAAGAAGATATGTCCTTCGGAAAATAAGTGCTTTGCTCCATATTGTGCTATGGCGCGATAGAAAAGGAGCGGATCCTCGTCCGGTACGAACAATGCCAGATGAGGCTCATTTTTCAGAACCAGTTCTTCCATCTCCTTCGCTTCGGAACGACAGATGTAGGGCGGGTTACTGACGATAGCGTTCCATCGTTCTTGGTCTTCGGGTGAATGTAAAATGTTTTCGTGCTTAAAATGAACTGAGGCGTGTAGTGCTTCCGCATTCTTGTGGGCTACGGATAATGCTCCTTCCGAAACATCGGTGGCCGTTACCAGATGCCCTTCGAGGGCCAAAGAGATGGCGATGCATCCGCTGCCCGTACCGATGTCGAGAATCCGTGAAGCTGGGGGCATGGTACGCAGGACAAGTTCCGCCAGTTCCTCGGTTTCTGGTCGTGGAATAAGCACTTCTGGCGATACATGGAACAGGTGTCCCAGAAAACGACATTCGCCTAAAATGTACTGTACCGGTTCGCCCAGAAGCAGTCTTTGCATAATATTTTCCAGTTCTGTTGTGTCGTTTGGGGATAATTCCGTATCTTTGCCCAGTAAAAGGTCGGTTTGCGTCAGGCCAAAGCGATGCTCCATCACCATGCGGTAGATGCTGCGTGCCTCGCCGGCAGAATAGACTTGCTGAAGACGTCTGATTTGATTCATGCTGCAAAAGTACAAAAAAAATGGCAAACGAACGCATCTCTGTGGAAAGGAATACAGATGAAAAATACATGGCACGTTGTATCCAGTTGGCCCGATGCGGGGCCTTGGGTGCTCCGCCCAACCCGATGGTAGGGGCTGTGGTGGTGTGTCGGGGTGCCATCATAGGCGAGGGATACCATCGTAGATGTGGCGGTCCTCATGCCGAGGTAAATGCCATACGAAGCGTCCGGCAGCCTGAGCTCCTGCCTCAAAGCACGTTGTATGTTAGTCTGGAGCCTTGTGCCCATTATGGCAAGACCCCTCCCTGTGCCGATCTGATTATAGAAAAGAAAATTCCACGGGTAGTCGTCGGATGCCAGGACCCTTTTGCACGTGTCAACGGATTGGGCATAAATAAGTTGAAGGCGGCTGGCGTGGACGTAACGGTGGGCGTGCTGGAACAGGAGTGTGTGGAACTGAACCGGTGCTTTATGACCTTCCATTCCCAGCATCGACCCTGGGTGCAGTTGAAATGGGCTCAATCGAAAGACGGATTCATCTCTCACGCCGATGGTACTCCCGTGGCTCTCTCCACGCCTTTCACCCGATTGCTGGTACATCGGATCAGAGCCTATTCGCAGGCCATCTTGGTGGGTACGAGGACGGTGCTGACGGACAATCCTTCCCTGACAAATCGTTGTTGGCCAGGACCTTCCCCCTTGCGACTGACGATTGACAGAAGGGACGTCTTGCCCCAAGGACTGAGAATGACCGAGGGAGATCCACCTTGTCACATCTACAAGACAGGGGAACTGCGGGAAATTCTGGCAGACTTGCATGAAAGAGGCGTGCAACGCTTGTTGGTGGAGGGGGGGGCTTCTCTGCTCCGCTCATTTATGAAAGAGGGACTGTGGGACGAAATCCGGGTAGAATGCAGCAATGGATATCTGTACGAAGGGGTCAGGGCTCCTGAAATTCCTGCTTGCCTGTCGGTGGTGGAACAAACGTTCGACGGCCATACCCTGCGTGTGATGCGAAATGTACACCGGGATTCCGGTCCTGAGTGTGAGAAAATGTGAAAATACTCTACAAAAAGCAGTCTTGTGGCGCATTTATCCCTAAAATTACTTAATTCGCAGCTGGATTATGCACATAAGTCAAATATTTAGCGTACTTTTGTAGGCTAATTGTAATAAACGTACACATAATACATGCGTGATTTAAATATTGCCAAAAGAATTCTGGGCTTGCTCTTGTTGCTTGTTCCTGTCATTTTTGTATCTTGTATGAAGGACAGTGAAGAGCCTGTTCTGTCGGATGAATGTTTTATTTCCGATGTTTCGTTGGGTTCCATAAAGAGAGCATTCCACGTGGCAGACAGCCTGGGGAATGACAGCATCTATTTTTCCACGTTTTCTGGTAGCAATTTCGCTATGACCATCGACCAACGGTCGCTGACGATAGAGAACAGAGACTCCCTATTGTATAACTCCATCCTGACATCTGTATTGGTGGACATCACGTATGAGGGATTGTTCCTGATGTATCGTCCGGCAGCTGACACGACGGCTGCCTGGGTCACATACAACAATACCGACAGCCTGGATGTGAGCCAACCATTGCAACTTTTCGTGGGTTCAGAGAGTGGATTGGCCACACGTGTCTATACGCTGAAAGTGAACGTCCATCAGGTAGAGGGCGACTCAATGACATGGGATTGTGTGGAAAAAGAAGTTCCCGGACTTTCTGATATGGCAGAACCCCGTGCCACGGTTCTCGACCATAAGCTGTGTGTGTTGGGAAAGACGACCTCGGGCGTGAAGATGGGTGTCAGAAGCGGTTTGCAGACAACGGGCGAATGGAAATGGCAGGATACGAATCTGCCGTTGGCCACGATGACGGAAACCTTGCAGGAACGGAACGATTCACTCTTCGTCAGTACATCCGAGGGAGCCTTGTACTCTTCTGCCGATGGTGTGGAATGGAACCCGTTGGGTGCCACCGTCAGCGGTCTGAAGTTGTTGGCATTGACGGATCGTTTCTATTATGCCTTGGTGGACGGTACGGTATGCCGGTCAGACAATGCCATAGAATGGCATCCCGAACCCTTGGACGATAATCCCAATTTGTTACCTGTACACAGAGCCCAGAGTCTGTTCTATAGCCAGGGTAACGGAAATACCCGCATTATGATGTGCGGTACATGCTCGCCCGATGACAGACGGTGTGCCGTATGGAGCAAGATGTGGACTCCCTTGGATGACGAGGAGGCATGTGGGTGGACCTATTTCGTACCTACGAAGGAAAACCCCTATACTTGTCCGGCTTTGGAGGACATGGTCTTGCTGCCCTATGACGGCCGTACGATCGCCTTCGGCGGTGCCGGAGACGGTATGCGGGCTTTGGAGAAAATATTTGTAACGAATGACCACGGAATCACGTGGAAGGAAGATGGATTCCTTCATCTGCCTTCTGCGTTGCTTGGTGTCAGCGGACCGATAGCAGCTACCGTGGACGAACATAATTTCATTTGGATAATAGCCGAGAACCAGGTATGGCGAGGAAGGCTCAACAGATTAGGTTTCGACCGGTAGCTCTGATCCTGTTCCTGTTCCTTGGCTTATCCCGTATGGCTGCCGAAGAACTGGAATATCAGATGGAGATGGGAGGCACCCTGGGAACGAGTTTCTATCTGGGCGATGCCAATGGGTCGCCTTTTGTCCACATGGGCGGTATGGGCGGATTCCTTGTGCGGCGGGTGTTAAACCCTCGTATGGCATTGAAGGGAAACCTGCTGATGGGCCATATCAGTGGTACGAGTGACGGATATTTCATACCCACGGATGCTTTCAGCAAGACACCGGAGGGTGGGATACCGACCCAGGTTACTTTCAGCAGGAACCTGATAGACCTGGGTGCTCAGTTCGAGATGAACTTCTGGGGTTATGGATTAGGTTCCGGTTTCAAGGAACACAGTCGTATTACTCCGTATGCCTTGGCAGGAATGGGCTTTACCCTGGCTCCTGGTGGAGCGGGAACAAAATTGGCGCTGAACTTGCCGGTTGGTGTGGGGGTAAAATACAAGTTACGTCCCCGTTGGAATGTGGGATTGGAATGGACGATGCGCTTCACCACGACCGACGCCCTGGATGCAGCTTCCAAAGAGCAGGCGCAGTTGATTTATCCTTATGGAATAAAGAGTGTTGGATTAAAAAATAAAGACTGCTATTCCTTTACGATGCTGTTCGTAACCTACGACATGTGTCCCAAATACAGGAAATGCAACAATGAATAGGAAAATGAACGAAGAAAACACAATAACGAATCCGAACCCGCCTCTGCCGGAGCATATTGCCATCATCATGGATGGCAACGGCCGATGGGCGAAGGAGAAAAACCTACCCCGTTCCGCTGGGCATGCCGAAGGCGTGGAGACGGTGAGGAAAATTACCGAGGAGTGTACTCGTCTGGGAATAAAGTACTTGACTCTTTACACCTTTTCCACCGAGAACTGGAACCGACCGGTGGCCGAGGTGGAAACCCTGATGACGCTATTGCTGGAAAACCTGGAAGACGGCATCTTTATGCGCAACAATGTACGTTTCCGCATGGTGGGGGATTTTGCGAGATTGCCGGAAAGTGTTCAGAAATGTGTTCGCCATTGTGAGGAGAAAACTGCCCAGAATACAGGCATGACGGTGACGTTGGCCTTGAGCTACAGCAGTCGTTGGGAACTGACAGAGACGATGAAACAGATGGCATCCGAGGTGGCCGAAGGTCGGTTAAAACCCGAGGAGATTACCGAGGACTACATCAGCACCCACCTGGCTACCAGCTATATGCCCGACCCCGACTTGCTGATACGTACGGGTGGTGAGTTGCGCATCAGCAACTATCTGTTGTGGCAGTGTGCATACAGCGAGTTCTATTTCTGCGATACCTATTGGCCTGATTTCAGGGAAAAGGAACTTCACATGGCCATACAGTCCTATCAGCAGCGGCAACGCCGATACGGAAAAACGGGTGATCAGGTGGAACAAGAGAAGAAATAAATAGTGAACATAGAAAAGAAGAAATCGTGCGACGTCTATACCTTATTATATTATTGTTGACCAGTGTAACGCTTGCATCGAGGGCGCAGGAGCTCAACCACAAGGAGGTGAATCCGGTGGTGGATTACAGCCGAACGCCAAAACAATATTTCATAGGTGGTATCACCGTGGATGGCGTGAAAAATTATGATGAGAACCTGTTGCTTGGATTAAGCGGGCTGGCTGTGGGATATCCTGTGATGATTCCTGGCGATGAGATAACACAGGCGGTGAAACGCTATTGGAAAAACGGACTTTTCAGCAACGTATCCATTAGTGTGGACAGTATAGCAGGAGATTCTTGCTACCTGCATATCCAGTTGACCCAGCGGCCCCGTATTTCGCAGATTAACATCACTGGCGTGAAGAAAGGCGAACGGGATGACTTGACCGAGAAGTTGGGACTGATAAAGGACAATCAGTTGACTCCCAATATGATTGACCGTGCCAAGATTCTGGGTAAGAGGTATTTCGATGACAAGGGCTACAAGAATTGCGATATCAATATCGTATCCCGCGATGATGCGTCAGCACCCGACAAGGTGATAGTGGACGTGAATATCGACAAGAAGGACAAGGTGAAGGTGAACAGCATCACGTTGAGTGGGAACGAAGTCTTGTCCACCAAGAAGATAAAAGGTTCGCTCTTCAACAACGGTGTACTGAAGAAAATACACGAAAAGAAGTCCCTGGCCAGTTGGTTCCGCAGCAAGAAGTTCGTGGAAAGCAAATACAGCGAAGCCAAGGAGAACCTGTTGAACAAATATGCGGAACTGGGTTATCGTGATGCCTTGATAGAGATGGACAGTGTTGCATCCAGGGAGGACGGTAACGTGGATGTGTTCATTCAGGTGCACGAGGGTCAGAAATACTATATTCGCAACATCGAGTGGGTGGGAAATACCCTTTATCCCACCGATGCCTTGGATAATATCCTGCAGATGAAGACGGGTGATGTCTATAACCAGAAACGTCTGAACGACCGTCTGAATGCCGATGACGATGCCGTTGGAAACCTGTACTACAACAACGGTTATGTCTTCTATCAGCTTAATCCGGTAGAAGTGAACATTGTAGAGGATTCTGTAGATTTGGAGATGCGCATCACCGAAGGCCCGCAGGCACATATCAGCCGTGTCAAGATTACGGGAAACGACCGTGTCTATGAGAATGTCATCCGCAGGGAACTGCGTAACAAGCCAGGTGACCTCTTCTCGAAGGAGGCATTGGAACGTTCATATCGTGAAATAGCATCCCTGGGACATTTCGACGAGCAGATAGACTATAAGGTAGAACCCGATGCCGTGAACGGAACGGTGGATCTGGCCTGGGGACTTACCAGCAAGAGCAACGACCAGGTGGAATTCTCCTTGGGTTATGGACAGACGGGTGTCATCGGTAAGATCGGTTTGAAGTTCAGCAATTTCTGTATGGCCAATCTCTTCGATAAGGATGGTCTTCGCCGAGGTATCCTGCCACAGGGAAACGGTGAAACGTTCAGTATCAGTGGTCAGACGAACGGACGCTATTATCAGGCATATAGTGTCAGCTATATGAACCCGTGGTTTGGCGGCAAACGACCGAATACGCTCAACGTGAGTGCTTTCTTCTCGAAACAGACCGACGTGTCCGACAACTACTACAACAGTGCCTACTACAACAATTTCTATAACTCGTATCTATATGGCTATGGCACAAACGGCTATAACTATTACGAGAACTATTACGACCCGGATAAGTTCGTCAAGATCTTCGGTGTCAGTGTAGGATGGGGTAAGCGTTTGCGTTGGCCGGATGACTATTTCCAGTTCAATGCCGACATCAGTTATACTCGCTATATGCTGAAGGACTGGCAGTACTTCCTGATTTCCAACGGAAACTGCAACAATATCAGCCTGAACCTGAACTTGAGTCGCTACAGTACCGATAACCAGATTTATCCACGTAGAGGTTCCGAGGTCTCCTTCACGGCTTCTCTGACACCTCCGTATAGTCTGTTCGACCACAAGGACTATGCCAATATGGCCAATAATTACTATGCCAGCACCTACAAGGACGAGTTGCAGGAGAAATACCGCTGGATTGAATACAATAAGTGGAAGTTCAAGAGTCGTATGTACACGGCATTGTCCAGCGGAAACAAATGTTTCGTGCTGATGGCACGAGCCGAAATGGGACTTCTGGGAGCCTATAACAAGAACAAGCGTTCACCCTTTGAAACCTTCTATGTCGGTGGTGACGGTATGAGCGGATACAGCAGTACGTATGCCACGGAAACCATCGGTATGCGTGGTTACGACAACGGTTCACTTACCCCCAACGGGTACAGCGGCTATGCCTACGATCGTTTCACCGTGGAGCTTCGTTACCCCTTCATGTTAGGTGCCAGCACGAACATCTATGGATTGGCCTTTGCCGAAGGAGGTAATGCCTGGAACCAGATAAAGGAAGTGAATCCCTTTGACCTGAAACGCTCCATGGGAGCGGGTGTCCGCATCTTCCTGCCAATGGTGGGTATGTTGGGTATTGACTGGGCGTATGGTTTCGACAAGGTCTTCGGCAGCAAGACGTATGCCGGCAGTCATTTCCACTTCATCTTAGGTCAGGAGTTTTAAACAAGAATATCAACAAACAACAAGTAAGAACGTATGAAAAAGATTTTAGTCAGTTTAGTCGTGATGATGGGCGTATGCTTTTCGCTCAGTGCTCAGAAGTTCGCCTTGGTGGACATGGATTATATACTGAAGAATATGCCTGCTTATGAACGTGCCAATGAGCAGTTGGGGCAGGTCAGCAAGAAATGGCAGGCCGAAGTGGAGGCACTTACGGCCGAGGCTCAGTCCTTGTACAAGAAATACCAGTCGGAAACGGTTTTCCTGAGCGAAGAGCAGAAAGTGAAGAGCGAAGAAGCTATTGTGGCAAAGGAGAAGGAAGCAGCCGAACTGAAGAAAAAATATTTCGGTCCCGAGGGAGAACTGTACAAAAAGCGTGAAAGTCTGATGGCTCCCATCCAGGACGAGATATACAATGCCGTAAAGGAAATATCGGACCAGAAAGGCTATTCGCTGATTCTGGATCGCGCCAGCGATGCCGGTATCATCTATGCCAATCCCAAGGTGGACATCAGCAACGAGGTCCTGGCCAAGCTCGGCTATTCCAATTAAGTAAAATGAGTAATAACAAATAAAAATCTATTAAACAATGAAAAAGATCATTATCATGGCGCTCCTTTTGGCTCCACTGAGCCTGAGCGCACAGAAGTTTGCACATTTCGACAGTTCAACCATTATTCCTAACATGGCCGAATACACCACCGCTCAGGAAGAATTGAAGAAGATGGGCGAACAGTTCGAGGCCGACATGAAGCTGATGCAGGATGAACTGCAGAAGAAGGCCGAAGAGTATCAGAAAGAGCAGGCTAATCTGCTGGACAATGTACGCCAGCGTCGCGAACAGGAATTGAACGACCTGAACCAGCGTATGCAGCAGTCTTATCAGGACAATCAGCAGGCTTTTGCCAAGGCTCAGCAGGAGAAGTTGGGTGCCATTCAGGAAAAGGTGATGGCTGCCGTGAAGAAAGTGGGCGAAGCAGGTGGTTATGTCTATATCATTGACCTCAGTGCAGGTGCCATTCCTTATGTAAGCACTTCTTTGAGCACTGACGTGACCAACGAGATAAAGAAAGAATGCGGAGTTCAGTAGTAAGATTGTTTTTTGTTTTCTGCGTGATGCATCTTGCATTATGCGGTAGGACGTATGCCCAGGCCGTACAGTTCGGGTACCTCAGTTACGACAAGATCCTGCATGAGATGCCCCAGTATGTCAAGGCCCAGACCGATTTGGAAGCCCTCAAGGCAAAATACGAGGCAGAAGCCGCCCGAGGCGAGGACGAATTCCAGAAGAAGTTCGTGGACTTCATCCAGGGACAGAAGGATTTCCCCCAGACCATTTTGCAGAAGCGACAGGGCGAGTTACAGACACTCATGGACAATGGAGTGGCTTTCCGCGTCCAGGCCCAGGAACTGATCAAAAAGGCCGAAAAAGACCTTGTGGCCGAGGCAGAGAAAGTACTGGACAATGCAATATTGGCCGTGGGCGTAGAATATGGCTATGGTTACATCATGAATGTGGATGGCCATAATTGTCCGTATATCAACCCGACCATTGGGGTGGACGTGTCAGACTTGGTGCGTGTAAAACTGGGACTTATTCAGGCACCCCAGACGCCTGTCGGTGCTGGTCCGGCCACGGAAATACCCACGGTTCAGCAGGCACCCGTCCAGGTCATTGCTGCTCCGGCTATCCAGAACCCCGTTCAGCCAGCGAATGCAGAACCAACGGAACATTGATCCCTCGGCCACATCGGGTCCTATAGGGATCTTTGATTCCGGCTATGGTGGTCTTACGGTCTTGCATCAGATACGTGAACTGATGCCGCAGTACGATTACCTGTATTTGGGCGATAATGCGCGTACCCCTTACGGTACGCGCTCTTTCGAGGTTGTGTATGCCTTCACCCTTCAGGCTGTGCGTCATCTGTTCCGAATGGGGTGCCGTCTGGTCATCTTGGGGTGCAATACGGCCAGTGCCAAGGCTTTGCGGACGATTCAGCAACACGACCTTCCCCAGATAGACCCCCTCCGGAGAGTTTTGGGTGTCATCCGTCCTACGGCAGAATGCATCGGTCGGATAACGAAGACACGCCATGTGGGCATTGTGGCCACCCCCGGCACCATACGCAGTCATACCTATGAGATGGAAATAGCCAAGCTCTATCCCGACATTCATGTTACGGGCGAGGCTTGCCCTATGTGGGTTCCTTTGGTGGAGAACCGGGAGGTTACGGGCGAAGGGGCCGACTTTTTTGTTCGTCGCAACATCTCCCATTTGTTGGCAGCGGATCCGGAAATAGACAGCATCATCTTGGGATGTACGCATTATCCCATCCTTTTCGATACCATCAGGCGTCATACGCCATCCTCTGTGCAGATTATCTCGCAGGGTGAGTATGTTGCCAGCAGTTTGCAGGATTATCTTCAGCGGCACGATGAGATGCGCTTTTGCATTTCGCAGAATGGCACGTGCCGTTATCTTACGACCGAACAGCCAGAGGCATTCTCGGACAATGCCACTATTTTTCTCGGTCACGCCATTCAAGCCGAACATACGATTTTGGGGTAGATTTGGTTTAATATATATAGTATGAATATGAAAAGAATATTGTTCTTCGTGAGTGTCTTCTATGCCTTGTGTGTGGGCGCATGGGAGCGTGAGAGTGTATGGCCGAATGGTAAGATGCCTGATGCACAGAAGCATCAGATTGCTGCCATGACGGATGAGACATCCAGTGACAAGTTCAAGGCGGACGACCATCGGGTGGCTTATCTGGAATGGTTCGAGAAACCAGCCAAGGAGGTGGCCAACGGTGGGTGTATGATCCTGATTTCCGGTGGCAGTTACCAATGCTGCTGTGATGTGGGCCTGATAAAGATGTGGAACGAGGAATTCACCAAGTTGGGTTTCCAGTGCGTGAATTTCGTGTACAGGACACCTCGTCCCGAAGGGTTGCCTATCTTCCAGTCGGCATGGGAGGACGGACAGCGAGCCGTGAGAATGGTGCGCAACGAAGCGAAGAAGCGTGGATATGACCCTGAGAGGATTGGTGTCATCGGTATGTCTGCCGGTTCGCATCTGACCCTGATGCTGGCGACCAGTTCCCAAACGCCAGCCTACGAGAAAGTGGATGAGATAGACGAACTGCCCTGTCATATCAACTGGGCGATAGTGAATGCTCCGGCTTATGCAACCACGGACGGCGAAACGGGTATTCCGGCTTCCCGTCAGGGGTATGGTCCAGACGTGAAGCTGAGCAAGGTTTTCAAGTTCGATGAGAAGACCTGCCCCATGAGCCTGCATCACGGAGGTCAGGATCCCTATACGCCCAATGGCTCTACCTTGGTGTATCGTCAGCTTCGCCGTATGAAAGTGCCAGCCGAACTGCATCTGTATCCCAACAAGGGACATGGTGCCTTCGGTTTGGAACGCGGAATCGAGTTCATGAGGCAGATGGGCTTCATCGAACCGTTGCAGGCAGAAGAGGAGCTGATGAAGCGTTTTCCCAGCGATGATGCCAGAAAGGAACTGATAACGGAGGATCTTTGGCCGGAGGGCAAGATGCCTGACGTGCAGAGCAACCAGTGCAAGCCTTATCTGGAATGGAATATCCCCAAGGAACTGAAGACTACGGCCATCCAGATTATCTATTCGGGTGGTGCATATATCGGGAACGATCCCAATGGGTTCGAGGTGGCTCCTGCCCGTAGGTATCTGAACGAAAAGGGTATGACGGTGGTGACGATGAAATATCGTACCCCACGTCCTCTGCCAGAGAGCGGATTGGCAAAGCATACAACGGCTTGGCAGGACTTGCAGCGTACCATCCGTATCGTTCGCAGCGAGGCGGAAAGCCGTGGGCTCGACCCCAACCGCATCGGTATCATGGGCAGTTCTGCCGGTGGGCACCTGACGCTGATGGGCGTGACTTCCTCGCGTCAGTCCTCCTATCTGCCTGTTGATGATATAGACAAGCAGTCGTGCAAGGTGCAATGGGGCATTGGCATCTATCCTGCCTACTCGCTGACGGACGGCATAGACGAGGGTAACAAACAGGGGGGCAACGAGGACGATGCGTTCTTGGTGCCGGAGTTCAACTTCGACCTGGATACGGCTCCTATGTTGTTCGTCCATGGTGATGCGGATGGCTGGGCTTCCATGAACTCCGTGAAGGCGTGGGAGAAGATGCGTAGCATGGGCATTCAGAGCGAACTGCACACGTTGGCAACAAGAAACCATTGTTTCCAGAAGACGGCATCTCCCGGTACGGGAAGCTACACATGGCTGGATCGTATCGGCGAATTCCTGCGTGAACAGATAAAACTGGAATAAGATGAAAGCCTTTGTATGCAAGGTATGGTCGTTTCTGTTCCTTGCTGTTATGATGGCCATGTCATTCACCGGTTGCTCTCGGCAACCAAAGCAAGGACCGATTGTCCTGACCGGAGAAATAAAGGGTGACTGTGGGCAAGTTCTGGCCATCGTCTATCCGATAGACTCCTTCCAATACTCGATTCCGATAGAACAGGAGAACGGGACGTTCCGTCTGGAACTGGATAACGTGGATGGGTTCATCGACATGGGCGTAGTGCTGGACGAAGAGGTCTATGGTGTCCGGGTCAATGCCGGGGACTCGCTCCATGTCATCTTCACAAAACGCGAAGACGGCAAGTACGATGTGGCATATCAGGGAAAGACGGAGCGGGAAAGCCGTATATGGACGGATTTCTATGATGTATATGGTTATCTGGGTCAATATAACCTGAAGCCTGATGCCGATCCGAACATGACGGTAGAGGATGCCATCAAATTCCTGGAGCAACGGGATTCGACCTTCCGTGCCAAATACGAGGGACAATTGGATGAGTATTACGACCATCGTGCCGCGTTGATGTGTTCATTCGTCAAGGCCGCCTTGATGGAACAGAAGGCTTACAAGGAAGGAAAAGAGAACTGTCTGGACAATCCTGAGTACGTGAAATTGATGGAAACCGTGGATCCGGAAGACCCTATGGCCATCAGTTGTGGCTTGTTGGGCCGTTGGATTGGCTATAAGACGCCTACAACGGATGAAAATCAACTGGACAAATACTCGGCCTTTCTTGAAGGGGAAGCGGCAGCCGTTAAAAGCCTCAAGGCCAGGAGATATATTGCCAGGCATTTGTGCTCTAACACGACCTATCATATAAAAGAACTGGGCCCGGAAAACGTGGAAGCTTTCCTGGGAAAAATAATGGCCTATCTGCCAGATATGCCTGATTTTACAGCACCCTATCAAAAGAAAACAGAGGCATACAAGAATATCCTGCCTGGAAAAAAGATACCGGATGTTGCACTACAGACAAGGGAGGGTGAAAGTGTCCAGCTGTCTTCGTTGTTCGGCAAGGTGCTCTATATCGATTTCTGGGCAACCTGGTGTGCTCCGTGCTGTATGGAAATACCGTATATGGAGAAGTTGGTGGAGCACTTCAAGGGGAACGACAAGGTTGCGTTCATCAGTATCTCAACCGACCGGGACGAGGCCGCCTGGCGTGAGAAGTTGGAAAATGACAAGCCTGTCTGGCCGCAGTATCGTATGACTCCAGAGGAGGAGCGTTCGTTTGCCGAAAAGATCAACCTGAACTTCATCCCTCGGTTCATCCTGCTGGACAGTAACGGGAAGTTCATCGATTCAGATGCCACAAGGCCCTCTGATGAGGCAACCATAAAGGCGATAGAGGACGCGACAGCTTATGATTAATCGATGAACCGATGACTCGATAAGTCGACAACCGATAAAGTGCCCCCACGGTTCCTTCTCGGGAACCCCGGGGTATTTTCTCAGCAACCCCGGGGTCTGAGAAAAAAGACAGCCTTTTTGGTGCCGTAAATCGTTGAATCGACGTGTACTGATTTTGGTTGACAGTTTTGTTTATTAAAACTGATGTTGTTTACAATCTTGTCTTTTTATTCCTAACAGGGTTGTCATTTTACGTCATTTATCCCTGATCAGGTTTACACATTTTCTTTATGATTATCCGCAACCATCCGACAGGTTTCTATTGTAGATGCGATGCTCAAAATCCGATGTGCAGGCGACGGAAGCTATCATAAGCCTGTCAAACAACTTGTCTCCAAAGTACCTGCGATTGAACTTGTAACAGAACT
>JAZLIY010000005.1:0-18065 GCA_045617645.1 Bacteroidaceae bacterium | reverse complement strand
GCTGGGTACTTGATTTCGCCAGGGAGTCGTAGGCATACCTGCCATTCGTTTGTCAGAGAATAATCAGGCAACCGCTTACCATCCATCAGACAGTGGTAGAACATCTTATCAACACCCTGTCCGCTCTTCTCGATGAAACCTGCCTTCTGTAATACCTCGGTGATGAGTTTGCAACGTGGCATACTATTGACCGTTAGGATATTGTCCACATCAACACCAACAGGGAAACCTCCAGCATTGGTGATGATGAGTTGGTCGGGATATTGCTTGACTACCACATCGCTTTGGATGAACATCACGCGATGGCAGCAAGCATTGAGGATTGCCTCTCGTACTACTTCTCGATTAAACGCAGGAATGTCACCAATGCGGAAACCGTCATTGTAGTGTTGCAATGGATTGCTGGCAGGTTGGTTGATGTAGTTCCACACAGAATCAACCATCAGTACAAGTGGTTCTTGGAATTCCTGACGTGCAGTGTATTCTATCATAGAGTGATATAGGCGGTACTCTACAGTCACGCGATTGCAATACAGATGCTTGCGTATTGCTTCTGACTTGCCAAGAAGGATGAGGGCAGCATTGGTCAACTGACCATCCTTATTCATGAGAGTAAAATCGTGGAGCACCTGCAAAGTTGGTGTGCTCACAAACTCTGGCTTGTTCCAACGTTGGGCATAGCCCTGCTTTATCACACGGATGGCTTCTTCATCAAGGTCTTCAAGCGTAAGTCCTTCGCAGATCTTCTCTGAAAAGTCTGGTTCTGACTCCTGCAGAATCTTGAGATACATAGCATCTGACATTGGCTTGAGTTCTTCGCCAACACGCATCAATGGTACGTCCTCAAATTTGAAGACTTTACCGATAGGACGTGAAGGAACCTCAATCACCAGCACACGACGATTCTCTTCGTCGTAGAGCTCGTAAATCTCTGGACGAATGGTTGTGTCTCGATAGATGTCCGACTCCAGCTGTCCGATGGCATCTTGTGCTTGGCGAGTACCTGTGACACGATGCGGATAGTTGTCGTGCATGCCGATGACAAGGCGACCGCCACCTTCATTGCAAAGGGCGATGACATAGCCAAGGATGCAGCGGCGGCGATCCTTCGGATTGGTCTTGCCTCGACCATCGTAGGAAACGTTGCCTCCTTCGCCCGCCTTGAACTCAACGCGGTCTTCGGATTCGCGCATCTGCTGGAGTTGCTGTATGGTGAATTTATTCATTAGTGTTGCGGTTATATTTTAGAGGGTTACGTTATTCGCAATCAAGACTGTTTCTCTTGATGGAACTCTTCTTGTCTTACCAACTCCTGTACGGGAACCTCGAGAGCATTTGCGATTGCGATGAGTGCCTCAAGACTTGGTTGGGTGGTATTTGTTACCCATTTGGAAACAGTGGCTGGGTCCTTACCTAATTTATCGGACAGCCACTTGTTGTTTAGGTCACGTTCTGCAAGTACAACTCTAATTCTATTTAATTTTGCCATGATTGAATCGCTTTGTTTGGTGCAAAAATACTAAAAATAAGTGATACAAATGCAGAGATGTTCAAAAATCTGACAATATAAGCCAAGATGTTGTCATAATCATCAATCTTTTGAGGTGGATATTCCAAAATACACAGGATACGTGTATAATAAGGTTAGTTCTCACTTCTGCCTATCAAGAAGCAATTTAAATTAAGAAAATGTAGCATCTGGTGTTTTTTTACATAGCAAAAGCCACGCAGCTCGAAGCTGCGTGGCTTTTTATTATTATGGTTGTGGTTATTAGACGACTATATTGTCAATCCTAAGCTTAAGGATACCGGCAGGTACATGGACTTCTACGGTATCACCTACACTTTTTCCTAATAAGGCTTCTGCGATAGGCGACTTGATGGAAATCTTGCCTTCTCTCAGGTTTGCCTCATGAGGATTGACTATGGTGTAAGTCATCTTTGTGTTATTGTTCAGATTGGTAATATCCACCTTGCGTAACAAGCCAACCGTCCCATTGTCAAGTTTCGTGGTGTCGAGTACTTGGGCAAATTGCAAAACTCTTTGCTTGAATCTTATTTTCCCTAATAGTTTCCCGTGTGCACGTTTAGCTGCATGATATTCGAAGTTTTCGCTCAGGTCGCCTTTCTCACGTGCTTCGACGAGTTCTGTCTTCGCCTTGGGCAACTCTACGTTTATCAGTTCATTTAATTCTGCTACAAGCTGGTCATAGCATTCCTGTGACATATATTCCATATGTTATGATTGATGGTATTTGGCCAATTCAAGGGCTGGTTGGCGTAGAACTTGCCCCAGTTGATACCCCTCTTTTTGAAGGCTTTCTTGCAACTCCTGCTGAAAAACGTATGCAATGCTACCGACGAAATGCAATGGTAGGTCTTTGCGCCCGTATGGCATTATGTTGTGCATAAGGAAGTTGTGGAATTCTTCTGTTAATAGTTGATGGATTTCCGGCTCTGCTCGGTGTTCGGACAGGAATGGAACGAACGAGGCAAGGAATTTGTTTGGTTGTGCCTGACGGTACACCTTATTTATTATATCTGGCATTTCCAAATCATATTGTTCCTTGAATGCTTTTGACAGATGAGTTGGCATCAGCCCTTTCAATATTTTGGAAACCAGTTTACGCCCTAAAACGGAACCGCTTCCTTCGTCGCCTAGGATGAAACCAAGGGGTGGGGTATGAGCAATGATTTCCGTTCCGTCGAATAAGCAACTATTGCTTCCTGTTCCCAGTATGCAGGCAATACCTTCGTGATGTCCGCAGAGTGCTCTGGCAGCTCCCAACAGATCGCTTTCGACATGAAGGAGCGTGGTAAGGAATACTTGCTGTAGGCAATCTATGACAATTTGGCTAAAGGGAGGGATGCATCCAGATCCGTAAAAATAGATGTGTTCTAGTTCATTGGTGGCAATGGGAAGCCTTGGAAGTAGTTGCTGCCGTATAATATCAAGTATGGCACCTTGGGAATCACGTACGGGATTTATCCCTTCCGTCTGTATTCCCAAAGTGCCATGCTTGTCGGATATAAGAACCCAGTCTGTCTTTGTAGAACCGCAATCTGCAATCAGTGAGCAGCTCATACGTCCAGAGGGCTTACTGTGCAGGTGTTTCTGCTGGTGCCTCGGCTGCAGGCGCAGCTTCCTCGGCAGCTGATGGCTGTGAGATACCGGGGATGTTGTTGGGGTTGGTTGCCTGCTGTTCAGTTGCCTGTTGCATGATAACGGAACCATCGCGTCCTTGTTTGGGCAGGAACCCAACGCTGATAACGCTGAGGAAAATCATTGCGCCAGCCAGGAACCAAGTGGCTTTCTCTACAAAATTGGTTGTCTTGGGAGCTCCAAGAATCTGGTTGTTGTTGGAGTAGTCAGCAGCTAAACCACCGCCTTTTGACTCCTGAATCAGTACGATCAGGCACATCATAATAGATGCCAGAACGACTAAGATTACGATTGAAGTGTACATCTTTTATAGTTTTATTTGTTCTTGTTATTTATCAATATTTTCTCTAAAAATCGAATTTGGTCTGCAAAGTAACGATTTTTTTTTGGATATTTCAAGGATAACCGCCTTATAATTTCTATTGCTCGTTCAAAATTGCCTTGTTTTATATATATTTGAGCTAAAGTTTCTGTGAAAATTTCGTTCTTTGGGCTGTTGGAAATGTCAATCTCTGGTTTCTCGAGACTACTGTCATCCGGCTTTTCTTCGAATCGAATTTTGCCATTCCCATTTTTCAAAAAGTCATCTATGAGCTCCATCTCTTCGTTCTCGTTTTGCTGGGCTCCTATTTCTTCTTGTTGCATCATATAGCCGATGTAGTCTGTCGTGGCATCGATGACTTGTGGCTTCTTTGACGTGTTCTCCTGTGGTAATTCTGCCAGAAAATTATCTAAAAGGACTTCTGTACTGTCGGTCTTTTGTGGTTTGGGTGCAGGAATCGTATGCTCCTTTTGGGGCTGATAGTTTTTCTGCTCAATCATACGAAAAAGGCTTTCTCTGGATGGCGACAAAATGGCAGCTCTCCTTAGTTCTTGGTCAAAGGATGAATCGTGCTGCTGGTAGAGCGCTTTCAGGTAGAGAATACGTGCCGAATGGAAATACGGATATCTTTTCGTTAATTCCCTCAAATGCTTTATGGCTTCCGAGTCCAGTTGTTCTGGATGACGAATATAGTCTATCAAGTGCTTTTCCATGTTGTTCCCTACCAGTTAGCTACTGTAGCATTAAATATTTGTTCCGTGATATCCTTGGTCATCTGAGTCACCAGTTCTTCCTGGACACTGGTGAGTTGTTGTGTGGCATCGTATTCCGTAGTAGCAGAGAATTGTTTTTCGAAATCCTCTACATGGTTCTTGTTGTTTACGAAACGCACGTTTACTGTCATTTTCAACTGTACCTGACTACTATATCCATCGGCAGAAACCCCTTTGTTGAATTGGTCGAAACCTGTGATTTCTCCACTTAACAGCAAGTCTCCGTTTTTCTTAACCTGTTTTAGCTTTGTCTGTGTTGCATAAAGGTCGGTTAGCTTGTTTTGGAAAATACTTTGCATCGGAGCCCATACATAAGCACTCCGTATTGGGAAGTTGTCTATCTGTATGGTCTTCGTTTTTTCGTAGTCGATACTGGCACCATTGAATTTGTAACTGACGGCACATGCCGTGAGCATGAGGCACATCAGCAATTTGCTAAATTTCAATCCCATAGTCTTTTATTTTCCGATAAAGTGTCCGATCGCTTATGCCTAGTAAAATTGCGGCCCTCTTGCGATTGTAATAACAGCGTTTTAGTGCTTCCAGAATCAATCGTTTTTCAGTGATTTCCAGATTCAGCGTATTTTCTTCCAGAACTTCCACGGTCTGTATCTCTTCGATTTCCGGAATCCTTTGCTCATGATTGCTTGTCGGCTGTACCGGAACAGGTGGGGTGATATCGTGTAAGGGGTGATCTGATTGTGGCAGATTGGTAATGCTTGTGGGTATGGTTCCAGCAGGAGCAAGAGCTGTACTAGTAGAAGCGTTGGGTTGGACGATGCTTTTCAGTTCATCTACATCCTTTCGCAAACTGATGACAGCTTTGATCAAGAGCTTTATTTCGTTCTCGTAATCGTGCGTGGTTCCGTTGCCGGTATTACCCATAGTGGCCATATCGGTTGATTCTCCAATATTAGGCACGACACCATATTGGGCTAACAGTTCAGGGGTGACAAATCGTTCCTGACAAAGGATACTCATTTGTTCCGTAATGTTCTTCAGCTGGCGAATATTTCCTGGCCATTTGTAACTTTGGACAACGGCTTCAGCTTCGGGCGTCAGGCGTAACGGTTGGGGAATACCGTAGGTGTCTGCTGTATCTTGGGCGAATTTCTTGTACAGAAGTACCGCATCGTTCCCTCGTTCCCGCAAAGGGGGGACCTTGATACTGATTGTGCAGAGACGATAATAGAGATCCTCACGAAAACGCCCGTCACGTATGGCACTTGCCATATTCAGGTTTGTGGCAGCCACTATGCGTACATCCGTCTTTTTGGGCTCGCTGTCACCAACGCGTATATATTCTCCGGTTTCCAGTACACGAAGTAATCGGGCTTGGGTGCTCAAGGGCAATTCTCCCACTTCGTCCAAAAATAGGGTGCCGTTATTGGCCGTCCCGAAATAACCTTCCCTATCATCAATGGCTCCTGTATAGGAACCTTTCTTGTGACCAAAAAGTTCGCTGTCTATAGTACCTTCGGGTATGCTGCCACAATTGATGGCAATATATTTCCCACGCTTGCGTTTGCTGTTTTCGTGGATGATACGTGGTATGATTTCCTTACCAACACCGCTTTCTCCTTGAATCAGCACAGACAGGTCTGTGGGGGCAACCTGGATGGCGGTGTTCAAAGCCGTATCCAGGGCTTCGTTGAAACCTACGATGTGATACCTGTTCTTTAGGCTAAGTAAATCGATATCTTTCATATTGCAATCTTTTCATTTTCCTTGTTTCCGACTTTCAGTAGCAATATGCCTATGGCAATCCAGATAAGTTCCCGTAGTCTGACCAAAAGACTTGTCAGTACTCCGTAGCCACCATTCATGTTTATTGCGTTGGTGAAAATGGCCATGCCTCCCTCTCTGACTCCCATCTGCATGGGAATGATAAATATCAGATTGGCAAACAAGCTGGTGAAGGCTTGCATCAGGATGCAGTCCAGGAAAGATATTTTGTCAGTGATGATCATCATGCAAAACATCAACTCCAGACAACTGATGATGCGCGCCAGTAATTCAAGGGATAGACTCAGATAAAACGTGCTTTTCCGTTGGGCATGAAGTTCGGCTATCTGCTTATCTACTTTCGTGATGCTCTCTTTGTTCTTTTCTGTAAAACGCGCGATAGGCTTTCCGATCCAGGGCAGGTGACTTCCCCAGCGAAGGGCTTTGATTGCTAGTCCGTTCCGATAGCCTTGAAGGAAAAAATAGATGCCCAAGGCACAGAATGCCGTGATGATGGCCAAAAGCGTCCACATTCCTGGTTGTATGGACCTGCCGTAGAGTCCTATGAATAGCAGGATGCTAAGGCTCCAAAAACAAAAATGGCTGAATATGTGCATCATGGCATAAAGGATGACGCTGCTTGTGGCCTTTGCAACTCCTACATAGGGTGTCAGTTCCATTATGCGATATGGTTCGCCACCCAACAGTCCCACAGGGGTAACATAATTCAGCGCGTATCCACTGACGGTATATTTCCACAATCTCCAGAAACCTATGGATTTCTTCTCGTCATTGTTGATGATGATGTACCATGCCCATGTATTTATCATATAGATGGGTAACCAAAGTAATACGACTGTAGGAAACCAAATGCCTGCTTGGCGCACGTGTTGGCATATTTCATCCCAACTCATGTTGAAACTACATAGCATAATAGCAATGGCGATGAGGCCTATGCCAAGAAATATGGTCCTGTATAGTGGTTTCATTCGATGTTGTTGGGTTTTTTATCTTCCCGTTTGTCGTGATAAAGTTTCTGCAAAGGATCTTTGCGAGCCTCATCGTAGTTCTTCCTGTTACGCAAAGCGTCCTGGGCGATAAAAATGGCCTGAAGCAGCTGATGAGGTGACATTTCCCCCTTGCCGGCTATCCGGAATTCACACCCATGCTCCGGACGGGTGTGTACGATAGGGAGTCCTGCTGTATAACGTATTCCACCTTCGGCGGACAAGGCCCTAAAGGGAGCGTGGCCTTGGTCGTTGTACATTGCCAATACGCAGTCAAAATGGACGTAGTTGCCATTGCCGAAGAACTCATCGGCGGCAAGTGGACCATAGGTGCAGATGTTCTCTTCGCCTGCCTGTTGGATGGCTGGTGCCAGAATCTCCCCTTCTTCTTTGCCTGATTCTGGATTCAATGCCAGAACGGCAATGCGTGGGTTGCTGAGCATAAAGTCGCGTCGCAATGTCAGATCTATTGTCCGTAACGCGTTCAGTACCTTTTCCTGGGAAATAGATGCGGCGACCAAATTCAGCGGCAGGTCTTCCGTCAGTAGTGCAACCCTCAAATCCTCGTTGATGAGTATGGTGAGGGGTTCGGCTTCGCTTTCTATCTGCTTTTGAATGTATTCCTGTTCTCCGGGGAAATCAGGTAGAAGACTCTTTACCTGATCTTTACATACCTCGTTTGTAACCAGGACATCAACAAACCCCTCTTTCACATCCTGGATGGCTGCATTCAGGCTCTTCATTGCCGCTTGTGCGCTTTCAGGGGTGCTTTGTCCTAAATCAACTTTCACTTCTTCGCTGATGCATTCCACCACATTCATCTTGCCGTTTTCTATTTCATTGCAATTGCTGATGGTCGTGAAATTCGTTTCTATTTCCAATGCCTTACGGTGATATGAGGCTAGTTTGGGACTTCCGTATATTACGGGTGTACAAAGCTCCATTATGGTGGGGTCCTCCATTGCTTTCAGTATCACTTCATAGCCCACTCCGTTTGTGTCGCCGTGTGTGACACCTATTCTCATTTTTTCCATTCTTTTATGTTTTAGTGTTTATTTTTGTTTCGTAGCTTGTTCTGTACTCTGACTTTTTAATTCTTCTTCTATATCGGGCTTTATTTCCAAAATCTCCTGTTCTTCGGGCAACTGTAGGGTGTAAAGAGAGCCTTCGAGACGTCGGATCAGTCCACGCTTCATCTTTTCGGGGGCATAGACGAAACCTTCTACTACGACAACCCTGTTATTCTCCGCATCTACACGACTATGGCTGACAAAAGGGCCACCCATGAAATCGTTCTTCATAACCCAAAGGCCTCGGGCTTCCATCGCATACATTCCATGTACTACGATGGGGCGGACTGTGGTACATAACGTGTCGGTCTGCATATACATTCCGGGTCTTTCTCCGGGCAGGTTTTTCTCCATTATCGAATCGCGCTTATGCAGAATATAGGCTTTGTTGAATGTTTCCGGACCTTCGTAGGGATAACTGTAGATACAGATGTTTTCCAATCCGGACGCTGTATTGTTGCTTGTCCAAATGAAATCCTCTCCCTTTTTGTAGCTGGTCAGTTCTTTTGGCGCATACATGCGGCATTGCAGTACTTGCCATGCCAGGTCGTTTGTGCATTTGGAATATTTTGTCTTCAGTTCTTCGATAAGGCGGTTCATCTCCATTTTTGTCAGGAAATCCACGATGTCTTGTCGGTAGTCTTCGCAAAATTTACGGAACTCCTCTTCTGTCGGTGCATTGATGGTAAGTACGATTTGTTCCATTGCACTTTTATTCCGCACGAATTTCATACGGGCTTGGCTGTAGAGTTGTTTGTTGATGTCTACATGGATGATGTTCCGGAAAATGCTGAATGCATGGTCCATCTCTTTAGGGTCTATTCTGGAGATGCGGAAAGAACGCTCGCTTTGAGGGAGGCCTGGAACATCGGTGTCCAGCACGTTGAAGAGCGCCCTGCCAGTAGGACTTTTCCATGTGATGCTATCCATTACTACCAGTACCTCGTATGGCCTACCGCTTGCTACGGGGAATATCATGTCTTTCCTGCAAGAGGCAAAAACCGATAAACAGGCCAAAAATAGTAGCAGATGAACTTTCTGTATTTTGTCAAATGTTTGTTTCATAGGTGTTTTTCTGATTCTTCTTTTTTCGTGTTCAATAATCCGCAGGCGGCGTAGATATCTTGCCCTCTACTGGCTCGGATGGTGGTCGTTACGCCGTGTCTTGACAGGTAATCGCGCATTTCTGTCATTTTCTCTTCGGGTGCTTCACAATAGGGCGAATCTGGTATCTTATGGAAGCGGATTAGGTTCAACCTGCATTCCAGGGGTGCCAGCAATCGCACCAATTCTCGAACGTGTGCATCGCTGTCATTCAGCCCTCCAAATACGATGTATTCAAAACTGAGCCGCCTCTGATGACTCCAGTCGTATTGTTTGAGGATTTGTAGGAACTCCGTCAATCCAAAGGCATTTTCTGCCGGCATCATTTTCTTTCTTTCTTCTGGGAATGGATTGTGAAGGCTTATGGCCAGGTGGCATTCGCTCTCATCCAAAAAGCGGAGCAGTCCTTTCTTTATTCCCACGGTAGAAACGGTAATGCGTTTAGGGCTCCATGCGTAACCGTAATCGGCAGTCAGTAGGCGTGTGGCTTTAAGCACCGCGTCCAGGTTCTCCATCGGTTCGCCCTGTCCCATAAATACGATGTTGGTCAGTCGCTCTTTTTCGGGAAGAGCGTATATCTGATTCAAAATGTCCGTAACGGTCAGGTTTCCTTGAAAACCTTGTCGCCCCGTCATACAGAACTTACATCCCATACGGCATCCCACTTGACTGCTGACACACAATGTTCCTCGTTCGCCGTCGGGAATGAATACGCTTTCTATACGTTTCCCGCTTTGGGTGGGAAACAGATACTTTACGGTACCGTCGATGCTTCTTTGACATTCGATAGGAGCCATCAGTCCAATGGCGTAATGTTCCGCCAAGTATTCTCGGTGGCGTGTGCTCAGGTTGGTCATAGCCGGAAAATTGTCTGCATGTCGAACATACATCCATTGAGCTATTTGCTTTGCTGCATAAGTTGGCATTCCTGCTTCTGCGGCAACTTCCTTGAGTTCCTCTAGCGTCATTCCCAACAACGATGTCTTTTCTGTCACGTTTCTGTAGTGTAAAGTGTTACTAATCCTGTCCTCTTAACGGGACAATTTGTGCAAATAAACCGTGTATGGAAAACAAAGATACGTTTTTTTATTTATATTAAAGGCTTTTGGAAAAAGAATGAATCCCTATTTTAAGGAATATTCACATTTGATTGTGCCTTTTTTTGCGTTAGATGTATTATCTTTGTGGCAAAATTGATATTAAACATTATTTGTCATGAGAATTAAACGTTTGTTTTTAGCAGCATTGCTGCCTGTTTTTTTTACGGCTTTTGCATGGGCACAGAGCATCAGCCCGAGTACGAAATGGCATTGGGATAAGGGAACCATTGTGATAGAGAATCCGGAACGGCCCGCCGACCAACAGACCGTGTTGGGAATGGCTGCTCCCAAATTGGCTACCGTTCGTGTGGGATTTGTCGGATTGGGTATGCGTGGGCCTGGTGCAGTAAATCGTTTCTGTCATATTCCTGGCGTGCAGATTGTGGCTTTTTGCGACTATGAAGAAAATCGTGCAGAGGCTTGTCAGCAGTACCTTCGTGATGCCGGTTTGGCTCCTGCCGCCATTTACAGCGGCGAAAAGGGATATGAGGAATTGTGTAAGCGTCCCGACATAGACCTCGTGTATGTGGCAACGGACTGGACGCATCATTTCCCTGTGGCTAAGTGCGCTTTGGAAAATGGCAAGCATACGGCAGTCGAGGTTCCCAGTTGCATGAACCTGGAGCAATGCTGGGAATTGATCAATCTGAGTGAACGCAATAGGAAGCATTGTATGATCCTGGAAAATTGTTGTTACGACTATTTCGAGATGAATGCCCTGAATATGGCCCAGCAAGGCCTGTTCGGAGAAGTCATCCGTGCAGAAGGTGCCTATATCCATAACCTGACACCTTTCTGGGAGGCATATTGGAAGAATCCTGATGGTTCGGATCCTGACAAGCTGGGATGGCGTATGAAATACAACAAGGAGAATCGTGGTGATGTCTATGCAACCCACGGACTGGGTCCCGTGGCACAAGCCATGAATATTCATCGAGGTGACCGTTTTACGACACTCGTTGCGATGGATACAAAAAGTGTGGTGGGCGCAAAGTATGTCGAGGACAAGACCGGTAAGCCATGTAAGGAATACCGTAATGGCGACCATACGACAACCCTGATGCGTACGGCGCAAGGAAAGGTTGTGGAAATTCAGCACAACGTAATGACTTATCAGCCATACAACCGTCTGTATAAACTTACTGGAACGAACGGCTATATTACCAAATACCCCGAAGAACATATAGCTTTGGATCCGGAAACGGCCAAGGGGACAGGTGTTGAAGGTATGGATAAATTGGAGGAACATAGTTTCATGAAGCCGGAGCAGCAGACGGCTCTCGTGCAAAAATATTATCACCCGATTCTTACTAAATATGGCGAACTGGGTCGCACGATGGGACATGGTGGTATGGATTTCATTATGGATAGTCGTCTGGTATATTGCTTGCAGAATGGTCTTCCATTGGATATGGATGTTTACGATTTGGCCGAATGGTGCTCTCTGGCCGAACTGGGTGCATTGAGTATGGACAACAACTGTGCTTCCGTAGCCTTCCCCGATTTCACTCGCGGTCATTGGGAGGATCAGAAGGGATTCCGTCATGCATACGCTTCACCAGAGGATGAGGCTGCCGCAGAACAAGCTGCCAAGGCAAGCACGGAATCACAGAAGGCACTGGTCATAAAGAAAAAACTTTGGGCAAAGTACGATAAGTCGAAGGGACGCAAGTCGAACGCTAAATCAAAATCCAAGAAATAGTTTTTTTACATAGTATGGCAGGGCATGAACCGGATGGTATATGCCCTGCCATTTAGATATATAGGACGGGAACATGAAAGTAATACCAAGTTATAAATTAGCTAAAATCAGCAGTTTCTTAGGTCAGGCAAAAAAAACTTTCGTTCAACAGTCTTGGGCTTCGGGTGGAGTCCTGTTGTTGTGCGTGGTGATAGCTATGCTGTTGGCCAATTTGCCTGCAACCCGCGAGCTGTACCGTCAATTCCTGGAAACGGAGTTGTCTATTTCTGTGGTAGGTCCGTTGACGGACGAAGGCACTCGTCTTATAGATTGGACATTCCCCAATGGAATGAATGTGGAGAAGTTCATCAACGACATCCTGATGGTGGTGTTCTTCTTTACGGTAGGACTTGAGATAAAGCGTGAAGTACGGATTGGTGAATTATCGAGTGCAAAGAAGGCTATGCTTCCTGTTATTGCAGCAGCAGGTGGTATGGCCATGCCGGCAATTATTTTTGCCTTATTCAATCATGGTACGGCTGCCGCTTCCGGATGGGGTATTCCCACGGCAACGGATATAGCCTTTGCCGTGGGTATCTTGTCCTTTCTTGGCGACAGGGTGCCGGTTAGCCTGAAAGTCTTTCTTACGGCCTTGGCCATAGCAGATGACCTGGGTGCAATTCTGGTTGTGGCATTCTTCTATGGAGGTACAATCAATATCACGTTGTTGGCCATATCCCTTCTCATCTTGATAATTACGTATATTATGAATCAGATGGGGGAAAAGCGTATGGTATTCTATCTTGTTCCTGCCATTGCTGTGTGGTTCCTGTTCTATTATGCAGGTGTTCATGCCACGATGTCGGGAGTCGTCATGGCAATGATGATACCGATGGATCCGAAATATAAGAGGGCATACCTGACTCGTAGGAGCAAAGAGTACGAGATGCGTTTGAAACTCTATGACGAATGTTATTGGGGAGAAGCTTTCCCGAACGAGCTGCAACGTCATTGTCTTCGCCGTATGACGTTTATCAACAACAATTCGATGGGAATGTCATACCGGTTGGAGCACGCACTTTCACCTTGGGTTAATTTTTGTATCATGCCCATATTCGCGTTGGCCAATGCTGGCGTAGAAATACCGGATTTGTCCTATTTCAATATTTTCCGTTATTCTCCGGAACTCGGTAGTGTGGGCATGGGCGTGTTCTTCGGTTTGCTTCTGGGAAAACCGATAGGTATTACGCTTGCATCATGGCTTGCAGTAAAGATGAAGTTTGGCGAAATGCCGCAGAACGCTACGTGGAAAATGCTTTTTGCCGTAGCGTGCCTTGGCGGTATAGGCTTTACCATGTCTATCTTTGTGGACACCCTTTCCTTTGCCGATGCACACGAACATACGGAACACTTACGGGCAGCGGGCAAGATAGCCATCCTCATGGGGTCGCTTTGTGCCGGAATCCTGGGCTCCGTCCTCATCGGGTTCCTGTCAGGGCACAAGAAACAGCCGTAATCCGATACGGACGATTTACCTGGGGATTTGGACATTAGGAGCGCACTTGTGTCTCCTGCTTGTATTTCCAGTGAGCGGCAAATCCTTTCTCTGCTTCGTAATCCATACGCTCGGAGCGAATCTGTATCTCTATCCAATTGCAGTCGGGCCCCATGACGGTGAGTTGCAGGGCTTGATATCCGGATTCCTTCGGATGGGTAATCCAATCCTTTATTCGTTCCGGATGAATGCGGTAGAGCATTGAAATAACCGTATAGATGCGCCAGCAATAGAACTTCTCGGTATCCATTTGTGCCAGTTGCCAATCTTTTACGATCGACACGCCAGGCGTTTTGTCCAACTGGTTGGCGCCCATAAACGGCAATGGGTCAATGGTATCCTTTGGCTTGTACACAATACGTGTGGCGAACAGGTCGTACACATCGTCGAATACTTTGTTGTCGATGTTCATCTTGCGCCAGATGCTATAAACCGATTTCATCCGGTATTTGAACTCATATTCAATGCCCAGGTCATCCAGCATGGCGCGTATGGGTAGGGCGAAAGTGCGGAATACCATCTCGCAAGTGGCCTCTGATTCCATGAGTAGCTTTTTCAGCCGCTTGTAATCTTCGGGATGGCCTAGTTTTACGGACAGGCGTTCCAGCTCATGCTGTTCCTTGCTCATGCCAAGCTGTTCGGCCATAGGGGCAATGCGTCGCTGTATGTCCAGTATGTATGCAGCAGGGTCTTCGCAAGGTGCCGTGCCCCCGTTCTCCCACTTTTGCATTTGTTCCAGGGCGAGCAGTATATCTTCTGTCTTGCAATTCATTCCTCAAATGCAAATAATGAGTAAAACCCTGTGATGGTGAACACCATTTTCACATTTGCGGAAATACCTTTTATGGTGACGTCTCCTCCCATGGCTATGCTTTGCTTCCGCAAAGAAAGGAACAGCCTTAATCCCGAGGAAGCGATATATTCCAGGTCGTTGCAGTCCAGTATGATATGCTTGTTTGCCTTGTCCATAAGAGGTTCTATGTCGCGTGCAAACTGATTAGAGGCTTCTGTGTCCAACCGACCATGCAATATGCCGGTCATGGTTTCTTCCGATTCGATGATGTCAATATTCATGTCGCTTAAAAATCTTCGTTTAGTCTTTGTTCCAGCCGTAAAGATATAAATAAAAGGTGAATCCATGAAATTTTCAAATAAAAAAAGCAGACAACAAGGGGAATTGACTCTCTTGTTGCCTGCCATTCATCCGATACGGGCTTTCTATTTTCCTGTTTCCTCGAAGAACTCATCGCTGCCGGCGCCACATATCGGGCATTCCTCTGGCGGTTGAGCATCTACGTAACGATAACCACACAGGGCGCAAACCCACATTTTCTCTTCGCTCTTGTTTTCCATACTCATTTGTTTAATAATGTTCTACATATTTGGCTTTGGCCGTTGCTATTTTTGTTGTGCCTTTTTCAGGTTCGCTGTTTGGTCGATCCAATGCAAACGACCTATGTCGTATCCTCTTTTTTCGGCTTCCTGCATCAGGGCCAACCTCTTGGAGTCCGGCAGCTGTGGCGTGCGTGACAAAAACCACAGATAGTTCATGCTCTTTGAACCGACCATCGCATAGTCGTAATCTCGACCCACCATCAGTACTCGGTAGTCGGAATAGAAGGGACGGAAAAACGATACCCGAAGCAAGCCCGGCTTCTGGGAAGCGTTGGGCTGTTTGGCCCATCCCTTTGTCTCCTTCAGCATCCCGTTCTCCCATCCGCTGTTCAGAACATCTACGGAGCCTTTCTCGTTTAGCGTGTACAAGGCCTTTGTGTTGTCGATATCCCGTTCAAACCGATGGTCGTAGCGTGCGATCTCGTACCACACCCCCATGTAGCGTTTCAGATCCAGATCGTTTACGGGCGTGTTATCGTAGGACTGTGGTATCTGCTGACAGGAAAAAAACGAGAACAGGGAACAGAAGAATGCGAATGTGAGATGCTTCTTCCCCTTCATCGCTCCACAGTCTTTAGGTTTGCTTATCACATTCCCCATCCATAACCCATGTAGGTTGCAGTATTCGTATGCCGCCACGAACTCCTCTTTCTTGCAGGGGAAGGTTGCCGTTGGCAATTCGTTGCCGTTCAGCCACTTGAACAGTCCTCCTTCCGTGGTTTCCAGATAGATGAAACAGATGTGGTGCTCCGTTGTCATCGGGTGGGCGATACTGCCGACCTCCACTCTCATTTTGCTGTCATCGACTTGCGTCACTACGGGTACATGCTTTTCTGAAGCCATATCCGTCGTTTTTGCCACGAGTTCGGTCATTTCCTGACCGCAACAGAACGGAACGATACCGCTGTCAACAGCTTTGAAAACAACGTTTCCGCATTTCTTGCAAAGATAAAACTTCTTTTCCATAGCATTGTAATTAGAGGGTGAAACATTAGGTTGAAAATATCTGACAAAAGTCATTGTGTCAGCTCTTGCATTTCGGTCGATTTCCTTAGCATGTCCAGAAACAGCTCGGCACTCCGTTTGCAGAATGTCCCTTTTAGTTTCTGCACGCATCCGGGCATTCTTCTGTTAACCCCTTCCAGCGGTTTGGCCACCAGATTGTTCCGGTAGTGGACCGTCTGGCTGGACAGTATGGTGAGCAGGTCGCCTGTTTCCACCAGATCCAGGATGATGTTCGGGTCGTTCAGCACGATGCGTACATCCAGTCGGCTCGTATCCACGTCTATGTACCTTTCCAGCGCGTTGCGCGATTGTAGTCCTTTGTCCGGCATTGCCAGTCCATAGTGTTCCAGGTCGGAAACCCTGATGGTCCTGTGGCTCGCCAGCGGATGGTCGTTGCGCATGATTACGCACAGCGAATATTCAAACAGGACATTTGTCTCAATATCTTCGTAGGGCGTCGTTGGCTTGAATGCCAGGACAAAGTCTATCTCCTGCTGGCGAAGCATCTCGCGTAGTTCGGACATTGTCTTGTAATGGACGTTCAGTCGTACGTGCGGATAGCGCTCCAGGAACAGGCGGATGGTGCTTGTCAGGATAGGGCAGAAAGAGTAGGTTACGCCGATGTTCAACTCGCCCGTCGGCATTTTCTTCATGTCGTCCATCTGTAGGGCACAGTCCTTTGCACATTGTAGCGTACGTTTGGCCAGCGGCAGCAGCATCTCCCCACTTTCTGTCAGGGACACGTTGTGCGTGTTTCTGCTCAGCAGTTTCGTGTCCAGTTCGTCCTCCAGCTGCTTTATCTGCTGCGAGAGAGTACTCTGCGAGATATACAGTTTGCGCGATGCCTCCGAAAAGCTCAGGTCGCTGGCCACCTGTGCGAAGTATTTCAGTTGTCTTAGCTCCATAACCCAGTGCTTTTGTTCTTTTCTGTCGCAAAGATAGTGACTTCTGATTTTCCTGCCAAAAAAACGTTACATTTTATTTCGATTTTATTATCGATGTTTTCGATAATAGACCGAAATAGTTTGTGGGTTAGAGAAATACAAAAATGGATTTTTTTTCGGAAGCGAGAAAAAAAGAGCGGATCGGATTTCCCGATACGCTCCCTTCTGAAAAGTAAAAAATATTATTCGCTATATGCTTTTTCCTATTTCACTTCTATCGCCCGTGTGGCAGGCAGAGTTTCCTGTGCCTTCTTGGGCAGGTCTATGGTCAGCACACCATCCGTGACCTGTGCGGCAATCTTCTCGCTTTCCACGTCTTCGGGCAAATCAAAGACCTGACGGAACTTATGGTAACTGAACTCGCGGCGCAGGTAGCGGCGACCGTCCTCGGCCTTTTCCTCTTTCTCCTCATGCTTTTCCAGCATTACCATCAGCTGGCCCTCGTTGTTCAGCTGAATCTTGTAGTCCTCCTTTGTCGTGCCGGGTACAGCCAGCTCCAGTTTGTAGTCGTTCTTGCCCTCTGTCACGTTGATGGCCGGCGTGGTCGTACGTGCCTCCTGTTGCAGGGTGGGAAAACCGTTCAGCACTTCGTTCATGAAACCAGGCATCCAGTTGAATGAGTTCCTGTAAGAATTGTTCATAATGGGTAACATAGTTAAAAACCTCCTATCATTAAAGGGTTAGACATATTGTGTTTTCACCCTTACTCTTTCAATATTCATGCCACCCCTTGGCAAACTGCCAAAATGTCCTTTTTTTTAACAGAAAGGAGAAGAATGAAAGGTTTGTTAACTATTTATGAATGACAAAATTATGCTTTTTCTGACATTTTGTCAGTCGGACGGCTCCTTCTGCAAAGTTATCCTTAATTCTGCTGTACTATATTATTTTGACTTTTTAGGGTCTTGGGCAGCAAAAAGTTCTTGCTTGATGCAAGCGGCAATGGCGTGCGGCCCAGGATTATGCCATGTCAGATTTTTCACTTAACTTAGTGCTGCGATTAGAAATCAAGCAAAAATCGTAACAAGACATGGAAAAATTAGATAAAAATCTCGAATTATACAACAACGTAGATAAAAAATGTATAATCTAATCCAAAAGTGCACCACTTTCTAATTGAAAAGTGCACCACTTTTGATGTGGTTTCAAAGTTATCAAAAATAATCTGTTGGTGCAAGTAAATCGTAAAAAATCATTTGTTTTGCTGGTTAAATTTCTTTG
>JAZLIY010000004.1:0-19773 GCA_045617645.1 Bacteroidaceae bacterium | reverse complement strand
CAGAATCGCTGAACTCAAAGATCAAATGCTTCCGAGCACAAGTGAAAGGAGTCAGAGACATACCATTCTTCATGTATCGTTTGGCAACAGTTTTGGGTTAGCATCCGTACACCCTCCCCACAGGGTTTGTCGGTTGCGCCCTCTTTTGTCAATCCGAAGGCAAAGGTACGACAGAATCGGCTTCGCCCAAAATCTGAAATGTTAAAAACAACTGTGATAGTATGACAACCGACCTCCTTATATCTTTGATATAAATTTTTCAAAACTTCGATGGAAACGCATGGAAACTTCGATGGAAACGCACGCGTTGCGTGATATATTTCCTTTAGTACTTCGGCATGATCGAATGTATAGCGCAATGAGATACTGGAGTAACTAATACAGAAAATCATCTTTCGCTGGATTCTATGATTTTCGCTTTGGGCTCATACACCATTAAATATATTAGGTATAGGGAAAAGACCTTCTACTATTTCTAGTGCATTATTTTCGGCATAATGCTTTGCCGTATTGGAATCTTTTTGTAACTTTGCGCTCGAAAAGCGATGAGGGAATCCGGTGAAAGTCCGGAACTGTCCCGCAGCTGTAAGTTCTTGAAGACGGTTTGCCGTCTGCCCTTGATGATCATTTGAACCACTGGAACACATGTCTGGGAAGGTTTCATCTATGGGGAAGGGAACGAGTCAGAAGACCTGTCGCCCAAATACTAAATGTCCATTGGTTTCGTGGATTGAACCAGAGGAAAAATGAGGAAAAGAAAGTATATCTTGTTAACGGCCTTTGGGCTGTGGTGGTCGGCATCGTATTCTCAGGAACCCGACAGCCTGCTGAATGCCGATACGTTGGCTTCTGTGAGCGTGAATGCCCGTCGGTTGGAGCGGAGTGTGGTGGCGTCAACTCCCACCCAAGAGATGCAACGCCGCGACATCCAGGTCTTGGGCATGACCGGTACTGCCGATGTGCTACGCAGAATGGCTGGGGTAGGAATCAAGGATTATGGTGGCATAGGCGGTATGAAGACAGTTTCCGTACGTAACATGGGTGCCCAGCATACAATGGTGGCGTACGATGGCGTGGCGGTAAGCAACTGTCAGGCCGGACAGATAGACATCGGACGTTTCAGTCTGGCTCACTTGCAAAGCCTTTCCCTGAGCGTTGGACATCAGGATGACTTGTTGTTGCCTGCCCGTCTGTATTCCTCCGCAGCCATCCTCTCGCTGAACAGTATGGAACCGACCTTCTCCCCCGGACGTAACTACCATCTGAATGTTTCGTGCAAAGCGGGCTCGTGGGGCGAGGTGGAACCGGCTCTATACTATGCGCGGAAGATAGGGGAGCGTACCCAGCTGAGAGCCGATGTGGATTGGCTGCGCTCGGACGGATGCTATCCCTACCACGTGACGATTCCAGCCGGAGGGATCACTCGTGAGCATCGGAAGAACAGCGATGTGCAGCAATGGCACGCGGAAACCAACCTGAAACACCAATTCCGCCAGGGTGGGGAACTTTCTATAAAAGGCTATGGCTACGGGAGCGAGCGTGGATTGCCGGGGTACGTCATCTTCTACAATAGTCAGAAGAACAAAGAGCGAATGTGGGACAGGAACGCATTCCTGCAATCGCAGTACAGGAAGCGCTGGAACGACCGATGGACACTCCTGGCAACTGGCAAATACAACTATTCGTGGGACAAATACCGGATAGAGGGTGAGCAGTATTCGATGGGCTATGCCGTGGAGGACAACACCCAGCACGAGGGAACGCTGAGCGCAGCCGTTTCTTATGCTCCCACCGACAAGTGGCAGTTCTCCCTGGCTCAGGACGAGGTGCTTAACACGTTACGGAGCAAACAGAATTTCTGTCCCGACCCTGTCCGACTGTCCTCCTTCACGGCCTTGAACGCCCGATTCCAGACAGGCCGGTTCCGCACGACCGCCACGTGCGTGTGTTCCTATCTTACGGAATCCGTGTCCAAGGGTACACGCCCCGATGATCTCCTGCATCTGTCTCCCTCGTTTTCGGTACGATATACTCCCTTCTATGGTGTACCGCTTTACCTGAGGGCTATGTATAAGAACACCTTCCGGGCACCTAATTTCAATGACTTGTACTACAGAAATTTGGGGAATATCTATCTGAAACCGGAGGATGCCCAAGAATGGTCTGCTGGTATAACAACGGCCTTGGGCGGCAGAAGGAAGCTGATGTATGGCGAGGTGACGGTGGACGGCTACTGGGGGCATATAGACAACAAGATCGTGGCCATCCCAGCTAATTATGTGTGGAATATGAGGAATTACGGTCAGGCGCAGACCGCCGGAATAGATGCTACGCTGAAGGGACATTTCCGGTTATGCGAAAAGGCCTCTCTCCACTTGTCCGGCAGTTACTCGTGGATGAAGGCCATCGACTTGACCGACCCTAATGGAAAGAGTTACCGTAACCAGCTGCCCTATACGCCCAGGCATAGTGGAAACCTCTCTGCCCAACTGAAAAATCCCTGGGTGACGGTCGGGTATAGCATCGTGGCCGTAGGACTCCGTTATATGGAAGCGCAGAACATAGCCAAGAACGAGGTGCAAGGCTATCAGGATCATGCGCTGACGCTCTCGCGTGAGTTCCAATGGCGGAAGATACAATGGCAGGTCATCGGTTCCGTAACGAACCTGCTGGACAAGGAATACGATGTGATACGCTATTACCCGATGCCCGGACGAGCCTGGCACCTGACGATAGAAATGAAACTATAACCTCCGGAGGGTTTATAAATATAGTGACTTTACAAAACAAAATCGAACAAAAAAAACAGAGAAAAATGAAAAGAAATCTTTTATGTGCCTTATGCACGATGGCAATGGCATTCACCCTAATGGGGTGTGGCGATGATCCGACACTCGATGACCCGAAGCCGAAGGAATATACGGCCGACTACAAGGTGTATCTGATAAACGAGGGAGCGTGGGGAAAGAACGACGCATCCATCGTGGGATACGATCCCCAGACGAACACGTGTGGATATCCCACCCACTATGCCTTGGGCGATGTAGCCAATAGTGCGCTGGTGGTGGACAGTATGATCTATGTGACCGTCACGACCTCGAAGACCATTGTGAAGACGAATGGCGGTATCCGTCACAATGTATGGGAAACGGCCAATACGGCTTATACACCCCGGTATATGGCAGAAAAGGACGGGCACCTATATGTCAGTTGCTATGGCGGTATAATACAGAAACTGAATGCTCGAACATTGGCCTTGGAAGACGAACTGGTACTGGATGGAGGTGCTAATCTGGAAGGGGTGACTATCATAGGCGAAACCCTATATGTTGCAAATAGTTATAGCGTAGATGAATCCTACAACTATACCTATCTGGACGAAATACTGACGGTGGATCTGCCAACCTTCAAGCAAGGGGAAACCCTTCATTCGGTCATCAATCCCAATTATCTGGCTGTTATCGGGAATGATCTGTATGTATTGGGTTTCGGCGATTATGAAAAAACCCCCTATCAGTTGGCCAAAGTGAACGTGAAGACCGGGGAGAGTACCCCCATAGCCAATGCAAGCAAGATGTGTGTATGGAACGGGAAGATACTGTACGCCTATACCGAAACCGACTGGACGACATACGTATCTACTACCACATTCGGCTGCTACGACCCGATAACGGGCAAGACGGAAACAAATCCCCTCGACTTGACCGGATGGGAACAACTGTCGGGTGCCACCATACATTCGATATCGGCAAATCCCTATACCAACGAGGTTTACGTCAGTATCTCGGATTACATCAATACCAGCGATGTTTACCAATTCAGCGCAGAAGGCAAGCCCCAGCAGAAGTTTGACTCCATGGGAATTAACGCCAATGCCTTTGTGTTCTTCAAATAACACGGATCACGAGATAGAGTGTATAGAAAAAAGGAATATAATCATGCATCCTAAATTATGCATTATATGGTGGATGCTCCTTCTCCTTGTTTCCTGCAACAAGGGGAAGGAACCCACCTCCTGTCCGGAAAATGGTGACACCATACCCATGCGCTACGCCCGGAACCTGACGATGATAGAACGCGATGGTGGAGTGGAAGTCATCATTCGCAATCCGTGGGACACGTTGCAGGTGCTCCATCGGTATGAACTACTCTCGTCGGGAAGACGGGAACTAAACCAAGAACAAATATATGTGCCTGTTGGTAGGGCCGCCGTTTTCGCTGGATTGCATTGTGCATTATTGCAGGAATTGGGATGTGAGACAGCCGTTTGTGGGGTATGTGAACCTGGGTACATCAACCTGCCTTTCGTTCACGAAGCCCTGGCAGACGGTCGGATAAAGGATTTGGGAAATGCCATGGAGCCCAGCGTGGAAAGCATCCTGGATCAGCAACCGGAAATTCTGATGGCAACTCCTTTTGAAACGAGTGGCGGATATGGCGTACTGGAACGTATGGGGATTCCCATCGTGGAGTGTGCCGACTATATGGAAAACTCGCCATTGGGTAGGGCAGAGTGGATACGTTTTTACGGACGGCTGTTCGGACAAGGCGAACGTGCCGATAGTATCTTTCGTGCCGTGGAGGAGCAATATCTGGCACTCCGTAAGATCGCACTTGGCACCACATTGCGCCCCCGTCTCCTGAGTGAAATGCCACAAAGCGGAAAATGGTATGTGGCTGGCGGACAGAGTACGATGGGCGTCATGTATGCCGATGCAGGAGCCGATTATGTGTTTAGTGATGTGCAGCGCACGGGTGGCTTTCCCGTCAGCATGGAGCAGGCATTGGATTGCGCCCTTACAGCTGATGTGTGGATAGTGAAGCATTTCGGAAATATTTCTCGTAACGAAATATGTCAGGATGTTCCGGCGTTGAACCGCATAACGGCACGTTTGTGGATATGCGATACATCCCAGAACCTTTTTTACGAAGAAACGGCGTTTCATCCTGAACGTTTATTGGCTAATTTAATTGACATTTTACATCCGGAACTTGGTGTTAAGGTAGAAAAATCGTATTTCCGACCTTCGACTGAAAATACGCTCATTCGGAAATAATCAAGATGAAATCTTGTTATTTCTCTCGCTTATTTGTATCTTTGACCTAATGGCCGAAGATACTTCCGCTCAACAATGCAAAAAAAATGAATTTTCTTTGGCATTGCTCTCACTTAATCGTATCTTTGCCCCCATAATGAGGAATACGGCTATTTTTTCTGCCCTTTTTGTTGCAATGGCCCTTTTGGCTGTTGCCAATCTATTGTGGGGTTCGCTCCGCATACCCGTATCGTCGGTCATCGACATTCTTTGTGGTGGCGAGGCAGAAGGACATCCCTCCTGGACGCTTGTCATAAAGGAAAGCCGTTTCCCTCAGATGATAACAGCCATGTTGTGCGGCGCATCGCTTAGCAGTTGCGGCTTGATGTTGCAGACGACCTTCCGCAATCCCTTAGCAGGGCCAAGCATTTTGGGGATAGATGCCGGTGCCAATTTGGGTGTGGCGCTGGTTATGCTCCTCTTGGGTGGTAGCATCACTTTCGGCGGGCTCAGCCTTGGAGGGTATCTGCTCATTATCGTAGCTGCTATGCTGGGTGCCTTGGGCATTATGGCCTTGTTGCTGACTTTGTCTTCCTGGCTCAGAAGTCCCATTATGTTGCTCATAACAGGTGTTATCATCAGTTACATGACGGGTTCCGTTATTTCTTTGCTCAATTTCCGGGCGTCGGAAGAGGGCGTTCATTCCTTCGTCATGTGGGGAATGGGCAGTTTCAATGGGGTGTCGGTGGACAGGTTGCCCCTGTATAGCATCCTTATCTTTTCCGGCCTTCTGCTATCCCTCTTGCATGTAAAACCACTTGATGCCATGTTGCTTGGTGACCGTTATGCCGCCAATCTGGGGGTGAACGTACGCAGGAGTCGCAATGGATTACTCCTGTCTTCCGGATTGCTCACAGCTACCACAACGGCCTTTTGTGGCCCTATCTCATTCCTCGGCTTGGCCGTCCCGCATCTTACCCGTATGGTGTTTGCTACCAGCACGCATCGTATTCTGGTACCGGGTTCTATGCTGATGGGCGCCTGTCTGGCTATGCTTTGCAATTTGTTCAGCACTTTGCCTGCGGGAGTCAGCATCATTCCCATAAATGTGATAACGCCTCTTGTGGGTGCTCCGGTTATCTTGTATGTTATATTTACTCATAATTAATATATTAAAATGAAAAAACTAACTCTGACTCTTTCTGCCGCTTTACTGAGCCTGTGCTCCATGGCAGAAGTGAATTATCAAGTGGTTCCGATGCCTCAGGGCATCCAGTTGGACCCAAGTGGAAAAACCGCAATCCTCGTCAAGGGACAAAGTGTGTCCTATCCTGCCGACAATGCGCAGATGAAGCGTAATGCTGAGTTTGCGAAGGAATATCTGGGCTTGGTACCCCAGGTGGCTGCCAAGAAGGTAAAGACTCCCGTCAATCTGACCCTGGGCTTGCAGAGCGAGAATCCTGATGCCTACCAGATAACCGTAGGCAAGAAGGGCATCACCATTCAGGGAGCCAGCGAGAGTGGTGTCTTCTATGGCATTCAGACCCTTCGAAAGAGTGTGATGAATGAAGAGGGCGATACGATTAAGTTGCCATGGGCAACGGTTTCCGGCGAACCTCGTTTCCAGTATCGTGGCTGTATGCTCGACTGCGCTCGTCATTTCTTGCCGTTCGAATTCATCAAGACCTACATCGACATCCTCGCTCTGCACGGCTTGAACAAGTTCCACTGGCACCTGACCGATGACCAGGGTTGGCGTTTCGAGGTGAAATCATTGCCTGAATTAGCCAAAAAGGGTAGTTATCGTCCCTATACAATCTTGGGCCACAATACCGGTATGGGTGAAGGCATGGAAATGAGCATCATGGACGATACTCCAGAAGAAGGTTATTATACTCAGGCACAGTTGAAGGAACTTGTAGCATATGCAGCAGAACGCTACATTACCATCATTCCCGAAATTGACCTGCCCGGCCATATGGTTTCCGCCCTTAGCGTCTATCCCGACATGGGTTGTACGGGTGGCCCGTATTTCGTACGTCCTTATTGGGGCGTTGACCGCGATGTCCTTTGTGCCGGCAACCCCAAGACGATACAGTTCATAAAGACCGTCCTGGGCGAATTGTGCGAGGTGTTCCCCAGCAAATATATCCATATCGGTGGCGATGAAAGTCCGCGTGACCGTTGGAAAGAATGTCCTAAGTGTCAAGCTAAGAAGAAGGAACTGAATCTGGAAAACGAAGCTCAGTTGCAGACTTATATTCTGAAAGAAGTTGAGACGTTCCTATCTGCTAAGGGCCGTGAATTGATCGGTTGGGACGAAATCCTGGAAGGTGGTTTAAGTGAAGGCGCCACCGTTATGAGTTGGCGTGGTTACAATGGTGGTATCGAGGCTGCCCATCAGCATCATCGTGTGATTATGACACCTACCAGCAATTGTTATATCGACTATTATCAGTTAAAGGACTTGCATTATCAGCCTATGGCCATCGGCGGCTATCTGCCTGTAAGCAAAGTGTATGAAATGGAACCAATCCCCAGTGAACTGAATGAAGAGGAAGCGAAGTACATTCTGGGTGCACAATGTAACCTATGGACAGAGTATGTGGCAAGTCCCGACCATGCCATGTATATGCTGTTGCCCCGTTTGGCTGCTATGAGCGAAGTACAATGGCTTCAGCCCGACCAGAAGGATTTCGAGGCTTTCAAGGTTCGTCTGGAAGGTACAGAGAAAATCTACAAGACTTTGGGTTACAAGTATTGTGGATTTGTTGAATAAAGATCACTAAGATAGAGCCCCTTTTTCTGCAAGAGAGAGGAAGGGGCTTATCTATAAAAGAAATAATGAAAATGAAAAGAACGCGTGCTTTCTTGTTTGCCGTCTGTTTGGGCGTGGGCGCTTTTGCCAAAGTCGATTATCAAGTTGTTCCGTTGCCACAGGACATTTGTTTGGATGCCTGCGGAAAGACGACGGAATTATCTGCCGGCCAGATTGTATCCTATCCGTCCGGTAATGACAAAATGAAGCGTAATGCCCTGTTTCTACAAGAATATTTGGGTTTGAAACCTTGCGCTACAAAGTCCGGAAAGGGAAAGGCCACAGTACGCCTGGCATTGGGATTGTCCGATGAAAATCCGGAGGCATACCGCATAACAGTAGGCAAGGACGGCATCCTGATTCAGGGAGCTACGGAGAGTGGCGTGTTCTATGGTATTCAAACGCTTCGCAAAAGCGTTATGAATGAGACAGGTGCAACATACCAGTTGCCATGGGGCTTCATTTATGGCGCTCCCCGTTTTCATTATCGGGGTTGTATGCTCGATGCTTCGCGTCATTTCTATTCCGTAAAGTTCGTCAAGAAGTTCATCGACATTTTGGCGTTGCATGGTCTGAACCGTTTTCATTGGCATTTGACCGATGATCAGGGATGGCGCTACGAATCTAGAAGTTTGCCGGAACTGGCACCTAAGGGCAGTTATTGTCCCGAATTGGTGACGTTGGACGATGACGGATTGGAACCTCTGCCAACATCCGAAAAGACGGGTTATTATTACACTCGTGAGCAGTTGAAGGACATCGTGGCATACGCTGCCGACCGTTGTATTACTATTGTGCCGGAAGTGGAACTCCCCGGACATGCTCTGGCCGCCCTCAGTGCCTATCCTGAACTGGGATGTACGGGAGGACCGTACAAGATTGTCCCGTTTTTTCCTTACCATGGGTTGGAAAAGGACGTGCTATGTGCCGGCAACCCGAAGACCTTGGAATTCATAAAGACGACGCTTGATGACCTGTGTGAGATTTTCCCTGGTGAATACATCCATATCGGAGGCGATGAAAGTCCGCGTGACCGTTGGAAGGAATGTCCTAAATGTCAGGCCAAGATGAAGGAACTTCATTTGGATCGTGAGGCACAGTTACAGACGTATCTGGTGCAGGAAGCAGAAAAACATCTGGCAACCAAGGGCCGTCGGCTGATAGGCTGGGATGAAATCCTGGAAGGCGGTTTGAGTCCTGATGCCACTGTTATGAGTTGGCGTGGAAATGCGGGAGGCATAGAAGCTGCCCACCAGCACCATAACGTCATTATGTCACCAACAAGTCATTGTTACATAGATTATTACCAGTTGGCAGACAGAAGCAAGCAACCTGCCTGTGAGGGCGGTTTCGTTTCCGTCAGCAAGATGTATAGTTTTGATCCGATTCCGCAGGAGATTCCTGAGGACGAGAAGAAGTACATCATGGGCGCACAATGCAATCTGTGGACACATTATGCCGATAGTCCAGCCCGTGCTATGTATCAGATACTGCCCCGTCTGGCTGCAATGAGTGAAGTGCAATGGCTTATGCCACAGCAGAAAGATTTCGAGGCATTTAAGCAACGTTTGTCCGGCATAGAGAAGATGTACGACAAGTTGGGCTACAATTATTGTCCCACGTATGAGTAAAAACCATCCTGTCCTACGCATCAACGATCTGACGACGGGATATGGGTCGCGTGTGGTGTCGTCTCATATCCATGCGACTCTGCAACCGGGTGAACTGGTCAGTTTGCTTGGCTCGAACGGAGTGGGGAAGAGTACGCTCTTGCGGACGTTGTCCGTTTCTCTTCCGCCCATAGACGGAGATGTTTATCTGGATGAGATACCTCTTTCCAGCCTTACTGATGCAGAACGCAGTCGCATGATAAGCATCGTTCTAACTGAACGTGTTGATGCCAGAAGTATGACCGTACAGGAACTTGTGGGGATGGGGCGAAGTCCCTATACAGGTTTCTGGGGCGGGATGGATAAAGATGACCTTCGTCTGGTTCAGGAGGCAATGAATCAGGTCGGCATTTCCTCTCTAGGCCATCGCTATGTGCATACGCTCAGTGATGGAGAGCGGCAGAAAGTGATGATTGCCAAATCATTGGCACAACAGACACCGGTTATTCTGTTGGATGAACCGACGGCATTCCTTGATTTTCCTAGTAAGGTAGAGGTTATGCGTCTGTTGCGTAATTTGGCACAGAAAATGCATAAAATCATTTTCCTCAGCACTCACGATGTGGACATAGCACTCCAACTGAGTCATCGCATCTGGTTGATGACATCGCAGGAAATCATTACCGGCACGACGAAAGAACTTACGGAGAATGGCACGCTATCCCGTTTTATACAATCTCCCGGCATACGTTTCGACGAAGGACGTCAGATGTTCCTAGTTCATTCCTAAGCCAACCATCGACTTCGGAGAATAGCGATTTATGTATTAAATTTATCGTAGAATATCAGGGAATTCATAGATTTTTCTGATTTTTTTGTCAGTAAATTTGTGAATACCAAAATCTTTGTATAATTTTGCAAAGAATTTCCAATAAAAAATATTTAAAATATAAAATTATGACAAAAGTAGAATTGGTACGTGCCATCAGTAAGAAGACTGGCGTTGATCAGCCCACCGTATTGGCTTGCGTAGAAGGAGCAATGGAGACAATTAAGGAAACCATGATTGGTAAGGAGAATGTTTATCTGCGTGGTTTCGGTACATTTGACTTGAAGCATCGTGCAAAGAAGACCGCTCGTAATATTTCAAAGAACACAACTTTGGTTATCGATGCTCACGATATTCCTCACTTCAAGCCTTGCAAGGAATTCTTGGAGGCTGTTTCCAGCAAGTAAGGTTTTTAGGTAGAATAATATTAAAACAAAATAAAGAGGATGTGTTTTTACGCATTCTCTTTATTTCGTATATAAGCTCGACTATTTACGAGAAATGATTAATTCGCGTAACATTCTTACTTTACGCAAGTTTGTCAATCGAAACACGGTGTATGTTGTTCAATCTGACCGGAAAACAAATAATTATGCATTATGCATTATGAATTATGCATTAATATCCGTATCTTTGCAAAATAAATACCATTATAATATATAATAAAGAACTATGCTTTGTCAGGAACATTTTACTCAGCTTTATCATCGTGCACCTGAGTCATTGGCTTTTTGTCCGTATAGAATTTGTCCGGTAGGTGCTCATTCTGACCATAATATGGGCAAGATAACAGGATTTGCCATCGACAAGGGAATCCATTTGGCATATTCGCCAAAGCAGAATGGAGTAGTGGAACTCTGTTCATTGCAGTTTGACAAACGTGCCCAATGGCATATTCGTGAGGTGCCCGCAAAGAAACAGAATGACTGGGCGGATTATCTGCGTGGTGCTACTTTGTTGCTGAACGAGCGCTATCCGCTCTCCAAAGGTATGAGTGGTGTGATAGAAGGTTCCCTTCCAATCGGAGGATTGTCTTCTTCTGCGGCTGTGGTGCTGGTTTTCCTACGTGCTTTGTGCGATGTAAATAACATCAAGCTTACTCCGCTGGAAATGATAAACCTTTCTGTTACGGTCGAGAATCAGTATGTAGGCGTAAGCTGCGGCAAGTTGGATCAGAGTTGCGAGATGTATTCCCGTAAGGATCAGTTGCTCTACCTGGATACGTTGAATGATGAATATGAGCTCATTCCTACGTCTCCGAAAATGAAGCCATACGAGATAGCTATTTTCTTTAGTGGTGTGGAACGTACGCTGGCCGGAAGTAAATTTAATATGCGTGTGGACGAATGCCGTTCGGCTGCGTATGCGTTGAAGGCTTTTTCTGGAATGGAATACGGTAAGTTTTCCGAAACGAACCTGCGTGAAGTTCCCCGTGAAGTGTATGAACAGTACAAGGGTCAATTGCCGGAAAACTGGCGTCTTCGTGCCGAACATTGGTACACAGAATATCAGCGTGTACAGGATGCAGCTGAAGCATGGCGCAACGGCGATATAGAGGAATACGGACGATTGAGTTTCGAAAGCGGTCACTCCTCTATCTACAACTGGGAAACGGGTTCTCCGGAATTGAAGGCGCTCTACGAAATTATGACGCATACCGATGGTATTTATGGCGGCCGTTTCAGCGGTGCTGGCTTCAAGGGATGCTGTATGGTGCTTATAGATCCAGCTTACAGCGAGGAAATAGAACGGAAAGTCGGCGATGAATATTTGTCCCTGTTCCCCGATCTACGAGGCAAATATTCGTTCCATTTGTGTCACTCGGCCGATGGATTGATACTGCCATAATAAAGATCTGAGTATTAATATAAAATTGAAAAATAGATGAAGTGCCTAATATTGGCAGCCGGTTATGCAACCCGGTTGTATCCTTTGACGGAAAATTTCCCCAAACCTTTGCTCAAGGTAGGAGAAAAAACCATTCTTGACTGGTTGATTCAAGACATAGACGGTTCTGGCTTGGTGGATGAATACATTGTTATCAGCAATCACAAATTCGCATCCCATTTTCAGGAATGGGCATCTCTTCACAAAGATGTGCGCATTACGGTACTGGACGATGGAACCAGCAGCAACGAGACAAGACTGGGTGCCGTACGCGATGTGCAGTTGGCTCTAGACAATATTCCATCTAATCAATGGCAGGACGGGTTCCTGGTCATCGCAGGGGATAATGTATTGGATTTCAGTTTGCAACATTTCGTGAACTATGCCCGCGAGAAGAAGACAACCTGCATCATGCGTTGCTATGAGGAAGATGAACAGCGTTTGCATAAATGTGGTGTAATTCAGATTAATGACAAGGACCTTGTCCTGTCTATGGAAGAAAAACCGGCCGAACCAAAGTCACATTGGATTTGCCCTCCGTTCTATTACTATACGGCACAGGATGCAACGATGGTGAAAAAAGGAATAGATGCCGGATGTGGCGTAGATGCTCCGGGCAGTTTCATTGCATGGCTCAGCACACAGACGGCCGTTCATGCCATGCAGATGCCCGGCAAACGATACGACATCGGAAACCTGGCCAGTTATGAGCAAGTACAGCGTGAGTACCCGGGAATAATAGGTTGATATCAAAAAGACAAACTGTTATGAAAGGAATCGTTTTGGCAGGCGGAAGCGGAACTCGCCTTTACCCTATAACAAAAGGCGTAAGCAAGCAATTGCTGCCCATATTCGACAAACCGATGATTTATTATCCCATTAGTGTGTTGATGTTGGCTGGAATACGGGACATATTGATTATTTCCACTCCGTATGATTTGCCTTCTTTCAAGCGTCTTTTGGGAGATGGTTCCGATTATGGTGTGCGTTTTGAGTATGCAGAGCAACCAAGCCCGGACGGATTGGCACAAGCCTTCATCATCGGACGTGAGTTTATCGGTAACGACAGCGTATGCCTGGTTTTGGGCGACAACATTTTCCATGGGAACGGATTCTGCTCGCTTTTACGAACGGCTGTACGTGATGCCGAGGAAAATGGCAAAGCCACGGTTTTCGGCTATTGGGTCAGCGATCCGGAGCGTTACGGAGTGGCCGAATTTGATCAGGACGGGAATTGTCTGGGAATAGAGGAAAAGCCGAAAGAACCAAAAAGCAACTATGCAGTGGTTGGTTTGTATTTCTATCCTAACAAGGTCGTTGACATTGCGGCGAACATCAAACCGAGTGCACGTGGGGAATTGGAGATTACCAGCGTCAACCAGCAGTTCTTGATGGATCACGAGTTGAAGGTTGCCACGTTGGGGCGTGGATTTGCGTGGCTAGACACCGGTACGCACGATTCATTGAGCGAAGCTTCTACCTATATCGAGGTCTTGGAAAAGCGTCAGGGATTGAAAGTCGCGTGCCTGGAAAGCATCGCTTATCATTTCGGATGGATTGACGAAGAGAAGTTACGCCAGTTGGCTCAGCCGATGATCAAGAATCCGTATGGTCAATATTTGTTGAAAATGATTAAGGAGAAGAATAGTGCAGGTTATTAAGACATCGATAGAGGGTTTGTACATCATTGAGCCCCATGTATTTCACGATGCTCGCGGATATTTTTTCGAGAGCTTTTCCCAGCGGGACTTCGAGGCGCAGATAGGTCCCATACATTTCGTTCAGGATAATGAGAGTATGTCGTCCTATGGCGTTATCCGAGGGCTTCATTTCCAGAAGCCTCCCTTTGCACAAAGCAAGTTGGTGCGCTGTGTCAAGGGTAGGGTGCTTGATGTGGCTGTGGACATTCGTCCCGATTCACCCACTTATATGCAACATGTTGCCGTGGAGCTATCAGAGGAGAATCATCGCCAGTTCTTCATATCCAAGGGATTTGCCCATGGTTTTGCCGTACTCAGCGAAACGGCCGTATTTCAGTATAAGTGTGATGAATTCTACCATCCTGAAGCAGAGGACGGCATACAGTTGTTCGACGAGAAACTGAACATCGACTGGCAGATTCCTGTTGAGAAAGCCATCTTGTCCGAGAAAGACCTGCAAAGGCCGAGGCTTAGCGAGAAAAGATTTACGGTATAAAGGGAGATAAGAGATGACGATATTAGTTACGGGAGCAAACGGTCAGCTGGGGTGTGAAATGCGCCTTGTGGCAGAGAAATCACAGGATAGGTTTATTTTTACCGATGTTGCCCAGGTTGAAGGATTGGAAACTGTTTATCTGGATATTACGGATTTGGACGCCATCCGCCGTGTCGTACAGCAAGAAAGGGTGAATGCCATCGTGAACTGTGCTGCCTATACCAATGTGGAGGCGGCAGAAAGTCATCAAGAACTAGCCGAACGGCTCAATACCGATGCTCCTCGGAACTTGGCTCTTGCCATGAAAGAGGTTGACGGCTTGCTTGTTCACATCTCCACGGATTATGTGTTTGGCAAGGAACCCTATAATGTGCCATGCCGTGAGGAACAGCAGGGTACTCCCACAGGTGTTTATGGATTGACGAAGTTGCACGGTGAATGGAATATCTGCCAGTCGGGATGTCGTTATGTTATCCTACGTACGGCTTGGCTGTATAGCGAATTCGGAAAGAATTTCTGCCTGACGATGCTTTCTCTAACGGCCACCAAGCCGTCTCTCAATGTAGTCTTTGACCAGGTTGGCACCCCTACCTACGCTCTCGACTTGGCTCGAACGATTGCCGTAATTCTGGAAAAACCGGTTGTCGGTATTTATCATTATTCCAACGAGGGCGTTTGTTCCTGGTATGATTTTGCCCGTATGATAGCCGAATATGCGGGTCATACATCGTGCGACATTCGTCCGTGTCACAGTTCCGAATTCCCAAGTGCAGTTGTTCGTCCCGCTTATTCCGTATTGGACAAGACAAAGATAAAGGAAACGTTTGGCATTACGGTTCCTTATTGGACAGACAGCTTAAAATGTTGTCTGAAAAATCTCAAAATGTATTAGGACATAAAAATCAGAAGGTGGGGGAAATAGATTTGTTCGTCTTTTTGTAAAGAATTTTATCCAACATTATTGAAATGAAGTATGTTTGTGTAGGCATAATTGCCTGTTTTATGACTTTTTCATGTCAGGGGAACACCAATGCCAATGGGCAAGCAGATGGTTCGGAAGATCCTTTTGCCACGTATTCAACGGATCAGCAACCGCAATGGATTGCCCTGGAACCGGCCGGTCAGACAATTGTCCCGGGTGTGCATGCCACGGCCAATCTTGATGCGGATCTGAATGGTCGGGAGGTACCGAATTACCGTATGCCGCAGTTCCGCAGGCAATTCGATGTTACTGGCAAGGTGCGTTCTGCCAAGGCACGTGTGTGCGGACTTGGGCATTTCGATTTATTTATGAACGGGAAGAAGGTGGGTAACCATTTCCTGGATCCCGGTTGGACGTGTTACGACAAAGAGGCCTTGTATGTTGAATTCGATGTTACATCCCTGTTGAAGAAAGGGCAGAATACGATTGACGTGATGCTGGGTTCCGGTTTCTATACCATTCCGCGCGAACGTTACTTCAAGCTCCTATGCAGTTACGGCCAGCCCAAATTATGGATGGAACTGTACGTGGATTATGCAGATGGAAATCACTTGTTTATACCAACCGATTGCGACAATTGGCAGGTGTGCGAGAGCCCCATTACGTTCAGCAGTATCTACGGTGGTGAAACCTACGATGCATGCAAGGCGGAGAACCTGCAATGGCAGCGTCCCTTGCCGGCTCCTACGGACATCCAGCTGAAACCTCAGGACGGTACGGAGTTGGTCGTTCGTTGCGAAGTGCCCGAAAAGATGCATTTCCAGAACGAGGCAGGACAATGGATTTACGATTTAGGTCAAAATTTTTCGGGTATTGTGCGTCTGAGCGTGTGCGGTGAACGTGGGCGTGAGGTCAGTTTGTGGCCAGCCGAGCTTCTTAATCAGCAGAAAGATGTGCACCAGGGGCCTACGGGTACGCCATACCATTGGGATTATATTTTGCGTGGAGATAAGAAAGCCGAAGAGTGGCAACCGCAGTTCACCTATTTCGGCCTTCGTTATGTGCGTGTCGAAGGTGCCGTTCCCGAAGGTGAGGCTAATCCCGAAGGATTACCTGTAATAAAGGAACTTACGGGACTTCACACATGTACGTCAGCAGCCGAGACGGGTTCTTTTTCCTGTGGAGACACCTTGTTCTGCCAGATTCACGAGCTGATAGATTGGGCCATCCGAAGCAATTTGCAGAGCGTGATGACCGATTGTCCGCACCGCGAGAAACTGGGTTGGCAGGAGCAGAATCACCTGATGCAGTATTCCGTTCAGTATCGCTATGATATGTTGCACCTGTATAGGAAAATTCTTTGTGATCTGGAGAACTCGCAACTGGAGAACGGCTGTATTCCCACCATTGCCCCTATGTATGTTGAGTTCTGCTGTGGTTTCGAGGACACGCCGGAGTGGGGTAGCTCCTTCATCATCTGTCCCTGGTATGCCTATCTGTGGTATGGTGACCGCTCGCTCATAGAACAGCACTATCCGGCGATGAAACGGTACATCGAGTACTTGGGCAGCCGAGCCGACGACAACATCGTGGCATACGGCCTTGGCGACTGGTTCGACATCGGCCCTGGTGCTCCTGGCTATTCACAGCTTACAAGCAACGGTTTGACGGCCACAGCCATCTATTACTATGATGTTTCCCTGATGGCGCGTATGGCTGAACTGCTAAATCAGAACGAGGACGCCGAGAAATACCGCCAACTGGCAGTCGAAATCCGTCAGTCCTACAATACCCATTTCTATCATGCCGACGGTGGCTACTACGACCGCAATTCCCAGTGTGCCAATGCGGTAAGCCTATATATGGACTTGGTTGAGGATAGCGAGCGAGAGAAAGTCCTGGAGAGCCTGATAGCCGATATTCGTGACCGCGGTTACAGCCTTACGGCCGGTGACGTGGGTTATCGTTTCGTGTTGCAGGCCTTGCAGGATGCCGGTCGCAGCGATGTTATCTACAAGATGAACAGCCGTACTGATGTGCCGGGATACGGATGGCAGATAGCGCATGGTGCAACGTGTCTGACAGAGAGCTGGCAAGCCTATGACAATGTGTCCAACAACCACTTGATGCTGGGGCATCTGATGGAATGGCTCTACGGTGGCCTTTGTGGCATTCGTCAGACGGAGGAATCCGTGGCCTTCCGCCATTTGCTCATAGCTCCCCAGATCATTCCCGAAATCGGTTATGCCGACGGTACCCTGGATACGCCTCAGGGCAAGGTGGAGAGCCACTGGAAACTGGCAGACGGGGAGTTGCAACTGAAGGTCGTGGTGCCACATGGAAGCGATGCTCTGATCAGCTTGCCTGAGTTCGGTTTTTGCAAACAGGTGGCGAGTGGTAAACATAAGTTCACGATAGAGATCAAATGATGCTGACGTTCTTTTCCCGGATAAGCGATTTCTTGTGGACGTATGTCGTCATCACCCTCTTGGTAGGGTGTGCCTTGTATTTCACGTGGCACCTGCGTGGCATACAGTTCACTCGGCTGGGCGAGATGTTCCGGCTGTTCAAGCCCTCGTCCAAAGGACAGGGAACGCGTGAGAAGAAGATTTCCTCGTTCCAGGCGTTTGCCGTGGGATTGTCCAGCCGTGTGGGTACGGGGAACCTGGCCGGAGTGTCCAGCGCTATCTTTATCGGTGGGCCTGGTGCCGTCTTCTGGATGTGGATAATGGCGCTGCTCGGAGCCTCGACAGCCTTTATGGAATCTACCCTGGCACAGTTGTACAAGCGAAAGGGGTGTGATGCGTTCTACGGAGGCCCTGCCTATTATATGCGATACGGATTGCATCGGCCTTGGATGGGCGTTTTGTTCGCTTTTTTCATCATCTTCGGCTTCGGCGTAGCCAATCAGATTCTGCAAAGCAACACCCTTTGCGATGCCCTGGCTATGGCTTTCCATCTGAATCCGTCCTATGTAGCCGTGGGATTGATGCTGCTCACGTTGCTCATCGTCTTCGGCGGCATTCATCGCATAGCCCGTTTTGCAGCCGTGGTAGTGCCTTTTATGGCTATCGGCTATATTTTGCTGGCGTTGTACATCCTCGTTGCTAATATTCAGTACGTTCCTGCTATGTTCAGTTTGATCGTACGGAGTGCCTTCGGGTTGGAACCGGCCGTTGGCGGTATGGTGGGCGTAACCGTGATGCAGGGTGTCAAGCGTGGGCTTTTCAGCAATGAAGCGGGCGAGGGGAGTGCACCCAATGCCGCAGCCACAGCCACTGTCTCGCATCCCGTAAAGCAGGGCTTGCTGCAGGCTTTCGGCGTGTATATGGACACGTTGATTATCTGTACCTGCACGGCCTTCATCGTACTGCTGAGTGGCCTCTATCAGGGTGACGATGACGGCATAATCCTCACGTCCAGGGCGCTGGAATACCACCTCGGTTCGATGGGCAGCTGGTTCCTGGTGGTAGCCATTTTCCTGTTTGCCTACAGCACCATCATAGCCAATTATTTCTATGGTGAGGCCAATGTACGCTTCCTCTGCCAAAGCCGTTGGGCGATTCTGCTCTTCCGTCTTCTTACTGGCCTTTTCGTGTTGTCGGGTGGCTTTATGACCTTGCAGCAGGCGTGGTCGATCGTGGACCTGTCCATGGCGCTGATGACCATTCTGAACCTGGTGGCCGTGACGCTGCTCAGCCGATGGGCGTTTCGGTTGGCCAAGGATTACTTGGGGCAGCGAAGGGAAGGGCGTGATCCTGAGTTCCATCGCAGTCAGCTGCCGGAAATCGCGCAGGATCTGGATGCGTGGGAATGAGCGAAGACAGGGGTTTCCATTGCCGTTTTTCTCGTTTTTTTTCCTCGTGATGCGGCAATTGTTGCGTCGTGAGGGGACAAATTGTGCAATTCGTCGAGGTTCCGGATTACCTCTGGAATCGCTGTGCGACGTTCTTTTAACATCAGGGATAAGATGAGCTCTTTCTTATTCCTGGAGTGTAGCCGATGGCCGCAACTTTTTCCTAAAACTATGCAAATGTACGACTTTTTCTTTGAATATGCAATAATACAGCCGATTTTCTTTTTGATTATTTTATGACAGTATGTTTTTGTTGCATAACCTCAGTTAATTCGAAGTAGAAACCCTTAATGACATTAGTGACCAAATGACCAGATGACCAAGAATGGCATCATCTATTTGTGTGTCAATATATTACAAGTTTTTCCCTTAATGACCGCTCATCACAAAAGTACGGAAAAAGCTCCAAAATCGTACCTTTTCATCCCATAATTTCCCCCAATACCATCCCTTTTTCGCCCCTTTCTCCACGCTTATTTTTTGTATAATCTAATCCAAAAGTGCACCACTTTCTAATTGAAAAGTGCACCACTTTTGATGTGGTTTCAAAGTTATCAAAAATAATCTGTTGGTGCAAGTAAATCGTAAAAAATCATTTGTTTTGCTGGTTAAATTTCTT
>JAZLIY010000003.1:0-31055 GCA_045617645.1 Bacteroidaceae bacterium | reverse complement strand
AAGCCCCCAAGCGTGATATAGAAAACTGCTGTTCATAATTGTACATTTGTTTGTGGTTATTCAAATATACAATAAGTTCGGCAGTTTTCTTCTTTTTTACACAATTATTTGCCGTATCACTCGAAATGTCGGAAGAGCCCTCTTTTTGTACATTTTCCATAAAGAATATTAAATTTGGGGGATTTTCCAATGGAAATATTGGAACTACAAGGGAAAGAATGTAACTTTGCAAAAACTTTATTAGGCATTTATCTTATGATAAGAAGGGTTTTCCTGTTCGCTTTCCTGCTTGTCGTACAACATGCATCGGCACAGACCTACCAGGAATGTGTACGGATGGCTATGGATGCGTTGGAAAAGGACAGTCTGGATGTGGCGGAGGGATTGTTCCGCAAGGCCTTGGACATTGATCCAGCCATAAAGTCGAATGCTATCCTGTTGCTGCATATCGGGCAAATACAAGAGGCGCATGGCGAACACCAGAAGGCCCTGGAGTCGTATGGGGCGGGACTGAACATCGTGCCAAATACGCCAAGTCTGCTTCTGTGCCGGGCTTCGCTGTATATGCGACTGAACAACGAGAACCGGGCTCTGGCCGATTACACGGATATACTGAGCCAAAATCCGGACAATGAGGAGGCACTCTTTTTCCGGGCGTATATCTACACGCAGCAGCACCTGTACAAACAGGCACGTCTGGACTATGACCGGCTTTTGCGAATCTCGCCGAACAACGAGAAGGCTCAGCTGGGACTGGTCTTGCTGAACGACAAGGACGGACGTCCAAGGGAGGCTATGGAGCAGATAAATGCAATGATACAACTTTCTCCGCAGAATGCCCGTCTATATCTGATACGTGGGGGGATGGAACAGCAACGGAAGCAATACGAGGTGGCTAAGCACGACTTCGAGCAGGCGATAGAACTGGAACCGACAAATCCGGAAACGTATATCGCACGGGGTACCTACTACCTGGAACTGAAGAAAAAGAAATTGGCCCGCACCGATTTCCGTAAAGCGCTGGAATTGGGTGCGAGCCAAGAAGATGTAGCTTCCCTGCTGAAAGAGGCAGGACATTAGATACTACTTGACACGGGCTATCGTCTGAGCACGGTCGGGACCTACACTCACAATGGTAATGGGAGTGCCTGTTTCCTTCTCTATATAAGCAATATAATCGCTGAATGCCTGAGGGAATTGAGCCTCATCAACAATGTTCGTCAGATCGCTCTTCCATCCCGAAACATCCTGATAGACAGCCTTCCAGCCTTCGGTGTCGTAAGGCATGTCCGTTGTCGTAATGCCGTCCTTCTCGTATGCCGTACAAACACGTATGGTTTCGAAATCGTCCAGCACATCGCTCTTCATCATAATAAGTTGAGTAACACCGTTTACCATAATGGCATATTTCAGGGCTACCAGATCGAGCCATCCGCAACGGCGATTGCGACCTGTGACAGCACCATATTCGTGACCTATCTCGCGAATCTTGTCGCCTGTTTCATCAAACAGCTCTACAGGAAATGGTCCGCTACCTACACGGGTGCTGTATGCCTTGAAGATACCAAAAATCTCGCCGATGCTGTTCGGAGCGATACCCAAGCCCGTGCAGACGCCACCACTCACGGTATTGCTACTGCTGACGAATGGATATGTGCCGTGGTCAATGTCGAGCATCGTGCCCTGTGCGCCCTCGGCCAGCACGTTCTTGCCTTCATTCAAGGCCTTGTTCAGCTCGATTTCAGTATCGGTAAGGGGGAACTGACGCAGGTATTCAACACCCTGCATCCATTTCTTCTCTTCCTCGGTAATATCGTAATCCGTATAGTGGAGGTCGCGCAGAATCTGTTCGTGGCGAGCCTTTAAGGCCTGATATTTCTGATCGAAATTTTCCAGGATATCACCAATACGAAGACCTGTACGACTGGCCTTTTCGCTGTAAGTGGGACCGATGCCCTTGCCGGTGGTGCCCACCTTGTTCTTTCCCTTGGCGGCTTCGTATGCCCTATCCAGCACTCGGTGAGTAGGCAGGATCAGATGGGCACGCTTACTGATGTGCAACCGGCTCTTCAGGTCGTATCCGGCCTGTTCCAGTTCCATGGCTTCTGCCATAAACAAATCCGGAGCTATCACACAGCCATTGCCGATGATATTGAGCTTGCCTTCATCGAATATACCGGAAGGAATACTTCTGAGTACGAATTTCTTTCCTTCGAAAATGATGGTATGTCCGGCATTCGGACCACCGGCAAAACGAGCAACTACGTCATATTTTGGGGTGAACACATCCACCACTTTTCCCTTTCCTTCGTCTCCGAAAACTATTCCCAGGAGAGCATCAACTTTTCCTTTTGCCATATCTTATATGTGTATATGTTATTTAGATTTTAATTTTGATTTAGCTGTCGATCTGAGCTGTCGTTCCCTTCTTTTCATTGCCCTTTCGCACCTTTTGCACAACCCGTGCAGATACAGGACCGGCTGTCGGACCGTAAACTGGTAACTGCGTACGCCGTCCAGGAATTCCGTTACTTCCGTCCTGTTGAATTTATGGATAAGTCCGCAACTGTCGCACACGAAATACACCAAGGGCTTTCTGGTGGGCGTAAACTCATAACGGACTTCACGGGACACCCCATGCTTTATTACGAGACACACCTTCTCGAATATTTCCAACGTATTGAAGAGTGTGGCACGACTGACCAGAAACTTACTCTTTTCTTGCATGAAATGAGCCAGTTCATCAATGGAAAAAACCGTATCTATACTGCACACAGCCTTCAGGATTTCTTCCCTTTCCTGTGTCTTACGGTGCTGATACAGTTCCAGATAAGCGTTTAGCTTATCCAGCACCATCTTGAATGTTTCTTCTTTTACTTCCATGCCTGACTGCAAAGTTACGATTAAGTGAGAGATTTACCAAATTTATTTGAGTAAATCCGAACAAGAGTATCTTCGGCATAGCCAAAGTTACGATTAAGTGAGCGAAAAATCAAATATTTTTGAATTTTTCCGAACGCGAGTAACTAAAACCGACAGGTTAAAGTTACGATTAAGTTTGAATCGGCAAACGAGAAAGAACGGCATGAATAGCCTTTCGTAGATGGAAATCGGCCTGACCCAAACCTGCCGTTGCCTGATCCGTTATTTCCTTGAGGGAACGTTCATTCAGTTCTGCCCCACGTTGCAACAAATGTGCTATCGTGAGATAACCGCACAATTGCTTCGTTTCATCTTCGGAGGCAATCCATCTGAAAGCGACATCAGCTGCCTGAGGCAAATTGCGCAACTGGTACATAACCAGAATTTGGGCAATCTCTGCCGTTGGAATTTCCGACACCCATATTTCTGCCAGGTCTGCCGTCATCTCGCCGTCCGGCAATAGCAAGACAGCCAAGATCTTACATTCCCGGATATTCTCCTTCCATAGTTCCAATGCCAATTCCAGATTGGGAGCGAACTCTTTGGAAATCTCCAAAAGACGGGGCAGTTCTACGCCGAAAACCAATTTATAGGGCATTCCGGCATCTCTCATCTTTGCGGACAAGACACCGTTCATCGATGCTCTGAGTGCCTTTTTTATCTCTATGACCGTATCGTGCGTCATCCTTATTGGGAATCACTTTTCTTCTTATCTCTGGAGGCTTTCAATTTGGCACGCCTATCCCTGAGTTTTCCCTCTATAGCACTCATATTTGCCATACGATAATCCCGCGGTGTCTGCCCGATACGTTTGTAGAAAGCCGCATAGAACGACTGTCTGTTGGCAAAACCTACCGTCTTTGCGATATCCTCCATCGTCATTCTGATAGAATGTTGGTCCTTCAGCAGATACATGGCATCCTTAATTCTGAATTCATTGACCATCTGAGAATAATTATCATGGTAGCAAAGGTTCACCACGGCACTGATGTATCGCGTATTTGTACCCAGTTCCTCGGCCAGTTTCTGAGCACTGTAATCGGGAATACGGTATTTCTTTTCCACGATGAACTTTATCATGATTTTCTCATACAAATCCTCCACCACCGAAGGGTTCAACAAGGAACGATACAATGGTGTCTTTTCTTTTTTTTCTGTCAGATTATACTTTCCCATGACACTAATGATTGATTCTGCCTACAAAAGTAATGATTTTTTCTTATCCACAATACGAAAAACACAGAAAAATCGAGAACGGTAGAACAATAACCGTTTTCGGGCGGTAAAAACGAGTGGCAAACAAGATGAGTTGCACCTAATTACTCTATCGCAGCCCTTCGTTGGGCCTTCTCATGTTCTTCCATCGCAATGTCATACCGTGCCAGTTGCATAAACACCTCCCGGCGTTTCACCAACAACTGTTCCCGCTGGCTGATGAGATTTCTCTGCAATGCATCATCATCGGAATGCGTACTTGTATAGCCTCCCTGGGCCTGCAGCGCAATAAGTCTGCTTTGCAGATCGTCCACCTTTGCCCGACAAAGGGCGGTGGTCTGCTGCAAATCCCTCATATCGCGCCGGATGGTTCCCCATTCGTTGTCCTGGGCAAAGGTCTGTTCCAATTCCGCATATTGCACGGGTGCATTGCGCGTATTGAAACTCTGTATCCAATGGTCAAGCACCGAACGTTCCATGGCGATTTCACCGGTCATGGTCTCGCTGATTTCCTCGTACGCCTTTTCCAAGCCTTGCATGTAAGAAAGTTTCATCTGGACATCCTCGGTATGCCGACGCTCTTCCGCTTCCTCGCGGCGGGCTTTCTGCACCTCTTGATATAGCACGTCATAGAAGGACTTCGTGTCCCCATTACCGATGGCCTGGGCGGATTGTTTCTGCTGTTCTTCTATTTGTTCCCTACACGATTCTGCCCTGGAATTGAATTTCTCCATGATGGCGGCAATCAATTTTTTCTTGCTCAGCAAACCATCCAAAGATGCCTTTTCTGCGATTTGCTCCTGGACATTGTCATCAATTTTCTTGTTTATCACGCTCCAGTTTTCCATCAGTTGCTGAATCTGCATTTTCAGACCCTCATGGCTTTCGTTCCATATCCTCGTCCAATCCGGGATCGAGATAATCTTATCCAGCCATTCATACAGTTGTCCATACTGTTCATCGTTGCTGTTTATCTGTCCCTGTACGCGGTCGGTCTGCCCTGCCATAACCTGACAGCCGGTATTTACCTCGTTCAGCCGGACGCTCAAATCGCTTTTCTTTTGTTCCAGGACTGTCAGTTCCCGACTGGTCTTGTTGATGGCATCTTGATGAAAGGTGAATACTTCTAGTTCCGATTGAGCTGTATCGGCATCCCGTTTCGTGTTTTCCAGAAGCTGACGCAGCATGGAATGACGTGCCACCATATTCGTGGTTGGCGAGCAATCCTGGAAAGAGCGATCCAGATGGGCATACGTTTCCCATTCGCTTACATACCCCTGCTGCCATTGACGACACGCTATCAGTTCCTTTTCCAGGGCTGCACGCTCTGCCATGTACCCGGCCCGTTCCAGCCTTTTTTCCTGGAGCAGGCTTTCCTGGGCGTGCCATTGGGCATTCAGCAATTCATAGTCCGTCTTGAATTCGCCGATCAGCTTACTTTGTTCCAACATCGTGTCGCTATGATACGGATGATTCGACCCACCACATACGGGACAGGGTGAGCCCTCCTTCAGGTCGCCTCGAAGCTGTATGACGTTCTGGCTTTTACTCAGCATATACGTGTATTCCTTCTCATGGCATAGGTTGCCCAATTGGTTCACCTCCTGTTCCAACCGATGGATATCCGTGTCGTTGTGTTCTATCAGCAGACGCAGTTCATTCAGCCGTACCATAAGGTCTTCTATCGCTGCATAGCCATCAGAAATATGAACCCATAGAGACAGAGCGGAAGACAACATCTGGTGGCGGCTTTTCAGTTCCATTGCCCTTTGTTGCATTTTATAGCTATCCTGCCCCAGGATACTGGCCCGGTGCACTTCGGATTCATCCGTCAGCGTCTGTATCTGCCCACAGATCTCTTGGTACTCGGTAAAAAGACGACCCAGTTGTTCGTTCTCTTCGTCCTGACGAAATACGGAGTTCTCCAATTGCATTTTCAGCTGACTATTTTTATCTTTCAGTTCCTGCATCAGATCCAACCGAAGCAATACATTTTCTCCGTGTACGATCATCTGCTCATAAACCTCCAGGCTCTGCCTGCCTGCCTTTTGCCTGTTCAGCTCGTATTCTATCTGCTCCAACCGTTCCTCTTTCTCCTGAATGTCCTGGTCCGTTTTGTCCAATTCCTGAGCAACGGTAGCGGTCATTGCATCCAATGACCTCAATTCCATATTCAGAGCTGCGATGTTGCCTTTCGTCTGATAGCCCATCGCCAACAAATCCTGGGAACGGTGCAATTTATCTTCCTGATCCTGCCGTCTGTCGAAAACCTGTTGTTGGGTTTTCTGCTGTTCTTCCCAGGACAAATGGGTATCCCCTATCTGGCCTGCTATTTGAGCGCGATGCTGTTTGTTCGCTGCGGACAACCTCTCCAGAATTTGCTTTTTCAGGAAATTTCCCTGAATGGATTCGAATGTCTCAAAACGTTCCAGTTCGCTCCATACGCCCGCTGCGGCAGATGTCTGTTTGTTCAATTCGTACAACCGCTTCTTTTCAACCCCCAACAAGACGTTGATCTCATTGTATTGCCTTAGCCATTCCTGTTGATCGTGCAACCTGTTCAGTTCGTCCTCTATATTTTTCAGTTTCGTCTCGGCCAGACGTTTTGCATCACGCAACCGCATCAGCTGCTGTTCATTCAGTTGTCCGGGCACATTTACCTTTGGTTTCACGGTTTCATTGTTGGTACGGCCGGTTCCAACATTGTCTTGTACTGGTTCCTCCGCTGTCTGCCGAGCCGGAATGCTATTCTCTGGGGGTGCAGACGGACGTGCCAATGTCTCATTTTCATTGACCGTACCTTGTGGTTTTTCCTTCTTACTAAAAAATCCCATATTTCTGTTTTTATTTGTCAACAAACGCCCTTTGTGCGCAGTCGGAAATCTTCTATCCGATGTAATTATATTGCAAAGGTACGATTAAGCGAGCGAAATTCCAAACTTGTTTGAGAATTTCCGAGCGAGAGTATCTTCGAGCTTTGACTCAAAGATACGATTAAGCGCGCGAAAAATCAAAAGTTTTCTTTGGCAAATCGCTCGCTTATTCGTACCTTTGACCTAGTGGTCGAAGATACTTCCGCTCGGCAATGAAAAAAAAACAAGTTTTCTTTGTCATTGCTCTCGCTTATTCGTATCTTTGCAGCTCAAATAAAAAGAAAAATGGCACAGAAACCAAGTATTCCCAAAGGGACCCGTGATTTCGGACCACAGGAGATGGCCCGTCGCAATTATATCTTCAATACGATTCGTGAAGTGTATGCCCTCTATGGATTTCAACAAATAGAAACCCCCTCTATGGAAAATCTGAGCACATTGATGGGCAAGTATGGAGAGGAAGGGGACAAACTGCTTTTCAAGGTACTTAACAGCGGAGATTTCCTGCGCGACATTCCTGAAGAAGACTTGAAACAGGGTGCTACAGGACATCTGGCTGCTTTGCTGTGCGAAAAAGGACTCCGCTACGATCTGACGGTTCCTTTTGCCCGCTATGTGGTGCAGCACCGCGAGGAATTGACTTTGCCGTTCCGTCGCTACCAGATACAACCCGTTTGGCGTGCCGACAGACCCCAGAAAGGTCGCTATCGCGAATTCTACCAGTGCGATGCCGATGTGGTCGGCTCCGACTCTCTGCTGAACGAAGTGGAGCTGATGCAAATCGTGGACACCGTTTTCACCCGTTTCGGCATTCGCGTATGCATCAAGATAAACAACCGAAAAATCCTGTCCGGCATAGCCGAGATAATAGGCGAAGCCGACAAGATTGTGGATATCACGGTAGCCATCGACAAATTGGACAAGATCGGGCTGGACAATGTGAATGCTGAGTTGAGAGAGGTCGGCATCAGCGAAGAGGCCATAGAGAAGTTGCAACCCATCATCAACCTGTGCGGTTCCAACAAAGAGAAAATCCAGACGATGCGGGATGTACTGGCCGAGAGCGAGACGGGATTGAAGGGTATCGAGGAAGTTGAATACGTGCTGTCCAAGTTGTCGGACCTGAATTCACAGATTGAACTCGACCTGACCCTGGCACGTGGACTCAACTACTACACCGGCTGCATCTTCGAAGTGAAAGCATTGGACGTACAGATCGGTAGCATCACGGGCGGAGGCCGGTACGACAACCTGACGGGCATTTTCGGTATGCCTGGAATCAGCGGTGTCGGCATCAGTTTCGGTGCCGACCGTATCTACGATGTCCTGAACCAGTTGGACCTTTATCCAAGAGAAGTGACAACAGCCACCCAACTGCTGTTTATCAATTTCGGAGAGAGCGAGACCGACTATTGCCTGCCTATCCTTGCCAAGGCAAGACAAGCCGGAATACGCTGCGAGATTTATCCCGATGCCGTAAAGATGAAGAAGCAGATGCAGTACGCCAACCAGAAAGCCATACCGTTTGTGGCACTTGCCGGAGAGACAGAAATGGCAGCCGGTAAAATCATGCTGAAAAACATGACCACAGGCGAGCAGGCAATGGTTTCAGCAGAAGAGCTGATTACGGCCATCCTGCAATAGAAACACGAACATTCTTTTACAAACATAATTGAGGGCACATCAAATCTGGTGTGCCCTCAATTATGTTTTGCTCACGGTTTCTTTTTCATCGTCCTCCGCGCTGTCCCGCATTTTTGTTGTTTACCGTTGGATTTGCACTACGGCCTCCTGTGGCTGACGGTTGCGGACGTGAACTTGGCTGAGCGCCACGATTGTTTATCTGAGGTGAATTCACGTTCCCGCTATTGTCACGATAACGTTTATCCTGAGTGCGGTTGTCCTGATTCGGATTTTTATAATTGTTGTAATTGGGTGCCGGTTCACGTTTCTTCATATTGGAACCGAAATCACTCCGGCGCATGTCGTTCATCTTGGCATTACCTATGATGCGGCCACCACCCATGTAACGTCCTTGATTCTGATAACGGTTCACATAGAAGCCGTTGGTATAATGGCTTCTTCCATGACCGCCCTTGTAGCTCTTGAAAATGGACGGCGCATCAAAATAGAAGAACTTGCGGTTGCTGTAAGTCGTATAGATTCGGAAATCCCAATCCCTGCCATTGCTGTAAATAGGACGATAGAAATAATCCAGCGCCATGAAACGAACATACTGACTGGGTGTCATAATGTAGCGCAGGTCATCGTTACGGATATCCAGATAGTAATAATATTCGCTGATGGCATCCGTATAGCCAAATACCACATCATCCATAATGTAACTGACTGCACGTATGAAATCGTAATTTATTTCATAGCAGTCGTCATACTGCATAGGGGTAAGATCCAACTCGTACGCCATACGGTCTGCCAAAAAACGAGCATGATTGCGAATCTTTGAGGTGCTCATGGCCAAGCAGCATCCAGTTGTCAAGGCCATAACAAGTGTCATCATCAGCTTTTTCATAATCCTTACGTATTAAATCATGTTGATATTTGTGTTTCTTCGATGCAAAAGTATCATAATCCCGGCAAACAAACAAGGAAAATCCCTTATCGTTTATAGGAAAATCCCTTTTTGTGCCTTTTCGCTATATCCAAAACAGGAAAGAGGATGCGTGTAACGATATTTTTAGGACTTTGAGCAACGCCGAAGATACTTCCGCTCGGAAATATTTAAAATAAATTTTGTTATTTCGCTCGCTTAATCGTATCTTTGTAAGCGATAAAACATCTATATAATAAAATAAGGTATGAGAAAAATTCTTCTTCCGCTATTTTTTAGCACCCTTTCCATCTCTGGTTTTGCCCAGCAAAAGCCAGTGATTTACGATGAAAGCCAAGTGCCATCGTATGTACTTCCCGATGTGTTGACCTGTAACGATGGTACGAAAGTTACAAACAAACGGATGTGGGAGAAAAAACGCCGGCCGGAAGTGATGGAGATGTTCCAGGGACAGATGTTCGGACGTACGCCCAAGGATAAGATAAAGGTGGACTGCACTCTGTTGCAGGAAAAGAAGGATGCCGTCTATGGCAAAGCCACCATTCAGCAGATACAGATGCGCTTCAGCAACGGAAGCAAGACACACGATGCCCTGCTGATGCTCGTCATCCCCAACAACCGACCACATAAGAAGACACCTGTCATCTTCTGCTACAATTTCAAGGGCAACCACAACACGACGTATGACCCGTCTATACTGATGCCGTATTCCTACGACATCATTCCATCGGCCTATGGCGAAAAGGGCGAACGGGGAATCAACGCCAAACGATGGGATTACGAACAAATCGTGGACCGTGGATATGCCGTAGCCACGATGTGCTACAACGACATCTATCCTGACGACAAGAATGAGTTGAAGAACAGCGTGGGGACACTTTTCTCCGAATACAATCCTAATGCCGAACTGGCACCGGACGCCTGGCAATCCATCGGAACATGGGCATGGGGAGCAAGCCGTGTAGCCGACTATCTGCAGACATTGCCCTGGGTGGACAAAAACAAGCTGGTGGTCATGGGCCATTCACGCTTAGGCAAGACGGCACTGTGGGCCGGTGCACAAGACACACGCTTCAAGGTCGTCATCTCCAATGACTCAGGTTGTGGTGGTGCAGCTATTTCCAGACGCACCTATGGAGAAACCCTCGAAATCATCACCCGCGTATTCCCCCACTGGTTCTGTCCTTCTTTCAGACGCTTTGCCAACAAAGAGAGCGAACTGCCCTTCGACCAGCACGAGCTGATTTCACTGATTGCCCCACGCGCCGCCTACGTTGCCAGTGCCGAGATGGATGCCTGGGCCGACCAGAAGGGCGAGTTCCTGTCCACCTATCATGCTACCCCGGTCTATCACCTGTATGGCTTCAAGGGCGTTGAGAGCGACCAGATGCCAGGTCTCCACCAGCCCATAATGGGCGGGAAGGTCGGTTATCACATCCGCCAGGGCGTACACGATGTGACGAACTACGATTGGGCGCGATATCTGGATTTCTGCGACCGACAGTTCTACCCAAAGAAATAGCCTGCCGTTGACCATGCTGAAGCGCGAAAGGTACGGTTGCCTTTCGCGCCCATGCTACCAAATGCCAGATACGCGAAATTGTTTCTTTAGATTCAGCAATCGTGGCATTATAACCTGACGCTATCGTATCTTGAAGACTGCTACGGATTTCAAGTCAGCATCTGTTGGAAAGGTGATTTCCAGTGCTTTCGGTGTCTGCTTCCATTCCAGTTTGCCCTTGTAGCCCATGCCCGTACCCTCGCCCGTGAAAGGTCCCTGTGCCGTACCGTCGGTATAGATGAAGTCGGGATTGTAATTCGTCGTAACGTCCATGATGCGCAATGCCCACCGTGTGGCAAACCATTTGGCGTAGTCCAGATGACGGTGGAAAATTCCCGGAGCCAGTCCGGCTGGCCCACGTTGCAGCACGTCAAACGCATTCTTGTATTCACGCAGGTCGACACCATAGAGCAAGCGAGGGTCATACCCTTCCCACCAGGTACCCTTTCCGTCTTCCAGTGTCAGGTTGCCATCGTAGGGCACCCCTGCCTTTTCTCCTTCGGCATCCGCACAGAAAGCCGTCTGCCACCACCACAGGGTATATTCGTGGTGGAACGTCACGCCGTAGCGCATACCGTATCAGATGAGCGACTGATTCCGAAAGATTGACTCTAACGGAACGGCTTCCAATCAAATTTGTGAATTAATAGAACCTACCTTTATTCTTATGCTGAGGTGCAGCCAAAATTCAACGATTGTTAAGCCTACTTCAATTCTGCCAGGCGAAAGCAGGCTCGATCGACAGGTCAATGTTGTTTTCTGAAAATTTTGTCTGTGAAATCCACACAGAATTATCTACTATTTTGCTGTTTGATAGAATTTCCCTGCGCTTCCTACAATATTTATTATGCGATTTTCATTGGCTTTTTCCAGCAAAAACCAGCTGTTTATGATGAAAGTCCAATGGCCACAGATATACTTCCTGATGTGTTGATCTGCAATGATGGTACGAAAGCCACAACCGACTGACCAGCAAAAAAATTGCACGAAGTTTTGTCAGTTGAAGAAAAAATCGTACCTTTGCACGCCGATTATTATCAAAAGGGATGAAATATGCCCTTTGGTGTGGAGAATAGTTCGCTCTTTGGCCAGACGGACGGTTCGCGCAACACACTGAAAATAAAAGTAAAACGTTTTTAGTAGAACAACAAACAAAACAAAAAGAATGGACACTTTGAGTTACAAGACCATTTCTGCCAACAAGGCTACCGTAAAGAAGGAATGGGTCGTAGTAGATGCTACGGACCAGGTCCTGGGTCGCCTGGGCACAAGAGTGGCAAAATTACTGAGAGGTAAGTACAAACCAGAGTTTACTCCCAACGTGGATTGTGGTGACAACGTCATCATCGTAAATGCTGAAAAGATCAAAATCAGCGGCAAGAAAATGACAGACCGAGTTTATCTGTCTTATTCAGGTTATCCCGGTGGCCAGCGTCAGATTACGCCCGCCGAAATCCTGGCAAAGCCCAATGGTGCTGAGAAATTGATTCGCCGAGTAGTGAAGGGTATGCTCCCAAAGAACAAGTTGGCAGATCAGATTATCAAGAACCTGTACATCTACGAAGGCAGCGAGCATAAGCACGAAGCTCAGCAGCCCAAGGCAATAGATATTAACCTCTATAAATAGTAAGCAATGGAAGTAGTAAATGCATTAGGCCGCCGCAAGAGCGCCGTAGCCCGTGTTTATGTTAGCGAAGGTAATGGCAAGATTACCATCAACAAGAGAGACCTGACAGAATACTTCCCCAGCTCTATTCTGCAGTTTGTCGTAAAACAGCCTCTGAACCTGTTGAACGTAGCAGAGAAGTATGACATCAAAGTAAACCTGTACGGTGGCGGTTATACCGGCCAATCCCAGGCTCTGCGTCTGGCCATCGCACGCGCTTTGGTCAAGATCAACGCTGAAGACAAGAAGGCTTTGCGTATGGAAGGCTTTATGACACGTGACAGCCGTGAGGTTGAACGTAAGAAGCCAGGACGTCCAAAGGCACGTCGTCGTTTCCAGTTCAGCAAGCGTTAATGTTGAATCAGGCTGCATAAGTTTAGCATCTAAACCCGTGGGACTTCTATTAATCGGGGGACTACCCATGAGTTGATTCTAAAAGAAAAGAATTAAAAGGAAAGTAAACAAAAAAAACAAAAACAAAATGTCAAGAACAAATTTTGATACATTATTGGAGGCCGGCTGTCACTTCGGCCACCTGAAGAGAAAATGGAATCCCGCTATGGCTCCCTACATTTTCATGGAGCGCAATGGCATTCACATCATTGACCTGCATAAGACCGTTGCCAAGGTTGACGTTGCAGCAGAGGCTTTGAAGCAGATTGCAAAGAGTGGAAAAAAGATTCTGTTTGTTGCTACTAAGAAACAAGCTAAGCAGGTTGTTGCCGACAAGGCTACAGCCATCAACATGCCTTATGTGATCGAACGCTGGCCCGGCGGTATGCTGACCAACTTCCCCACCATCCGTAAGGCTGTAAAGAAAATGGCCAACATTGACAAACTGACTGCAGACGGTACATTCAGCAACTTGAGCAAGCGCGAAATCCTGCAGGTAAGCCGCCAGCGTGCAAAGCTGGAGAAGAACCTCGGTTCTATTGCAGACCTGACTCGTCTGCCCGCTGCCTTGTTTGTCGTGGACGTTCTGAAAGAGCAGATTGCCGTTCGTGAAGCCAATCGTCTGGGTATTCCCGTATTTGCTATCGTAGATACCAACTCTAACCCCGACAACATCGACTTCATGATTCCTGCCAACGATGATGCCAGCAAGAGTATTGAGGTTATTCTGGATGCCTGCTGTGCTGCCATCTCTGAAGGACTGGAAGAACGTAAGATTGAAAAGGTGGACGCTGAAGCTGCCGGTGAGGGCGAACAACCACAGCCCAAGAAGGGTCGCCGTGGCGGCAAGGCACGTGAAGAGGCTGCTCAGGTAGAAGCTGCTCCTGCAGAGAATGTTGAAGAAGCAGAAGAAACTGCTGCAGAATAATTCGTAAACCCAAATTTACTTTAAAAAGATTGTACGACTATGGAAGTTACAATGACTGATATCAAAAAGCTCCGCGAAATGACTGGCGCTGGTCTGGCTGACTGTAAGAAGGCCTTGGCTGAAAGCGAAGACATGGACGGTGCTGTAGCATATCTGCGCAAGAAGGGTGCTGCCGTAGCAGCAAAGCGCAGCGACCGTGAAGCAGCAGAAGGCTGTGTTCTGGTAAAGGCCGAGAACGGCTTCGGTGCCATCATCGCCTTGAAGTGTGAAACAGACTTCGTTGCCAGCAACGCCGACTTCGTAGCTTTGACTCGCGAGATTCTGGATGCTGCTGTAGCCAACAAGTGCAAGAGTCTGGAAGAGGTCAAGGCTCTTCCCATGGGCGAAGGTACCATTCAGGATGCCGTTATTGCCCGTAGCGGTATTACCGGCGAGAAGATGGAACTGGATGGCTATAGCTTCATCGAGGCAGAGAACATCGCCACCTACAACCACATGAACCGCAACGGCCTGTGCACAATGTTGGCTCTGAACAAGGCTGTTCAGGACGAAAGCGTTGGCAAGAACGTTGCTATGCAGATTGCAAGTGCATCTCCCGTAGCTATCGACGAAAACGGTGTTCCCCAGTCTGTTAAGGACAACGAAGTTGCCGTTGCCATTGAAAAGACAAAGGCTGAGCAGATTCAGAAAGCCGTAGAAGCAGCCTTGAAGAAGGCTGGCATCAACCCTGCACACGTGGACAGCGAAGACCACATGGAAAGCAATATGACCAAGGGTTGGATTACAGCTGAGGACGTTGCCAAGGCAAAGGAAATCATTGCTACCGTATCTGAAGAAAAGGCTCAGAACCTGAACGAACAGATGATCCAGAACATTGCCAAGGGCCGTCTGAACAAGTTCCTGAAAGAGAACTGCCTGTTGAGTCAGGAATACATCTGGGACAAGAACTTCACCGTTGATTCCTATCTGAAGTCTATTGACAAGGAACTGACTGTAACTGATTTCAAGCGTTTCACATTACGCGCTGAATAAGATATTATTCAACTACGACAAAAAGTGGATTTTCCTTTGCGGTAAATCCACTTTTTTGTATCTTTGACCTGTCGGTCGAGGATACTTCCGCTCGGCAATGAAAAAAAAAACAAGTTTTCTTTGTCATTGCCCTCACTTAATCGTATCTTTGGCTACGATATGAAGATATTTGGAATTGGAATGAACTACCTTGAGCACAATAAAGAGCTCGATGGTACGTTATATAAAACAGAGGAGCCTGTGATATTCACAAAGGCGGATTCTGCATTTCTGAATGGTGGAAAGCCGTTTTTCATCCCTACATATACAAAATGTTGTGAGTATGAAACGGAACTGGTGGTGAAAATCAGTCACCTGGGACGAAGCATCGCCCCACGCTTTGCTTACCGTTATTACGAAGAGGTAACTGTGGGCATTGATTTCACCGCAAGAGATTTGCAGAGGAGACTACGTGAGAAAGGACTTCCATGGGATCTATGCAAGGGATTCGATGGTTCTGCCGTGGTAGGTTCCTGGGTGCCTGTAACAAAATATGCAGATATTCAGGACTTACATTTTCACCTCGACATAGACGGGAAAACCGTTCAAAGGGGGCACACGGCAGATATGCTGTACAAGGTGGACGAACTGATAAGCTACATAAGTCAGTTCTTTACACTGAAAACAGGCGACCTGATCTTTACAGGTACTCCCGTAGGCGTGGGGCCTGTGCATGTGGACGAGCATCTGGAAGGTTTCCTGGAAGGCGAGAAAGTATTGGAATTTAACGTAAAATGAAGCATCGTATTCTATATTGGCTACTCCTGGTCTGTTTGCCGGTCTTCGGCGAAAATGACTTCACGTATCTGGACTGGAATGAACTGCGCATCGATTCTATCCTGCCCACATACACGGAAGTCGTGCCATTGGCTTCGGATTACCGGATGAATGACTATACGGTGGCTTTGGAGTACCCTGAATACGGTGCCCTTACGGCAGAAGAAACGACCGTAGTAGAACAATTTAAGGAGAACATTTCCGACAAACTGCAAATCGACACGCATGTGGGTATTCAACGCGGTAGTGGAATGCTCGATATTTCGTTTATCCCCATCATACGCCAAAACGGCAAATATCAGAAACTTCTGAGTTGTCGTATCACGATTATTCCGCATCACAAGGCGAACACACGTAAAACAGAATCCACGCACAAGCAACGGTATGCACCGCACTCCGTATTACAACAGGGTAAATGGGTTAAAATCAGCATCGAGCAAGATGGTATATACAGCCTGACACGTAGCAGTCTGAAAAAAATGGGTTTTACCAATCCGAATAATGTCCATCTATACGGATATGGTGGTCACCGACAGAACGAAGTGATTGATGCCGATACCGACTATGATGACCTGGAAGAGGTTCCTCTCTATCAGCAAAATTCCGACACCTGGCTTTTCTGGGGTAACGGACTGCTTTATTGGGATGGGAACACCCGTATTCAGAACCATTACGCAAATACCGCCTGCTATTTCCTGACCGAAGAATCTACGCCGAACGGAATCAAGACGGAAGAAAGTGCCAAGGGCACTGTCCGGAACGTGTATTCTACGTTCACCGACCATGTCCTATACGAGAAAGATGAGTATGCCTGGTTTTCCGGAGGACGTGACCTATATGAATCTGCCAACTACGCAAACAGCAGCCATTCATACAAGCTTTCCACTCCACATTCAGTTGGAGACGAAACACTTACTATTGCCTTTTCAGCAGCCTCGGAAACAAAGACTACGCTGCAACCCGTTGTCAACGGCACGCCCTTGTCCCCTGCCATGACCCTTCCGGAAATAGGCAAATACGTCTATGCCACGACAGATACAAAAACATACGACATAGGGAACGCCAAATCGAGTGACATCTGGAACATCAAACTTAGCAGTACGTCTGGCAACGATGCGCGTCTGGACTATCTGGCTTTGCATTACACCCGCCAGATCGCACCCACGGACGGATATGTTGCCTTCTCGCATAATGGGACTGGACTTTCGCAATTCGATATCAAAGCATCGTCTCCCGTTGTCATGCGCATTGGCGAACCAGGGCGACCGGCCATTATCATCAACGGCAAACAATCCGGCGACAACTACAGCATCGTAGTAGATGATCCTACCTGCCGATATGTTGCCTTCCAGAAAAACGCGTCATTCCCCGAGCCCACCTTTGTCGGACGCATACAGAACCAGGATCTGCATTCCCTCGATAGTGTGGATATGGTCATCATCGTCCCCACCAGCGGTAAGCTCATACAGCAGGCGCAACGTTTATCCGATGCCCATAAGCAATACGACCATTTACGCTCCGTCATCGTAAAGGCTGACGAAATCTATAACGAATTTTCGAGCGGTACACCGGATGCCACCGCCTATCGCCGTTTTATGAAAATGCTTTATGACAGGGCCGAGGGAGGACAACATGCCCCCCGCTACCTATTACTGATGGGCGATGCAGCATGGGACAACCGTATGCTGACGCAAGCATGGAAAGCCACTTCGTCGCCAGATGACTATCTGCTATGCTATGAAAGCGAGAATTCCGTCAGCGATGTCAAATGCTATGTGATGGAGGATTATTTCGGACTGCTGGATGACGGAGAAGGGGGCGACTTGCTGAAAGACAAGACCGATTTAGGCATTGGACGCTTCCCCGTAGTCGCTGCCTCCGAGGCAAAGGTGATGGTGGACAAGTGCATTCGCCACATGAGCCGTGAAAACGCCGGTTCCTGGCAGAACATCGTATCCTTCCTGGGAGATGACGGAGATGAAAACGACCACATGAAATACGCCGACGATGTGGCAAACCGCGTACAAGAGCAATGCCCTGAAATGGATATACGCAAGGTTATGTGGGATGCCTATTCGCGTGTCAGCACGGCCAAGAACAACACTTATCCCGAAGTCACGACTCTCCTGAAAGAACAGATGAAGGACGGCGTACTGGTGGTAAACTACACAGGCCATGCCAACACCTATACCCTTAGTCATGAATTTGTCTTGAACGTGGAAGACTTTGCCGCCGCCAAGAGCACGAACCTGCCACTCTGGATGACAGCCGCCTGCGATGTGATGCCTTTCGACGGGCAGAGCACCAATATAGGAGAAACTGCCGTACTGAATCCCAACGGAGGTGCGTTGGCATTCTTCGGAACGACACGTACGGTCTATGCCAACCTGAACGCCATATTGAACCGCTATTTCATGCAATACCTTTTCGGACAGGACGACAACGGAAACACCTATCGCGTGGGCGATGCCATACGACTTACCAAGAACAGCCTCATCGGCAGCAGTTACGAATATTCCTTAGGGGAAAACAAATTGCACTACGCATTGCTCGGCGATCCAGCCCTGACTGTAGCACCACCCAAGCAACACATCACACTGGACAGCATCAATGGAATCAGCAACCAGCAGGAAGACAACATTCCGCTGACAGCCGGCAGCCGCATAACGCTTTGCGGGCACGTATTAAACGCACAGGGCGATGCCCTATCTGATTTTCAAGGCACTCTTACCGTACGCCTGTATGACGAGGAAAAGACCATACAATGCCACAACAATGCCGGCTCTAAGAACACCTTCTCGTTCAAGGACAGAATCAATGTGCTGTACCAGGCCCAGGATTCCGTCCGAGGTGGTCTGTTCACCCATAGCTTCACAATCCCCAAAGACATCTCCGGCAACGGTTCTACCGGCCGACTGGTCTTTTATGCCATTTCCAACGACAAGAGCATCGATGCCAACGGTTACTCCGAGTCCTTCACGCTCAATGCCATGAGCGAAGAGAGCGTTCCCGACTCCATAGGCCCATCTATCTATGCCTATCTGAACGATGAGGATTTCCAAGATGGCGATGTGGTAAACAGTATGCCCTATTTCATCGCCCAGCTGGAAGACGAGAATGGCATGAATGTCAGCGGCAACGGCCTGGGACACGACCTCACCCTCTGCGTTGACGGCAGGGCCGACTATACCTTCAACCTGAACAACTACTACACAGGTCTGTTCGGTGACAACACCAAGGGAACCGTTGCTTTCTCCATTCCGCAATTGGAGGCTGGTTCGCACACACTGGAATTCCAAGCGTGGGATGTGCTGAACAACTGCAGCAAAACCGCCCTTTCCTTCGTTGTCAACCCTGCTTTGAAGCCCGATCTGGAACAACTTTCTGCCACACCCAACCCAGCTGTCAACCAGACGACCTTCCTTATCGCCTACGATCGTCCCGGAGCTGAATGTACGTTCACGTTGGAAGTCTTTGACTTCATGGGACGCTGTCTCTGGTCGCATACAGAAACGGGCAGCAGCGATACCGGACTGTACCGCATCCCCTGGAATCTGTGTACGGGAGAAGGCGGACGGTTAGGCAGCGGCATTTATCTCTACCGTTGCACTTTGCAGAATGGTACGAGCAAGAAAGTCACAAAAACGCAAAAAATCATTGTATTAAACAATAAATAGAGTACACTTTCGTTTATAATAGTATGCAAACGAAAATAATCCATAGAATCATCGTATTGCTTATCCTGACACCGTTTACCTTTATCGTTCGGGCCCAGGACAAGCAGAATATGTTCAACCCCGTCAACACGAGCGTTACCAGTCTTTCCATTGCCCCCGATGCCAGGGCTGGTGCCATGGGTGATGTAGGTGCGGCTACCGAGGCCGATGTAAACTCCCAGTTCTGGAACCCCGCCAAATACCCCTTCAACATAGCACGTGCAGGGGCTTCTGTCAGCTATACCCCCTGGTTGCGCAAATTGGTAAACGATATCAACTTGGCCAACCTGACCGGGTTCTACCGCATTGGCGACTATTCCGCCATCAGTTCATCTCTCCGTTTCTTCAGTTTGGGCGAGGTTTTCCTCAGCGAAATGGAAGACATGACCATCAACCCCTATGAGTTTGCCTTCGACATGGGATACAGCCGTATGTTGAGCGAATGTTTCTCCATGGCGGTTAATATGCGCTTTATCTATTCCGACATCAAGTACGACTACACGGCCGAAAGTAGTGCCGGCAAGGCTTTTGCTGCCGACATCGCCCTGTATCGTCTGGGCTATTTCATGGCAGGCAGTCGTGAGTGCAGTTTCGGCTGGGGTCTGAACATCAGCAACATCGGTTCCAAGATTTCCTACGGCGGCGATGACAATGCCGAGTTTATCCCTACGAACATGCGTTTGGGATGCAACCTGACCATCCCGTTCAACGAGTACAACAAGTTTAGCGTGGCAGCAGACCTGAACAAACTGCTTGTTCCCACCTATCCCAAGCAGAACTCCGAGGAGCCAGAAGAAGAATATACCGACCGTGTACAGCGAGAACACTATGATATTTCACCCATCTCCGGTATCTTCAAGAGCTTCCATGATGCCCCCAACGGATTCAAGGAAGAAATGGAGGAGATACAGTGGAGCCTAGGTATGGAATACACCTACAACGACCGCTTCATGCTTCGCGGCGGTTACCATCACGAAGCAGCCAACAAGGGTAACCGAAAATATTTCACCGTGGGAGCCGGCTTCCACATGAGCGTATTCTCCGTAGATGCCGCCTACGTATTCAGTACCAGTCAGACGAACCCCTTGGACCAGACCATGCGCTTTACCCTCGGTTTCGACCTGGACGGTATGAAAGACCTCTTCGGTCGCAGAAGATAAAAGGGAATTACTTTTCTATCAACACCGTAGCATAAGCGGAGATACCTTCTTCCCGACCTATAAAACCAAGCTTTTCTGTGGTAGTGGCCTTGATGCTGACATCATCGGGATCTATACCCATAACTTCTGCCAGACATATCTGCATGGCTGGAATATGAGTTTTGAGCTTGGGACGTTCGGCACAGACGGTGGCATCGATATTCCCTACCCTATACCCCTTTTCTGCTATCAGGCCAACGGTCTTGCGCAAGAGGATCTTACTGTCGATGTTCAGAAATTCCTGACTGTTGTCCGGGAAATGATAACCGATGTCACGCATATTGGCAGCTCCCAACAGGGCATCGCAGATGGCATGGATCAGCACATCTGCATCGCTATGCCCCAACAGGCCCAGTTCGTGTTCCAACTGGATGCCGCCCAGCCATAGTGGTCGATCGGGTACAAGCCGATGAACGTCGAATCCGAAACCAACTCTTATCTTACCCATATCAGCAATTCATGTTTATTTCCTCTTAACAGAGATGATGCGCTTTACGTTCTCGCCACACCATTCGCCGATGAACATGCCATCACCCACGGTATAGAGGGCACCATAGCCCACGCGGACATCGTTGTTATACTCTCCGAACCAGAAATCACCATCGGCATAATAATAGATACCAAAGCCGTGACGCTTTCCCTTATAGACTTCGCCGACGTACTGGTCACCATTTAGGTACTTCATCGTAACGAAAGCATAATCGCCAAGACTTTCCCCTTCGAGGGCAAATTTCTGATTATTACGGAAGATGTATTCCAACCGTCCTGTCTGCAAACTGTATGAAGCGTAATACGTAGGACTGCCCACAATGGCATTCTGTTGTGCCACGGTGATACCAAAAAGCAACTGGCCCTGACGGAACTTGCCTGTTATCTGGGTTCCATCATTACCCAGAAACATTCCGTAGCCATAGAGATAGTCCTCGGGATCTACCTGCCCGACATACTGACCATTGGTCGTGTCTATTATTTTGCTGGGATATTTCTGTATCCCGTCCAGATACACCTCCTCGAATCCGCAGGGGGCTATTTCGTATTTCTCTACGGGCGTTTTCTGCGCCATTCCCATAACGGTGCTCATCAAAACGAGCGTCAAAATGCTAATTCTTTTCATTTTTATAGTATCCATTTAACGTTATTTCTTTCCACACGGCCGGATGGAGTCCACTGCCGTCATAGTCTCCACGACCGATGCTATTGCGTATGTCTGTACTGCAGATGTCTATGAAGGGGGTTTGTGCCACCACCACTCCCTGAGGGATGTTCTCTATCTGATATCCCGGACGAGGATAAATGATGAGCCTGTAATGCTGCAATATCTCCTGGGCATGGTACCAACAATGAAAACGTTCCCAGTTGTCGGCCCCGATAACCAGAATGAACTCCCGGTCGGGATACTGCCGACTGAGACATGCCAGGGTATTTACCATATAAGAAGGACGAGGCAGGTGGAACTCGAAATCGCTCACGTGTAGTTTCTCCGTTTCCTGTATGGCCAAATGCGCCAGACGGAGACGAGCCTCATCGTCAAGCAGTTTCTGATCTACTTTTAACGGATTCTGCGGAGACACCAGGAACCACAGTTCATCGACCATACCGTCCTGCACCAAAGCCTGTCCCAGCTGGGTGTGCCCGTTATGAATCGGGTTGAACGTTCCTCCGTAGATACCTGTCCTAATCATAATAGTTCCCCTATCACTTTATGAATTCCTTCACGAGGGCCAAAGTATTCTCCTCGGCCGTGGCTAAATCGTCGTTGACTACGATATGGTCAAACTTGGGTGCGAAAGTCAGTTCGTACTCGGCTTTTGCCAAACGGCTCTCTATCTGCTCCATGCTGTCGGTACCGCGTCCTATGAGCCGACGGCGCAACTCTTCGATAGAAGGGGGCTGGATGAAGATGCTGAGCGCCCGGTTTCCGTAGAACTGCTTTATGTTGCATCCACCCTTTACGTCCACATCGAAAACCACATTCTGACCGGCCGCAAGTTGTTTTTCCACCTGAGATTTGAGTGTTCCGTAGAAACGGTCGGCATAGACCTCCTCGTATTCCAGGAACTCGTTTCGTTCTATGCGGGCACGAAATTCCTCAGGAGTCAGGAAAAAATATTCCACACCGTCCTGCTCCGTGCCACGGGGCGGACGGCTGGTGGCACTGATACTGAAAGCCAATTGAAGTTCGGGGTGCGTCATGAGCCATTGTACAATGGTACTCTTGCCACTACCACTGGGGGCTGAAAAGATCAATAGTTTTCCCATTTGCTACATTACGTTAAGTACCTGTTCCTTTATCTGTTCCAGTTCATCCTTCATCTTCACCACGATGTTCTGCATCTCGGCCTGATTACTTTTGCTGCCCGTGGTGTTTATCTCGCGTCCCATCTCCTGGGCGATGAATCCCAGTTTCTTGCCCTGCCCATGTCCGTTGTCCATGGTTTCGGCGAAATATTTCAGATGGTTGGCCAAACGTTGCTTTTCTTCGTTGATGTCCAGTTTCTCTATGTAGTAGATCATCTCCTGTTCCAGACGGTTCTTGTCGTACTCCACATCGGGAATGGATTGCAGGCCGTCCATCAGGCGCTGGCGGATTTTCTCGGTACGACTTTTCTCATACGGTTCAATGCTGGCCAGTAGAGAGGCGATGTTATCCAGTTTCTCCTGGAACTTTCGTTGGAGAGCGGCACCTTCCTGCTTACGGAAATCCACAAGCTGAGCTATGGCGTTCTCCACGGCGGAACGTGCTGCCTGCCATTCCTCATCGGTCAGATCCTGCTGCACTTCGCTGCGCACCATCACGTCCGGCATACGCAGAAGCGTGGCCCACCAGTCATCGGGCTCCGGGATATCATATTGGGCTGCGATGGCCTTTATCTGCAAGTGATAGTTCTGGAGCAGCGCGCTGTTGATGGGGGCTGCATCCTGAGCCTCGTCCTTCTCTATCCACAGGCTGAAATCTACTTTCCCGCGCTCCAGGCTGCTGGCTATCATGGAACGGATTTCCATTTCCTTTTCCCGATAGACAGGTGCTATACGGGTGGAAAGATCAAGCGCCTTACTGTTCAGCGACTTGATTTCCGCAATAATTTTCTTCTCTTGGTACACGACAATTGCTTTGCCGTACCCTGTCATGGATTGTATCATAGCTGTTTTTAACAACAATTTTCTACAAAAGTACGGAAATAATACCAAAAAATTGTAATTTTGTAGCGAAATATCACATAAAAAACGCAGATGTCGTGTATTTTACATATTGAAACGAGCACAAAGGTCTGTTCCGTTGCGCTTAGTCAGGACGGTGAATCGCTCTTTCACCGCGAAGATGCAGAGGGACCCAGCCATGCCGTCTCCTGTGGTGTTTTCGTAGAAGAAGCCTTGTCATACGCTGAGAGTCATGCCATCCCCTTGGATGCCGTTGCCGTAAGTCAAGGCCCCGGAAGCTACACCGGATTGCGCATCGGTGTGTCCATGGCCAAGGGAGTCTGCTATGGCCGCAACATTCCGCTGATAGCCATCCCCACCTTGCAGATCCTGTGCGTCCCTGTCCTTCTTTATCACGAGGAACTGCCGGACGAAGCCTTGTTGGTACCCATGGTGGACGCCCGCCGCATGGAGGTCTATTCTGCCGTCTATGACAGAGCCCTTCACGAGGTACGGGCTACCCAGGCCGACATTGTAGATGAGAATACGTATGCCGCCTACCTGGAACAGGGGCCGGTCTATTTCTTCGGTAACGGAGCCGCGAAATGCCGGGAATGCATCACGCACCCCAACGCACATTTCCTGGACGACATACACCCCTTGGCACGCAACATGTACCCGCTGGCGGAGCGCGCCATGGCCAATGGGCAATTCCAGGATGTAGCCTATTTTGAGCCTTACTACCTGAAAGAATTCGTTGCGACTCAATCTAAAAAACTTTTATAGATGCAATATAACACCCAAAGAGAACAGCTGGTGATGCCCGAATACGGCAGAGCCATTCAGGATATGGTGGACATAGCCACCGACATGCCCGACAAGAACGAGCGTACCAAGTGCGCCAGGGGCATCATAGCCATCATGGCACGTATCATGCACGAGCAAAGCAGTCAGCCCGATTTTGAGACAAAGCTGTGGAACCATCTGGCACGCATGTCGCAGTACAAGCTCGACATCGACTATCCCGTGGAGATCGTGCCCATGGAGCAGATACACTCTCATCCGTCCCCCCTTCATTACCCAATGAAAAACATCGACCGCAAGCACTACGGTTTTCTGGTGGAGGAATGCCTGCACTATGCCGCAGAGCTTCCCGAGGGAAAGGAACGTGACACCCTAGTACAGATGGTGGCGAACCAGATGAAGCAAGACCTGTTCACCTGGAATAGGGACTCTATGGACGAAACCCTGATCATCCAGGACATAGCCAAATACACAGACGGGAAAATACACCTGGATCCGGCCACCTTCCGGTTCGGCACAGTGTCCACCGGCACATCACCCGTTTCCAAGAACAGGAGGAAACGTAAATAACAGCAGTATGGCATCATTCATCATCGAAGGAGGGCATCGCCTGAAAGGTGACATCACACCGCAGGGAGCCAAGAACGAGGCATTGGAAGTGCTGTGTGCCACATTGCTGACAGACCAGCCCGTGCGTATTCAGAACATCCCGGACATTGCCGATGTCAACAACCAGATACGTCTGCTGGGAGACATCGGCGTGCGCGTCACACGGAACGCACCCGGCGACTACACCTTTCAGGCCGACGAGGTGAACCTGGGCTACCTACAAAGCGACGAATACCTGTCACGTTGCAGCCAGCTTAGGGGAAGCGTCATGTTCATCGGCCCGTTGCTGGCCCGGTTCGGACAGGCCGTAGTAGCCAAGCCCGGGGGTGACAAGATCGGTCGTCGCCGTCTGGACACGCATTTCCTGGGTATCCAGAAATTAGGGGCAGACTTCCTGTACGACGCACAGAAGGGCGTCTTCAACATCATCGCAGACCAACTGCACGGAACATATATGCTCCTGGACGAAGCCTCTGTTACGGGAACGGCCAACATCGTCATGGCAGCCGTCCTGGCACAGGGCACCACCACCATCTACAACGCGGCCTGCGAGCCCTACATACAGCAGCTGTGTCACCTGCTGAATAGCATGGGAGCACACATCAGCGGCATTGCCAGCAACCTGCTTACCATCCAGGGCGTGGATCACCTGCATGGCGCCACCCATACGATATTGCCCGACATGATCGAGGTGGGTTCCTTCATCGGAATGGGAGCCATGGTGGGCGACGGCATACGCATCAAGAACGTGGGCAAGGAGCAGTTGGGCATCATCCCCGACACCTTCCGCCGGCTGGGCATAGACATCGTTCAGGAGAACGACGACATCATCGTGCCCCGTCAAGACCATTACGAGATAGAGTCCTTCCTGGACGGCTCCTTCATGACCATAGCAGATGCCCCCTGGCCAGGGCTCACCCCCGACCTGCTGAGCGTCCTTTTGGTCGTCAGCACACAGGCCAAGGGCTCGGTGCTCATACACCAGAAAATGTTTGAGAGCCGTTTGTTCTTCGTGGACAAACTTATCGACATGGGAGCCCAGATCATCCTGTGCGACCCCCACCGTGCCGTAGTCGTAGGTCACGACCACCAGATCCAGCTGCATGCCGGCAGAATGACCAGCCCCGACATCCGCGCCGGCATAGCCCTGCTGATTGCCGCCATGAGTGCCCAGGGGACAAGCCAGATAGACAACGTGGGGCAGATAGACCGTGGTTACCAGAACATTGAAGGAAGGCTCAATGCCCTGGGTGCCTGCATCAGGAGAATAGAATGATAGAAGAAAGTTCCGTTTACAAGATAGGACAGATAACCCGGACGCATGGTGTGCGGGGCGAGGTGTCCATGTCCTTTACCGACGATGTGTGGGACAGGGCCGAGGCAGACTACCTGATACTGCGCATAGACGGCATCCTGGTCCCCTTCTTCCTGGAGGAGTACCGGTTCCGCTCGGATTACGTGGCATTGCTGAAATTCCAGGACTACGACAGTGCCGACGCTGCCAGGGAGCTATGTGGGGCAGATGTCTATTTTCCCTATTCCCTGACCCCTTCCGCATCCGAGGAAGAGATATCCGAATGGCGGCATTTTACCGGTTTTCACGTGACGGACGCACACGCGGGAGACCTGGGCGAAATAAATGCGGTGGACGACAGTACGGCTAACGTGCTCTTCCAGGTGGGAGACCATCTGGTACCGGCCACCGAGTACTTCATACAGCGAATAGATTACCAGGGCAGGATCATCTATATGGACCTGCCGGAAGGCTTACTTACATTATGAAACGAATCTGCATCTTAGGGTCAACGGGCAGCATCGGCACCCAGACCCTGCAAGTAATAGAAGAACATCCCGATTTATTCGAAGCATACGTACTCACGGCCCACAGCCAGGCCGACCTGCTCATCCGTCAGGCATTGCAGTTCCACCCTGCCGCCGTAGTCATTGCCGATGAGTCGCGTTACGAATACGTCCGCGAGGCACTCCGGAACGAGCCCATCCAGGTATATGCCGGATCCGAGGCCCTGTGCCAGGTCGTACAGATGGAACCCGTGGACATCGTCCTCACGGCCCTGGTCGGTTTCTCCGGCCTGCGTCCCACCATCAGCGCCATCCAGGCCAGCAAGCCCATCGCACTGGCCAACAAGGAAACGCTGGTCGTGGCAGGCGAACTTGTCACGCGCCTCTGCATCGAACACCACGTACCTATCCTGCCGGTGGACAGCGAGCACAGCGCCATCTTCCAGAGCCTGATGGGCGAGCAGTCCCCCATCGAGAAGATCATCCTTACAGCCAGCGGCGGTCCCTTCCGCACCTTTTCCCAGGAACAGCTGAAAGACGTGACTCCGGCCATGGCTTTGAAGCATCCCAACTGGGACATGGGAGCTAAGATAACGATAGACAGCGCAAGCATGATGAACAAGGGGTTCGAGGTAATAGAAGCCCGTTGGCTTTTCGACGTCGATCCCACCCAGATACAGGTTGTCGTACATCCACAGAGCGTCGTACACAGTGCCGTGCAGTTCCAGGACGGAGCCGTCAAGGCACAGCTGGGTGCTCCCGACATGCGCGTACCCATACAGCTGGCACTTTCCTACCCTGAACGCCTGAGCAGTTCCTTCCCCCGACTGGACTGGTGGAACATGAAAGACCTGACGTTCGAGAAACCGGACATGCAAAAATTCCGTTGCCTGCAGATGGCCTACGAAGCCATACGCATGGGTGGTAATGCCGCCTGTATTGTCAATGCGGCCAACGAGGTCGTGAACTTAGCCTTCCGCCGGGAATGCTGTTCCTTCTTACAAATGGCAGAGGTCATCGAACAGGCCTTGCAGAAAATGCCGCACATCGGCACTCCCACGTTGGAGGACTACCTGGCATGCGATGCCGAAACGCGCATCGTGGCCCAAGAGTTTCTGCAAGCCTGATTTTTACCAGACATCTTCCGGGTCAACCGGATTGTCATAGACTTCCTTGGAAACCAGTTCAAAGTAGTCGAGCACCAGAAGCAGCTGTCGCTTGTCGGTGGCACTCTTTATGCGCAGGTAGTATGTCTTGTCCGGATCCATGTGCTGACGCACGATGATACGTCGCAGGGTAGCCTCCCAGTCACGTCCGTCTTCTATGATCTGTGGTCCCTTCATGTAGTCGTGACTGCGCAGGTTCTTGTCGATGGTGGCATTGTAGTCATCATCCTCGGTATCGTCCTCCCAACCCATACTGTTGGGCACGTTTCCTCCCGTGGTATGGAAATAGAGCCCGCCCATACGGATGTCGATGGGTACCCCCTGGGGAACCAGATGCTCCCGGTTGTCGCCCCAGTATATCTGAAAGATACCACGGTTGCTGTCGCCCGATCCCACGCCATAGCGGAACTCGTACGTCCCTGCGGTGGGCACGGGAGGCAGACGCAAGATCATGTCCACCGATCCGTTTGCCGTGTGCGCGTCTCCCTGGTACAGGCCCGAATAGCCGAGGGAATAATAGGAACCGCCCGTATTGTCCTGACGGAATTCCGTTTCGTCGCCCACCCAGATGTCATCGAAATACTTATATACGACATCCTTCGGAAATTCGTTGTGGTAGCTGAAACTCAGACGCATGTCGTTGTTCATCATCTCCGGCAGCATGCCGCAGATGTCCCAGCGGATACGCTCCTTGCCCAGGTTCCTCCGTGTTTCCTGGTCGTATGCCAGGAAGTCGTCTATGGGGAACACGATGGCGTTGCTCAGGTTGCCGCCCTTCTGCGTGTCCGACTCTCCCACATGGACGCCCTCCTTCCCCGGTTCGCAGTATAGCTCGTGATAGGTGCCACGCCGTCCGTTATCCATCTTCGGGAAACGGTTGATGCGTACTCCCTGGCTCTCCTTGCCCTCGAAGAACTGGATGAGCCTGCGCTTGCCCATCGTGGTGTAGAAATCACGGATGGCAGATTCGGGCTGACGTAGTCTGACCGGGTCGAAACCCTTCTCGTTGCGGTGATATACGATACGGTCGCGCGCCATACGTATGGGCAGCAGGTGATATGTCACGAACTGATTCAGCATGTTGTCCTCGCTCGTATAGTTCTCGTCGTTTACGGCATCGGGGTAGTAGCCCCGCTGCGCCACGAAGTCCACCACGTCCTCCACCGTTATGTCCAGTGCCGGCTTGCCCAGCGTGGCACTCCACAGCGAGTCCGTCTCGGCAAAATACGTGAAGCCGTAGTAGCGGTGAGTCGGATAGGGTCCATTCTGCAATTCGGATGCGGATCCCAGATAAGTCTTACGGTAAACTTCATCCTCGCGTACCTTCAGCGTGTCTGTCAGCCCCACGGCCTGAGCCAGCAGGCTCGCCACATAGAACCCTTCTTTCTTCTTACTCAAGATGTCTATGATGAAATCCGACAGCGTATTGTTGTTGGATGCCACCACCTGGTTCATGCGCTGGACATATCCGTTTGTACAGGTGATGTTCCGATTCGTACCATCCAGTTCAGAGCCGTTTATCCACAACGCCTCGTTCTGCCCGTGCATCACCGTCAGCTTGCGGTCGTACAGGTTAGCAATGGGAATCTCCGCGTTGTTGTCCAGCGGGAAGTCTATCGTCTCCATCGCCTGCATGTTGTCTCCGAAGTCTATGATGCTGCTCTTCACGATGCTCTGCTGGATGCTGTCCTTCTTGTGCTCGTCCGTGAATCCGTCCCACGTGGGTGCATTCATGAAGGTTTCCAGGGAGTCCAGTTCATGCAAGTAGGCCTCGATGGCCTCGTTGGTCGGTGCAAAGACCGTATAGTGCCCCCTGGCGCGCAGTAACTGGTCCAGCGTAGTTTCCGAGATTTCGCTTATGTGAACAATTCCCAACAGCTTGCAGTATTCGCTGTATTGCTCGTGATCTGACAGGTAGTCCATAATGGTCCGCGCCGTGAACACATATCTGGCCGACATGTCGATGTCTTCCTTGCAACCGGCAAAGAATGTCAGGAATGCCAATAGAAATACTAATGTTTTAGTTCTTTTCATATCCCTTATTTTTTTATTTTCAACGACAAAGATACGACTTTTTATTCACATTGTGCCATGTGCGAGGCATAAATTTGCAGAAAACCCCCACCGAGTCCTAATCCGACACACAGGAGCGAACAAACAGCAAGGGGGGCGCGTGTACGCCCCCCCTGTTATGTTACGCCCTGCTGTTTACCAGATATCTTCCGGCTCGTTGGGGTTATCATAGACCTCCTTGGGACAGAACTCTATCATGTCCATCATAAACTCCGTCTGGTCGCTGTCCAGCACAGACTTCATACGCAGGTAATAGGCTATTACCTCACAACATTGTGCTATAATGTTATAATATAGGCATATACATGCATTTAATATTACATCAAGTAACATGATAGTAACATTTATTAAAGTATTTGTAAGTGTTGTAGTATGCTGGTTGATAATAAGAATATCCAAATTGTTCAAATCTATGTCGATGCAATAATGTCAACGAGAAATGATGCAGTTAGCAGGGTGCCGGATTTCATCGGACAAGCACGAACGGATTTGCAACAAATGATTACAACGAATTACAGAAATGTACGTAAAAATGCCAGTTTGGTATAACATAAGTTATAAAGTTTTATAAAAAA
>JAZLIY010000002.1:0-36439 GCA_045617645.1 Bacteroidaceae bacterium | reverse complement strand
CGTCAGGTATGGGACAACAACGGGGGAAATATCGCATACCTTACGGCATGCATATCTCTCCGATATCCTGCCTACCAGCCATAGGAATGGCTGGCTACCAATATCCCATCGCTATGCGATGATTACATAAACAGCAAAGTTATGAAGCGGAATGTGAATATTACCTATACCTTATTATATTATAGCCACAAAGAGCATCTTATGGAAGTAAAAGACTGGTTGTATAGTACTGTTAGCAGTTTCGTTTCGTACAAACAAAACCATTGTGCTTCGGTATTGATAGAATTGCGCCGAAGAGTTTGCGGAAAATTGTAACTACACGACAAAAAAGCTGTAACTACACGTCCGGAACTTTGTAACTACACGACCGAAAAGCTGTAACTACAAACTTTTTCTACTGTAACTACAAGTTTATGGAGCTGTAACTACAAGTTTACGGGGCTGTAACTACGAACTTTTATCGGAAAGCCGAAAGCGACAGGCTTACTTGCTCGTAACGCACTACATTATAGCGAAATGCAACAGCTTGCAATAGCCGCATAGGATTTGAATGTTGATAGCTATGGCTGGCTACCAAAGTCTAATCGCGATACGATAAATTCTGCAAAAAACAGGTGATATCTCTTTTTCCCATAATATTTTTCTTGAATTTACGTTCTATAAAAAACATGAGCCTTCCAAGAAATCTTTTAGACGAATCTTTAAAAAAGGATGATATGAAAAGAACCATCTGCTTTCCTATATTCTCTATTATGTTATATGCTTGTTCCAACAGCATTCAGACTGACAATGCGAAATATAACATAACATTTGATGACAACAACTTTGTAGAGGTTAAAGATAAAGTGTCTGATTTGGAAGTCATAGAATTAGAATTGACAGAAGAAGCACTAATACCTGTAATAAACAGCATTTCCGTACATGGTGACAAAATATTTTGCTTTTCCTGTGAACAAAATGGATTCATAAAAGTCTTTGATACGAAAGGTAAATTTCTTTATGACATTTCACATCATGGAAGCGCCAACAACGAATGGATTAGGCTAAAGTCTATGTACATCGATGAAGGAGACAGCTCCATTATCCTTACAGATGCAGAATCAAAGAAATTGCTGATCTATACGTTAGATGACAAATTTGTGAAAAGTATCAGACTTGGCGAGTTTGATTACCATCAAATAACCCATCATGATGGCTACTTTTATTCATTGACTCATACTTTTATGATAGGTGGCGAGCCTACTGAAGAGACCGACCATAGAATCAACATTTATGACAATGACGGCAAACTGGTATCACAAACCGTTCCGCTTAAATTAAACGATGCCAAGATGTTGGAAATGAATCGCCCACATTTCTATATGGGACAAGAACGTTGTTTACTATGTCCAACATTGGACAACACAGCCTATGAACTGGAAAATGGTCAATGTTCACCATACATCGCATACAATTACATAGGGAAGACTCCCTTGTACACAAAGAAAGATATTCAGCAAGCAATTGACAACAACGAGTGGCTGGCAGGAAAAGAAAAAACGTATTATGGTGGGAGAATTATTGAGTCTCCGAATTTAATCATTCGGAGAATGGGAGATGAAAATGCCATGGATGTTATTTTCAACAAACAAGAAGGTGATGTCATAACTACGTCTTTCGATTCTCCTGCACTTATGCAAGATCATCTTTCCGCATGTTTCCTTTATCCTTTTCCAGAATGTTACTCAGACGGTTTTTTTTATGGAAACATTCAATATGAGCTATTGGCTTTGTCCTCGCAATACATTGATGGCTTTATCCCTGATTGCATGAAAGAAGTTGCAGAAAAAGTAAAAGCAGGGAATGTCAACAATATAATTGTTAGATATAAATTAAAAGGAGCATATTAGCTTTGGTTATTACCCTATCGTCAAATACATAAGCCTTTCCCCTTAAAGCCAACGATGATTGATGCCTAATCCGCACATTTCACGGGTGAAACGGAAATTTTTGAATGTTTTCAGAAAATTCATGGTCAAATATTACCATTTTTAAAAATAAAACTATATTTTTGTAAAAGAAATTATGTCCAACAACAATTAAACCTATCATGGCAATATGACGAAAGATCTTGGCAATAACGTAAAATACATCGGTGTTGACGATAACACCATCGATCTGTTTGAGGGACAATATATAGTACCTCAAGGTATTTCATACAATTCATACATCATTCTCGATGAGAAGATCGCAATACTTGACACAGCCGATTCAAGAATGGCTGATGAGTGGAAGTCAAACCTAAATGAGGCTCTCGAAGGAAAACAGCCAGACTATCTCGTGGTTCACCACATGGAGCCAGACCACTCCTCCCTCACAAAGTGGGTACTTGATTCATATCCGGGCGTCAAGCTTGTAGCAAGCGCCAAGGCTCTCCGGATGCTTCCTCAATTCTTCGAGAACATTGACCTTGAAGGTCGCACTATAACGGTCAAGGAAGGAGATGTCCTGGAGCTCGGGAAACATTCTCTCCAGTTTATTGCAGCACCCATGGTACACTGGCCAGAAGTTCTAGTCTCATACGACCAGTATGATTCAGTACTATATAGTGCAGATGGATTCGGCAAATTCGGTTCATTATCAACGTGCGGATTCTACGGAAGAGACGACGATGATTGGAGCTGTGAGGCACGCCGCTACTATTTCAATATCGTAGGCAAATACGGTGCTCCCGTACAGGCTCTACTCAAGAAGGCTTCAACTCTGCAGATAAAAGCCATCAGAGCCCTTCACGGGCCTCTCCTTGAAGACAATCTCGGGGAATATCTGCGCTTGTATGATATCTGGAGTCGTTATGATGTCGAGACAGAAGGCGTTTTCATCGCCTGTGCTTCAATACATGGTGGCACATTGGCTGCTGCCGAGAAATTTGCAGAGATTCTCAGGAACAAGGGTGTTGAGAGAGTTGTTGTAAGCGACCTCTGCCGTTCCGACATGGCAGAGAACGTTGAGGATGCATTCCGCCATTCTACACTTGTCGTTGCTGCCGCATCATACGACGGTGGGCTCTTCTCTCCCATGTACGACTTTCTGCATCGCCTGGAGATAAAGGGCTGGAGCAAACGTCGTGCAGCCATCATAGAGAACGGTTCGTGGGCACCAAGTGCTGGACGAGTAATGAAGGAAATGCTCTCTTCCATGAAAAATATAGAAATCGTCGAGCCAACAGTCACCATAACAAGCAGAATGAAGAAATCAGACATTCCAGCAATGGAAGCTTTGGCTGATGCCCTCGCTACCAAATAGAATAAGCAACAGTTCTTAAAAAGAAATTTTATAACGTAACTATTATGTCAAAATGGATTTGTCCTGTCTGCGGCTACGTTCACGAAGGTGACACAGCTCCAGAGCGCTGCCCACAATGTAAAGTGCCTGGCAGCAAGTTTAAGAAAATGGAAGAGAGTGCTGCTCTTCAGTTTGTAACAGAACACGAGATTGGTATAGCAAATGCTATCCCAGCTGGTGCAGAAGGCGACTTCGTACGCCAGGGTCTGAAGGATCACTTCATGGGCGAATGTACAGAGGTTGGTATGTATCTCGCTATGAGCCGTCAGGCTGACCGCGAGGGTTACCCAGAGATTGCCGAGGCTTTCAAGCGCTACGCTCTTGAGGAAGCAGACCACGCTTCACGCTTCGCTGAGATGCTCGGCGAGGTAGTTTGGGATACCAAGACAAACGTTGAGAAGCGTATGCTCGCTGAGGAAGGCGCTTGCGCCGGCAAGATGGAAATCGCAAAGGTGGCTAAGCAGCTCAACCTCGATGCTATCCACGACTCTGTTCATGAGATGGCCAAGGATGAGGCACGCCACGGCGCTGGTTTCCAGGGTCTCTTCAACCGCTACTTCAAAAAGTAATTTCCACATCAGGAAAGCGCTGGAACAATAACCGCAAAGTGTTTCTGTCAGCAACAGATTCGCTTTGCGTTTTTTTTGTGGTTCTACAGGATTTTTATGTGTGATAAAAGGGCTGGCTACTATATTATCCCATTGTCCAATGCTTGTCCTAACGTTGGAACGCCTCTCCATTCCACTTATAGGTGATAGGCTTGACATATTGCTTTGCTATCTCTTTTTCCTTTTCGGGAAGTTCAACGATAGATAAAGTATAGACAAATGCTCCGGAGTCGGGTTGCACGGAAATGCCTATCAGGGGGAGGTCTGCAAGCAAGGATTGAGCCGTCAAAGCCTCCTGTTGCTTTTCCTCCGGCACTTCCGACCAGAACTCCTTGACTGAAGGATGGGGCAATGGAATATCCAACGGCTCCCATGCTGTCGTATAGAATGAGAGATTACTGTCCTCGCCAGGTCCCAGATAGGTTCTTACCATGCAGAACATGGAATCGTTCATCAGATACATTTCAACACGGCTTTTGCCGCTCATCTGCATCATAAGGTACTTGTCCGTCAAAGTCTTCAACTCTGAATCCTGGTTCAACTGATTCTTTACCTTTGCGGACATTTTGTTTTCCATAAAATCCAGACAATCCAAACGGTTGTTTTTTGTCAACAGCGGGAAAACGCTGTCCGGGGCGGATTCGAACAAGTCGCGTACACGAACCTGTGCGCATAGGGTGGACGCACACAAGACACAAAATATCAATACAATCTGTTTCATCTTATTTACTGCCGATATAGAGGAAAAACATGCTCAATAGAACCAATGCCAAGTCGATGGACTTGTCCCTGAGATTCTTCTCGTGAAAGACAAAGCCTCCCACAAAGAAACTCACGACAACGCTGCCACGACGTATCATGCTGATGACGCTGATCATGGCGCCATCCAAACTAAGCGAATAGAAATAGACAAAGTCTGCTATGCTCAAAAACAAGCTGACAAGCAGGATACAGCTGTCCCAATGGAACGGTTTCCGGCTTCCAGGCAAACGGAGCAGAAGGAACAACCCCATAATAAGGCATTGATAGAAGCAGAAATAGCTCTGGACAACCATACGATTGAGCCCTACGCCACCATTTGAGACAGGTGCTATGAGGTATTTGTCGTATAGCCCACTTATCGCCCCCAATACGGCTGCCAGGATAATCAACAGCACCCAATGGTTGTGGCGAAAGTCGATACCTTCCTTTTTACCGCTACAGCTCAACAGGTAAAAGCCGAAAACAGCCAGAACGACACCTATCCATTGATAGAAGTTCAGATGTTCGCCAAAAATGAGCAAAGCCCCGAGCAAGACCATCACAGGACGAGTGGCGTTGATGGGGCCAACCAGTGTGAGGGGCAGATGCTTGATGCCATAATATCCGCAAACCCAACTGCCAAGCACTATTACACTTTTCAGGACAACATACTTCTGAACGCCCCACCCTTGTACGGGCACATACAGCATACTCGTATCATCCAACCATCCGAATGCCGAGGACAGCACCAGAGGCAAGAAGATGCAACTACAGAACAACGTGTTCAGGAAGAGGACTTTCAAAACGGCATTGTCCTTTAATGCATGCTTCTTGCATACATCATACAATCCCAGGAACATGGCCGACAGAAAAGCGTATATCCACCACATAGCTACTCGTATTTTATATCCACCAGAAACAAGCCCTTGGCGGGAACGCTCTCACCAGCTATGCATCGGTTCTTCTGTTCTATGACTTCGTGGAACTGGCTCAATGTCATCCTGCCTCGCCCCACTTCTACAAGGGTACCCACAATGGCCCTGACCATATTGCGAAGGAAACGGTTGGCCGTAATGGTAAAGCGCCATTCGCCGGAGGAGATTTCTTGCCAAAAGGCTTCCGTTATGGTGCAGTCATTCGTTTTCGTATCGGTATGCAGCTTACTGAAACTGGTGAAATCGCGATACTGGAGCAGACATTTGGCAGCCTCGTTCATCTTTGCGAAATCCAGGTTTCCATATACTTGCCAACTGTACGACCGCAGAAAAGGTGCCTTACGCGTATGTATATAATAATGGTATGTGCGAGCTGTGGCTGAGAAACGCGCATGCATCTCCGCAGGAACCATTTCAACCCTCTGAACGGAAATGTCCTGAGGCAACAACTTGTTCAGCTTATACACCAACTGTACACAATCATCCGATGAGAGCACATCGTCCCAATCAAAATGGCAGACCATCATACGGGCATGCACTCCGGCGTCCGTTCGACCGGCACCTACCACCTCTACGGGTTTTCTCAGCAAGACAGACAAGGCAACCTGGATCGTTTGCTGAACAGAGATGCCGTTTGGCTGTATCTGCCAGCCATGATAGGCTGTACCGTCATAAGAAAGTGTAATAAAATAGCGCATTACCTCGACCGTTAATTCTGTTTTCTCCTACATACTCTAATGACACGAACACCCAATTGCGATGGGTGCTTAGCCATATATTGCTGCAATGGCATGGATTCCGATACCACTTTATGATGCACACTACTTGCGTTCAAAAGATGCAGTTTTCCGTCTTTCCCCCATTCTGCAAGGCCTAGATGACTGACATCCAAACCGTCCACTTTGGTAACGATGGCCAAAACATCTCCGTTCCGGACAGCCCTCAGTTCAAGACTATCTCTATCCAACAGAGAACAGGGAATGTATCGCGCATCGTTATTGGATGCCTGCTTCTCCTTTATCCTGATTCTATCGGCCATTTCCCTGTCATGCAGCAAAACCGGATATTTGGCAGGATGGGCACTCATATAATGAAGATCTATTTTACGAGCCTGTGTAAACGGTCCTTCATCAGCATCCGAAACAGGACCTATTTCTTCCACAAGCCCCAGTTTCTCGTTGCTCTGTACCCATTGGCTGAAATAATGGTTACGACTGGCATACCCATCAATCACGCCTTCATCATAACGGAGCTTGGTCAGCCACGAACAAAAGCCATCCCATGAGGGAGCCTCATCCTGGGATGACAAGGTAAGGGCTGTAACGGTTTCCACGAACGTCATACAATCCATCTGGTGGAGATTGACACTCAGTTGTTCCGTTTCGTCGTGTTCCAAAGTAGAGGATGTGTACGGGACATTTACGAACTGACGGGCATAGTACATCATCATATTCGTGCCTTTCGGTTGAGACTTACCTTGTTCCAAAAGGGAAACGACCCTGCAACTATCCTCTTTTGAATACCGTATGGCATGAGCAGACAAAGGCATCAACAGGACGAATAAAAGAGCCACACGTTTTAACATACGGCCAAAAGAAAACCAGAAAATCCATCCAAGTAGGACACTAAGCGCATTTATCAAGAAAAAGAGATGATAGCCAATCAGCCGAACCATCCAGCCACTTATGGCCATCGGCATAATCATAAGCCCGAGAACCAACGGCAAATAAAAAGGATTGGCTGTTTGTGTGACATTTTCCAATGAAGGGAAAAACGGCAAATTACAAAGATTAAGTCCCAAGCCAAATAGAAGTTGAGCCATAAAGGTGGCCAGGCACAATACCGGCAGGCTAACCGATGGCATAAGAGTCAAAAGCAGATAGGCACAAGGGGACATGCCCAGACAAAGGCCCAAAAGATGATGTACCGATGACCTGTTTCCTTTTAACAGCCGTTTTCCAAGGGCGAGTCCCATGCTGAATGCTATAACGCCAACGGTCCCCTGGGCAAAGCCCACCTCCTGAATCGTACATCCGAGTCCTCCGTTTTCAGGCTTATCCAAAAGAAATAGAACACGCGAGAAGAACATCAGGCCTTGTGGCAAAAACAACAAGAAACAACCTATGTATCGGAGAATATTGACATTCTTCCGTTTCGCATGACTGATTTCCTGCTTTTTTATGTTCCCCAAAAAGATTTTCCTTTGAAACAAATGATAAACAAAGAACAAGGAAAAAACGCCAACAAGGATAAGGCAGCCAACAGACCATGCCATTCGTATCTGCCTGAAATAAATCTGCAACCACCCAACGGTAATAATCAGTACACCGTATGTCAGGACTCTGGAAATCGAAGCCAACAATGACCTGGGCGTATGGAAATAGCGTTGTGAGAACAAGTCCAGACGAGAGACATAAAGCCGTTCCGATATGATATTATGTATGACACAGAACAGGCTTACGCTCAAAAGAGAGAGAAAAAGGGCAACCGAAGAATAAAACACGGAAGAAGTGACCAGCAGCAAAGCCGTCAACAGAAAGACTTCTGCCCAATACAAGCCGCCACGGATGCCATTTCCGTTTGTCAGACATTGTAACCAAGGTCTTATGATCCACGGAATGAACAGCAAGGAAGAAAAAACGGTCACCCAAACCGATGACACACCTGTTTGCAAGAACATGAGAGGAGCAACGAAGGTAACCATCGCCGTTGGGATCTCCTCTGCGACAAAAAGTGTTGGGACCCAAACCCAAGGATTCTTCATTAGTATGAACGAGCTATCAGGACGCGGGCAACAGATGGCTTTCCTGAAACCATATCTGCTCCAGGCGTTTGTTCTACCCCAAACGGAACACAACGAATGGTTGCCTGAGTTTCTTCTTTGATTTGTGCCTCAGTCTCAGCAGTACCGTCCCAAGGACACAGATAGAAACCGCCATCCTTTATACGTTCCTTAAACTCTTCGTAATTTTCGCATTCATAGATGTGCGAATCACGGTACGCCTTGGCCTTTTCGAAGATGTTTTTCTGGATGATGTCGAGCAGTTCCTTTACATATTCTTCGATTCCAGCCAAAGGACGGCTTTCTTTCTCCAACGTATCACGACGCATGACCTCAACCGTACCATTTTCCAAATCACGTGCGCCAACGACCAGACGAACAGGTACGCCCTTCAGTTCATATTCGGCAAACTTGAATCCTGGACGTTTATTATCGGCATTGTCATATTTAACACTAATGCCAAGCTTCTTCAAATTATCGATAATCGGCAAGACGGCAGAGTCAATCTTATCCAGTTGCTCCTGATTCTTGTATATAGGTACTATGACAACCTGGATAGGAGCCAAGGCAGGAGGAAGAACCAATCCATTGTCATCACCATGAGTCATAATCAAGGCTCCCATCAAACGGGTACTAACGCCCCAACTGGTGGCCCATGCGTATTCCGGCTTGTTTTCCTTGTTGAGGAACTGCACCTCGAAAGCCTTTCCGAAGTTCTGTCCCAGGAAATGGCTAGTACCACTTTGCAGCGCCTTTCCGTCTTGCATCATGGCCTCAATCGTATAGGTATCCAAGGCACCGGCAAATCGTTCCGTTTCGCTCTTCACGCCTTGTACCACAGGTACGGCCATATAGTTTTCTGCAAAATCAGCATAAACCTTCAGCATCTGCTGGGCACGTGCTTCCGCTTCCTCGCGTGTGGCATGGGCCGTATGTCCTTCCTGCCACAGGAACTCGCTGGTGCGCAGGAACAATCGGGTACGCATTTCCCAACGCATCACATTACACCATTGATTAACCAACAAGGGTAAGTCGCGATAACTATGAATCCAATTCTTGAACGTATTCCAGATAATGGTTTCACTGGTTGGTCGAATAATGAGTTCTTCTTCCAATTTTGCCGTTGGGTCAACCACAACCCCATCGTGTGTCTCATTTGTCTTTAACCTGTAATGGGTGACAACGGCACATTCCTTAGCGAAACCCTCTACATGTTCGGCTTCACGCGAAAGGAAACTTTTGGGGATAAGCAAGGGGAAATAGGCATTCTGAACACCCGTCTCCTTGAACTTATCGTCCAATATGCGTTGCATTTTTTCCCAGATTGCATATCCGTAAGGCTTTATCACCATACAGCCACGTACATCGGCTTGTTCTGCCAAATCAGCCTTTACAACAAGTTCGTTGTACCATTTTGAATAATCCTCACTTCTTTTCGTGAGAAAGTCTAATTCTTTTGCCATAAACCTTAATATATTTCAAATTTTGTGCAAAATTATAAAAAAAACATGGAATTCTATCTAGTGTCACAAAAATTGTGTACATTTGCAGCTGATTTAACATGATTATTTAATAATTTTTCAAAAGTAAAAATCAAAAGGACTATGAAAGGATTAAAATTTATTGCAGGTGCACTCTGCATTGCTATGCTCTCTACTGGTTGCGGTAGCATGAACAACAAGACAAAAGGTGGTTTGATCGGTGCAGCCGGTGGCGGTGCCTTAGGTTCTGGTTTGGGAGCAGCTATCGGTGCTCTGGCCAACGGTAAGAAAGGTGCCAAGATTGGTGCTGCCATTGGTGCAGGTGTTGGTGTTGCCGGTGGTACAACCGCAGGTGTACTTATTGGCAAGAAGATGGACAAGGCAAAGGCTGCTGCCGCTGCTGCCATGGCTGATGCAAACGTAGAAACCACGACTGATGCCAATGGTCTGGAAGCTGTCAAGGTAACGTTGGACAACGGCATTCTGTTCGCAACAGGTAAATACAACCTGCAAAATGCGGCTCAGGCTTCCCTCAGGAAATTTGCCAGCAACGTGTTGAACGTCTATACAGACTGCGACGTGGCCATCTATGGTTATGCAAGCAGCGATGGTTCTGATGCCACCAACCTGACATTAAGCCAGAACAGAGCAAATGCAGTCAAGAGCTTCCTGACAGGCTCTTGCAACGTGAACAGCGCTCAGATTGCTCAGGCAACTGGTTACGGAGAAGACCCCAACTATCTGATTTATGATGCAAATGGCAAGGAAGACAGAAATGCCAGCCGTCGCGTTGAAATCTATCTCTATGCCAGCAAGGCAATGATTGAAGCAGCAAATGCCGGTACTCTGCAATAATGAGGGTACTGAAAAAAATACAGAAAATCGTTCAATGGATTGTGCTCCTGTTCTTTGGGAGCACAATCTTTTTTGTTATTCTGTATAAATGGTGTCCCGTACAAGTGACACCACTTATGGTAATCCGATGTGGACAGCAGGTATTGCGTGGAGAAAAAATCCGATTAAAGCATCATTGGGTTCCACTTGATTCCATGTCCATCTATATGCCAGTGGCTGTAATGGCCAGCGAAGACCAACGTTTTCTGGAACATCACGGCTTTGATTTCACCGAAATCGAAAAAGCGCTGAAAGAGCGAGAAAGCGGAAAGCGAAAACGGGGAGCAAGTACCATAAGTCAGCAAACAGCAAAAAATGTGTTCCTTTGGCCAAGCTCAAACTGGGTACGGAAAGGGCTGGAAGCCTATTTCACCTGTTTGATTGAGTTCGCATGGGGGAAGCACAGAATAATGGAAGTCTATCTAAACTCCATCGAAATGGGTGATGGCATTTATGGTGCCGAAGCAGTTTCGCAACAACATTTCGGGCGAAGCGCCCAGGATCTGACACGCCCGAACTGCGCACTTATAGCCGCCACACTACCCAATCCTTTACGTTTCAGCAGCCAAAAACCATCTAAATATATGTTGCAAAGACAGAGCGCAATTATGAAACAAATGCGACATATCGACGTTTTTCCGAAAAAAGAAATGCCTTAAATGCACTTTTTGCCATGTAGAGTTTGCAAATTGCACAAAAAACAAGTAACTTTGCACGCGAAACAATATTAATTAAGGTATGCTAGAAACATTCTTTCGCACACACCAGTATTTAGTAGAACACACCGATGCCCCCGTCAGGCGTGCTTTAATGGACGAAATCAATTGGCGCGATCGCCTTATCGGCATTAAAGGAAGCCGCGGTGTAGGAAAAACAACATTCCTGCTGCAGTATGCCAAGGAGTTTTTCGGTGTACGCGACCACAGGTGCCTCTACATCAATATGAACAATTTCTATTTCCAGGGAAGGACTCTGTTTGAATTTGCCACAGAGTTCATGCATTCTGGCGGAATGGTTCTATTGATAGACCAAGTCTATAAAGACCCGAACTGGAGTCATGAATTACGAATGATCTACGACCGATGTCCACGCCTTCGAGTAGTCTTCACCGGTAGTAGCGTGATGCGACTAAAGGAGGAGAATCCAGAACTGAATGGTATCGTAACGAGCTATAACCTTCGTGGTTTCTCTTTCAGGGAATTCCTGAATCTTCAGACGGGATTAAATTTGCGTTCCTATGCCATACGGGAAATACAGAATCGGCACGAACGGATTTCAGATGAGATACTGCCTTTAGTTAATCCTTTGGATTATTTCCCCCTCTACCTGAAACGGGGGTATTATCCGTTTTTCGTCGAAAAGGCAAATTTCTCGGAAAGCCTGCTCAAGGCGATGAACATGATGATAGAAGTAGATATTCCTTTTATCAAGCAAATAGAACTCAAATACCTCAATAAGCTAAAAAAATTATTGTATCTCCTGGCTGTTAGTGGCTCAGGTGCTCCGAATGTGAGTCAGCTGGCCCAGGACATGCTCACCAGTCGTGCGACCGTAATGAGCTACATCAAATGTCTGAGTGATGCCCGCTTAATCAATATGGTATATCGCCATGGGGAAGCATATCCCAAAAAGCCAGCCCGTTTGCTTATGCACAACACCAACCTGATGTATGCAATGAATCTGTCCGAAATCAGCCAGCAGACCCTTCTCGAAACATTTTTCCAGAATTCGTTATGGGGCCGTCATGATGTTCGGACAGGAGACCGCAGCAGTACATTCCTGGTTGACGGGAAACAGCGCTTCCGTATATGCGACGAAGAACCTAAGCGTCGCTGCACCGATGTCATATATGCCCGATCGGGTATTCTGAAAGGAAAGGACCAGGAAGTTCCTATCTGGATGTATGGCTTCTTATATTAAACGAACAAAAAAGGATTCATAGGTTTTAGAATTAAATATATAACAAATTATGACAAAAGAAAAGAAATTTGTGACATGGGATGGCAACACCTGCGCCGGACACGTAGCCTATATGTTCAGCGAAGTTGCTGCTATCTATCCCATCACTCCATCATCTCCCATGGCGGAGCATGTTGACGAGTGGGCTGCACAAGGAAGAAAGAACTTGTTCGGCGACACAGTAATGGTTCAGGAAATGCAATCTGAGGCAGGTGCCGCAGGTGCTGTTCACGGTTCATTACAGGCAGGTGCCCTTACCACCACCTTCACGGCATCTCAGGGTCTGTTGCTGATGATACCTAATATGTACAAGATTGCAGGAGAATTGCTCCCCAGCGTGTTCCATGTATCAGCTCGTACCGTTGCATCTCATTCCTTGTGTATCTTCGGTGACCACAGCGATGTCATGGCTTGCCGACAGACTGGTTTTGCCATGTTGGCAGAAGGTTCTGTCCAGGAAGTCATGGACCTGAGTGCCGTAGCACATCTGGCTGCTATTGAGTCACGAGTACCCTTCATCAACTTCTTCGACGGATTCCGCACATCACACGAATACCAGAAAGTTGAATTACTGGAAGACGATGATGTACGCGACTTGGTAGATATGAAGGCCGTAAGCGAATTCCGCACACGCGCCCTGAGCCCCGAGCATCCTCAGGCAAAGGGTATGGCTGAAAATCCAGAAACGTTCTTTGCACATCGTGAATCTTGCAACCGCTATTACGATGCCGTACCTGCCATTGTTGAAAAATACATGGCAGCCATTTCTGAGCGTACAGGTCGTGAATACAAGCTGTTCAGCTACTATGGTGCAGAAGATGCAGATCGCGTAATCATCCTGATGGGTTCTGCAACGGAAGCTGCACGTGAAGCCATTGATTACATGAACGCCAATGGCGAAAAAGTTGGTATGGTAAGCGTACATTTGTACCGTCCATTCAGCGTAAAGCATTTGTTGGCAGCAGTACCCAAGACGGCTAAGCGCATTGCCGTTCTGGATCGTACGAAGGAGCCTGGAAGCAATGGAGAACCCTTATTGCTTGATGTCAAGGATGCTTTCTATGGCGTAGAAAATGCTCCTATGATTGTTGGCGGTCGTTATGGCCTCGGTTCAAACGACACGACTCCTGCCATGATCATCGGTGTCTATGAAAACTTGGCTCTCCCCCAGCCCAAAGACAAGTTCACAGTCGGAATCGTTGATGACCTCACGTTCACCTCTCTGCCTCAGAAGGAAGAAATGGCTCTGGGCGGCAAGGGCATTTTCGAAGCCAAGTTCTTTGGCTTGGGTGCCGATGGTACTGTCGGTGCGAACAAGAACTCCGTAAAGATTATCGGAGACAACACCAATAAATACTGTCAAGCCTACTTCTCATACGACTCCAAGAAGTCAGGTGGTTTCACTTGCTCACATTTACGTTTCGGCGATACGCCTATCCGTTCTACCTATCAGATCAAGACACCTAATTTCGTGGCTTGCCATGTACAGGCTTATCTGCGTATGTATGATGTGTTGCGTGGCTTGCAGAAGGGTGGTCAGTTCCTGTTGAATACAATCTTCGAAGGAGAAGAACTTGTCAACTTCCTGCCAAACAGCGTAAAGCGTTATTTCGCACAGAACGACATTACCGTTTATTATATCAATGCCACCAAGATAGCACAGGAAATCGGTTTGGGCAACCGTACCAATACGATTCTGCAATCTGCATTCTTCCGCATCACAGAAGTCATTCCCGTAGAAATGGCTGTCGAGCAAATGAAGAAGGCCATCGTAAAGTCTTACGGAAAGAAAGGCCAGGATGTCATCGACATGAATTTCGCAGCCGTTGACCGTGGTGGTGAATATAAGACGCTGACCGTTGATCCCGCATGGGCTAATCTGGCCGATGACGAGAAAGTCGCCAACAATGATCCTGAATACATCAACAATCTTGTTCGTGTCATCAATGCACAAAATGGCGACTTGCTCCCCGTTAGTGCCTACAAGGGCATCGAAGACGGTACATGGGAACAGGGAACAGCTGCCTACGAAAAGCGTGGCGTTGCCGGATTCGTTCCCGTATGGAATGCCGAAAACTGTATCCAATGTAACAAGTGTGCATTCGTTTGCCCTCATGCATGTATCCGTCCGTTCGTACTTACCAACGAGGAGAAAGCCGGTTTCCAGGGTCAGACAATAGAAATGAAGGCACCCGCAGCCATGAAGGGCATGTACTTCGTAATGCAGGTTGGCGTCAAGGATTGTCTGGGTTGCGGCAACTGTGCTGACGTATGTCCCGGCAACCCGAAACTGGGTGGCTCCGCGCTGAAGATGGTTGCATACGACGATTCTTCGGAAGCAGCAGCAAAGGAGAATGCAAACTGGGAATACTGCGTAAAGAACGTCACCAGCAAGCAAGACCTTATCGACATCAAACAGAGTCCCAAGAACAGCCAGTTCGCTACTCCTCTCTTCGAGTTCAGCGGTGCATGCTCCGGTTGTGGCGAGACTCCGTATGTAAAACTTATCAGCCAACTCTTTGGCGACCGTCAGATGGTAGCCAACGCTACTGGTTGCTCTTCTATCTACTCCGGCTCTATCCCATCTACTCCATACACCAAGAACGAAAAGGGACAAGGTCCTGCATGGGCAAACTCTCTGTTCGAGGATTTCTGCGAATTCGGCATGGGTATGGTACTTGCCAACAAGAAGATGAAGAAGCGTATCACCGAATTGCTGAATCAGGTCATCGCCAGCGACAAGGCCAGCGAAGGCTACAAGGCTGCTGCCCAGCAATGGATTGATGGACAGAACGACGCAGAAGCATCAAAGTCTGCCGCTGCAACCCTGAAGCCATTCATCGAAGAGGGCGTTGCTGCTGGTTGTGCCATTTGCGCCCAGCTGAAAGAACTTGACCACTATCTGGTAAAACGTAGCCAGTGGATTATCGGTGGTGATGGTGCATCCTACGATATCGGTTACGGTGGTCTGGATCACGTTATCGGTTCCGGAGAGGATGTCAACATCTTTGTAATCGATACCGAGGTTTATTCCAACACAGGTGGTCAGGCATCCAAGGCTACACCTATTGGTGCCATTGCCCAGTTCGCAGCCAATGGTAAGCGTGTCGGCAAGAAAGACCTGGGTCTGATGCAAGCCACATACGGCAATGTCTATGTTGCCCAGGTTGCTATGGGTGCCGATCAAAGCCAGTGTCTGAAAGCCTTCCGCGAGGCCGAAGCATGGCACGGTCCCTCTCTTATCATCGGCTATGCTCCCTGTATCAACCATGGTTTGAAAGCCAAGGGCGGTATGGGCAAGAGCCAGGCAGAAGAGGCAAAGGCAGTAGAATGCGGTTACTGGCAATTGTGGCGCAATAATCCTGCTCTGGCAGAAGAGGGCAAGAACCCCTTCCAGCTGGATAGCAAGGAGCCCGACTGGGACAAGTTCCAGGACTTCCTGGAGGGCGAAGTCCGCTTCCTCTCTTTGAAGAAGGCTGCACCTTCCGAGGCACAGGAACTGTACGATGCATGTAAGGCTGCTGCCAAGCGTCGCTACCAGACCTACATCCGCAAGACCCAGGAAGACTGGAGCAAGTAAGGAATAGTACAAACTCTTTATACATCGGGAATGTGGACATGCTATCATGCCCACATTCTTTTTTCCTGTAACTGACAGAAATCACAAAAAGGAGAAAAATTGATTTACGGGATTTTGATGTATCAAGGAAATAGGCTATCTTTGCATAAACTTTTAACCAAACAAACAACAAACACGATGAAAGCAATAAAATTCATAACTGCCTCGCTCTTCATATTGGCTTCATGTGGAGGAAACACGCAAAAAAACACAACTGTAGAAGAAAACGAAGGGGTAGAACAAGTAAAAATCGAGCATGACGTTCTGCAACAGATAGACAACCTGGCATCTGACTATTCCGATATTGAGCGTACGACGCTCATTGCTGCAATGCAAGAAGGTCGTTTCCAATTATCCGAAGAAGAAAAACAAGTGAAGCCAGAATACTTAATGTCGCCAAAATCCGCTAACGACCTGGTAACTCCTTCGCAGAAATACCGTTCATTGGCAATGCTTTACGCAGATAAAATAACGGCACAGGCATACGGTCAACCCACTGAGGAGTACGATGCAGCCATAAAGAAGCTGCTGGTTGAGATCAACGATCCAGCCATACAAAAATTCTTCGAAAAAGAAGAGGCAGATCCAACCTCCCATACGAACAACGTGAAGGAATTCTACAAATTAGAGAACGAGAACGAACGCATCAACTTCTTTTGGGAAACATCTGTCGCATTCCTTATCGAGGAACTCTATATTATTTCCCAGAACACCGACAACGAGGAATTTGCACGTAACTTAACAGATACAGACGCCGTCAACCTGACCAGTCGCATGAAAATTGCAAATCAAGCAATAGAGAAACTGAAAGATTGTGCATCGGAGCTCAATGAGCTATGGACAAGCATACAACCGATTAAAAACATTGATGCACAAAATGTAGAGCAGCTGAAAGAACGACTGACAGACATGAATGCAGAACTGGAAGGAATACGCAACAACCTGCCAATGTAAACTGTTATTGCGAACAAACTATTCGCAAAATTTAAACGAACTGTGCACAAGCTGACATCGAAGTGTTAGTGAAATTACATCGCGCAGCGCGTAGGCTTCCATCGAAGTATTTGTGTGCTTCCATCGAAGTTTTCGTGCGCTACTATTGAAGTGTTTGTACGCTGACATTGAAGTGTAAATAAATTTGTGGCGCAGTATCACTACCCTTTCCTTTGTTTGAAATGTTTGTTGTTTGTATTCTTTGATTTCTTTGTTTTCTTTGTCGCTCCCTTCACCCCATTATCACAAATCACAATAAGAAAAAGTGTTGCTAATACTCGAAGAGACTTCCGCTCGGAAATAATCAAACTAAATTTTGTTTTTTCACTCGCTTATTCGTATCTTTGGCGTTGCCGAAAATACTTCCGTTCGGAAATAATCAAAACAAATTTTGTTATTTCCCTCACTTATTCGTATCTTTGCATACACAACATATAAATTCTAACAAAAAACATTCAGTTATGGCACGATTAGTAACACTTATGAGCTGCCAATGGGCAGACATGGATTTGGATACCCTGTGCGCGAAAGCGGCAGATATGGGGTACGATGGTATTGAACTGGCCACATGGGGTAACCACCTAGACCCCATCAGAGCCACCACAGATGACGCATACGTGGATTCCATCAAGGCTATCTTCAAGAAACATGGCTTGGTAGTGAAAGCCCTTTGCTCTCACGTGCCCAGCCAGTGTGTCGGCGACTACAACGATCCACGCCTGAACAACTTCGCTCCCGCCGAACTGGCCGATAACCCAGACGGAATACGGGCATGGGCCATCGAAACGATGAAGGCAACAGCGATTGCTGCCCGTAAACTGGGTGCATATTGTGTAACGGGTTTCGTAGGTTCTACCATCTGGAAGTACATGTATTCCTTCCCCCAGACAACGCAGGAAATGGTAGAAAAGGGATTCCAGGAAATCTATGACCTGTGGTGCCCCATCCTGGATGTGTTCCGCGAGAACGGCATCAAATATTGTCTGGAAGTGCATCCGGCAGAAATCGCTTTCGACTATTACTCAACAAAACGCTTGCTGGAGAAATTCAGCGACCGGCCTGAATTCGGATTGAATTTCGACCCAAGTCACCTGCAATGGCAAGGCGTTTGCCCGCACCTGTTCCTGGAGGACTTCATCGACCGTGTATATCACGTACACATGAAGGATTGTGCCGTAACCCTGAACGGGCGCAACGGTCTGCTGGGTTCACATATTGATTTCGGAGATCTGCGTCGTGGCTGGAATTTCCGTTCTCTCGGTCATGGCGATGTGAACTTCGAGGAAATTATCCGCGTCTTAAATGCATACGACTATCAGGGTCCGCTCTCCGTAGAATGGGAGGATTCCGGTATGGATCGCGAATACGGAGCACGTGAGGCCTGTGAGTTCGTAAAGAAAATAGATTTTGCACCTTCGAACATCAAGTTCGACTCTGCCATTAAGAACTAATATCGTAAAATTCAGAAATATGGAAAGAAAAAAACTTCGTTATGGCCAAATAGGCGGTACGATGAATGCCTTCATCGGGGCAGTTCACAGAAAAGCCATAGCCATAGATGAGCAGGCCGAATTGGTTGCTGGATGCTTCAGCAGTTCCAATGAAGAAGCCAACCAAGCATGCGGAGAACACTACGGCATAGCAGTAGAACGTATCTACAAGGATTTCAGCACCATGGCAGAAGCCGAGGCCAACCGTCAGAAAGACCGTTTGGACTTCGTGGTTATCTGCACGCCCAACAGAACGCACTACGAGATAGCAAAGACTTTCTTGCAGAAGGGTTTCAACGTAGTATGTGAGAAGCCGTTGTGCTTCACCATAGCCGAAGCTGAAGAACTGAAAAAGATATCAGAGGAAAAAGGCCTGATGTTTGGTGTCACCTATACCTACACCGGTTACAATATGGTAAAACAGGCCCGCCAGATGATAGAAGAAGGCGTTATAGGCAACGTTATTGACGTGAAAGGTGAATACTTGCAGGATTGGCTCATCGATGAGGTGGGCGAAGGCGAGAGTACAGCCAAGCTATCGGTATGGCGTATGAATCCCAAGATGAGCGGTATCTCGAACTGCGTGGGAGACATCGGATCACACATCGAGCATACAGTATGTTATATAATAGGTACGCGCGTAAAGAAAGTAGCCGCCGTACTCGATTGCTTCGACCATGAGCTGGACCTGAATGCCAACATGCTGGTAGAATTCCAGAACGGAGCACACGGTACATTCTCCTGCTCACAGGTTACGGCCGGACATTACAACGGTTTGGTTATCCGCATCTTCGGAACAAAGGGCGCCATAGAATGGCAACAGGAACATCCCGATTTCCTGAAAGTAACGCTGAAGGGACAGCCCACTCAGATCTACACCAGAGCAGCCCACACATCAGGGCGTGCATTGGAACTGAACCGTATCCCATCTGGTCATCCGGAAGGTCTGACCATGGCCTTTGCCAACATCTACAAGACCTATACGAACGCCTTGCTGAACAAGATAAACGGGAAGGCAAACGATGGAAAATGGGACCTGGATTTCCCCAATGTGGAAGACGGCTTACAAGGTGTCCAGTTCATAACAGCCTGTGTGGAGAGCAGCAAGAACGGCTCTGTATGGGTTGATGTAAATAAGTAAACAAGTAAACGAACAACATTTCATCCCCCTTGGAAACAAACATGTCCGAGGGGGAGATTTTTATTAAGATGAAATCACTTAACAAAAGGACGGCTCCTAAGAGCATGGCACCGGAACGCATCATCCAATTCGGAGAAGGAAACTTCCTGAGAGCGTTTGTGGATTGGATTGTTTGGAACATGAACCAGAAGACGGACTTCAATGGTTCCGTTGTGGTTGTTCAACCCATAGAAAAGGGTATGGTTGACTGCCTGAACGGGCAGGACTGCCTCTATCATGTAAATTTACAAGGTAGGATGAACGGCGAAAACATCAATACCCTCACCCGAATAGATTGTATTTCACGTGCATTGAATCCCTATCACCAATTTGACGCATTCATGGCTTTGGCAGAACAGCCCGAAATCCGATTCGTCATCTCCAATACCACAGAAGCCGGCATTGCCTTTGATCCGAATTGCAAATTAAGCGATGCACCCGCCAGCAGTTATCCTGGCAAACTGACACAGTTACTTTACCATCGCTTCAAAGTATTCAACGGAGCGGCCGACAAGGGCCTCATCATTATGCCGTGCGAACTGATTTTCCTGAACGGGCATCACCTGAAAGAATGCATCTTCCAATACATTGAGTTGTGGAAAGAAGATTTAGGTGAGGACTATGCGAACTTCAAAGCATGGTTCACACAATACAACTATGTGTGTGCGACTCTTGTTGACCGCATTGTTCCAGGATTCCCACGCAAGGAAATAAAGGAATTGCAGGAAAGGGCTTGCTATGCCGACAATCTGGTTGTTCAGGGTGAAGCATTCCACCTGTGGGTGATTGAAAAGGCCGAAAACATGACGTGCGAAGAACTCAGAAAGGAGTTCCCTGCCGAAAAGGCCGGTTTACATGTGCTGGTAACGGAATCCGAAGCTCCCTACCATGAAAGGAAAGTCACCTTGCTGAACGGTCCGCATACGGTCCTGAGCCCCGTTGCCTACCTGAGCGGAGTAAACATCGTACGTGATGCATGCAATCACCCCATCATAGGAAAATACATCCATAAAGTCCAGTTTGAGGAGTTGATGCAGACATTGAACCTGCCGATGGAAGAACTGGAAAAGTTCGCCAATGACGTCTTGGAACGATTCAACAATCCCTTCGTTGATCATCAGGTTACAAGCATCATGCTGAACTCCTTCCCCAAATACCAGACACGCGATTTGCCTGGCTTGCTCACTTACCTGAAGCGGAAGGGAGAGTTGCCAAAGGGACTTGTTCTGGGATTAGCAGCCATCATCACTTATTACAAAGGTGGAGTACGCGAAGACGGAGCCCCCATTCAGCCCAATGATGACGTACAGATCATGCAACTGCTGAATGACCTATGGGCGACTGGCGATCTGCACAAAATTGCAACTGGTGTCTTGGCGGCAAAGGAACTCATCTGGGGTACATACGGAGATCTGAACGAAGTTCCCGGATTAGAGGAAATGCTGGTTGGCTTCCTTGCCGACATCCAGCAGAAAGGTATGCTGGAAACCGTAAAATCAATCCTATAACAAAACATGACCAACATATTGAAAATACATCCGAAAGACAATGTGGCTGTAGCCATACAGCCATTGGAAAAAGGATGTATAATAGAAGTTGACGGAAAAGCGGTTCCCGTACTGGAAAATATCCCTGCAGGTCATAAAATCGCACTTCGAGATATTGAAGAGGGGGAAGACATCATCAAATACGGATTCCCCATAGGCCACGCAACCGAGACGAAAATGGCCGGCAGTTGGATGAACGAGAAAAACATCCGGACAAACCTGTCTGGCAAGTTGGAATACGAATACAACAAGAAAGAAAGCATTCCGGCTGAAGGCGAAAAGCCAGTGCGCAAAACGTTCATGGGATTCAAAAGGAAAAACGGACAAGTGGGCATTCGAAACGAAGTATGGATTATTCCAACCGTTGGATGCGTGAATGGTATCGCGAACCGATTGGCGGACAAATTACGACAGGAAACAGGAGCCAACAACATCCATGCCTTTACGCACAACTATGGCTGCTCGCAATTAGGTGAGGATCACGAGAATACCAAGCGCATCCTCAGATGTATGGTACACCACCCCAATGCAGGAGCCATCCTGGTCGTTGGGTTAGGTTGCGAGAACAATCAGCCAGATGTCTTCGAACAATTCTGCGGGAATTACGACAAGGAACGTGTACGGTTCGTTGTCACGCAGAAGATAAAGGGCGATGAGACGGATTATTGCATGACTGTCTTACGAGAACTTTATGCAAGAACACAGAGCGATAGACGTACGGAATGTCCGTTGTCGGAACTTCGCGTAGGTTTGAAATGTGGTGGTTCAGATGGTTTTTCCGGTATCACGGCCAATCCTCTATTAGGCGTTTATAGCGATTATCTGGTGGCACAAGGAGGAACGACCGTACTGACGGAAGTTCCGGAAATGTTCGGTTCCGAAACCCTACTGATGGACAGATGCATCAATCGTGACGTATTCGACAAGACCGTTCACCTAATCAACGACTTCAAGGAATATTTCCTGAGCTACGGAGAGCCGGTAGGTGAAAATCCAAGCCCTGGAAACAAAGCCGGGGGAATCTCCACGTTGGAGGAAAAGGCCATTGGATGCACCCAGAAATGTGGTTCATCTGCCGTACGGGACGTCCTTTCCTATGGAGACAGGTTACTAGAAAAGGGATTGAACCTACTGTCCGCACCCGGAAACGATTTGGTTGCCTCAACGGCATTGGCTGCTGCTGGTTGCCACATTATTCTCTTCACCACCGGACGAGGAACGCCATTCGGTACGTTCGTGCCTACGATGAAGATTTCCACAAATTCGCAACTGTTCCAGGATAAACCACATTGGATAGATTTTAACGCAGGCGGAATCGTTGAAGGTGAACAAATGGAGTATGTATCCAAACGGTTCTCGGAATTCATACTAGAAGTGGCAAACGGCCAAGAAACGAACAACGAGAGAAACGGTTACAGAGAAATCTCCATATTCAAAAATGGCGTTACCCTTTAATTTAAAAAAATGGAAATAAAACCATGTATCATTTATAAAAAATAAGGAATTTGACAAAATATAGAATAAAAATTTGTTCATTTTTCACCTTTTGCGTATTTTTGCGACAAAGAACAAATTAACATTTAAAAAATATACGTTATGAGAAAATTTTTACTCGTTTTAGTCGCATTTTTTGTTGTTGGGACAAATTATGCTGTAGTAAAGTCTGGCAGCAAACTGGACATCAAGATTTCAGGAATAACACCTGACAAAATGATTGATGAGAGTGATGGCACGTTCAAAGTGGCTATGACATACGATTTACAGATGCCCGACAAGTTAAAAGAAGACTATCTGGATGCTATGTTCTACTATTCAGTTACGTTCAATGGAACAGAAGTATCAAATGGGCAGAAGAACGCAGCTGACATCAACGATGGATTTGTGAATTTCTATATTGACGGCCTTGAAACAGGAAAAGAATACAAAATAGCCATCAACAAGATAGAAGTCTATAATTATTCCAAGATAGACTGGGATACGTTTGAAATTCCATTGGAATTCTATCAGAATGGCATTTTAGCAGAAAAGACATTTACCACTAATGGCGTTGTCATTGGAGTCACAAATCTGGCAGCAGATAACAACATGGACATTGACGGCACTTTAAAAGTCGCAATGGATTACGATTGGCAAATTTCGACAGGCCTTCAAGATTACATATTTGGTCTTGCGCCATATTTTTATTATTCCATAACATGCGAGGGCAAAGAAGTTTATAGCGGTATTGGCAATCCGAATGATATTACCGATGGCGAAGTGAATTTCTACATCAATGAATTGGAAGTAGGAAAAGAATATAAACTTACCGTTGATAGAATTGAGGTTTACAACTATTTCGATTGGGACGATGAAACTGGATATTTCCCCATTGAATTCCAGGAAGACGGTGAAATTGCAAGCACAACATTTACCATTCCAATGGACATCCGTGTTACAAAGATAACACCTGACTCAAGGCTTGATGTGAAAGATGGGACATTCAAAGTAGCAATGGCCTATGATCTGCAGATGGCTGAAGAGTTGAAAGAAGACTATCTGGATGCTACATTCTACTATTCTGTTACTTGCGACGGAGAGGAAGTATCAAATGGACTGAAGAATGCAAATGACATCAACGATGGATTTGTGAATTTCTACGTTGACGGCCTTGAAGCAGGAAAAGAATACAAAATAACCGTCAACAAAATAGAAGTCTATAATTATTCCAAGATAGACTGGGATACGTTTGAAATTCCATTGGAATTCTATGAAGAAGGAGAAATCGCAAGCACGACGTTCTTAGTTTCCGAGGCATCACTTGGCATTAACGCTTTAGAATTAGTGCCAAGTAAAGAACTCGAATTTGATGAAACGTTTAAAGTTTCCATGACCTATGAATATCAGATCGCTAAAGAACTGAGAAAGAACATTTCTGCTATACAACCATGGTTCTACTATACAGTAACATGTAATGGAGAAGTTGTTGATAGCAATGTTGTAAAGGCTATTGACCTCAAAGACAACGAGTTGAATATTTACATCTCTGGATTGGAAGCAGGAAAAGAATACGAATTTTCAATTAAAAAAATTGAAGTATATAACTTCTTCGAGGTTGATTACGATGTAATGTATGCCCCACTCGAGTTCTATCAGGAAGGCGAAATCGCAAGCATAACATTCACCATTGCAGATCCCACCGCTATCAACAAGGTTAGCATGGACGAAAAGCAGACCATCTACAATTTGAATGGTGTTCGTTTGAACAAAGAAACCAAGGGTGTAAACATCATCAATGGAAAGAAGTTCTTTGTTAAATAATAAGACACAACGATAAAAAGATTTGCCAGTTCGGGGTTTTTGACTTCGGACTGGCTTTGTCATATTTTCATAACATCAAAAAGGATGAAAAAAACACTTGTTTTCCTGTTAGGATTCATTTTTTGCGTTTGTGCAGCAGATGCAAGAAAGAAGCACAAGAAAGGTAATGAGGCAGAAACGCCCAAAAAGAGCAGTTACGAGCTACTTGTAGGACGCGATTCCGTCAGTATGGACGGTGTTATGAATGTGATAAAAAAGGAAGACTCATTATTCCTGGAATTACCCATAGATTTATTGGGAAGAGAATTCCTGGTTGTAAACCGATTAAAACAAGTCCCTGCGGAATTAAACGAAAGTGGTGTTAATCGTGGCATTAACTACGAGAACCAAGTGATCCGCTTCGAATGGGACAAGGAGAACAAAAGCGTTATTATTCGCCAACAACGCCCTACCCCACAAGTCGAGAATGAAGACAGAATCGCAGAATCCGTTTATGAGAACTATATCGATCCAGTTCTTGCCATAATAAAGACACGTTGTACAAGTCCGGATTCTACGACCGTCGTATTCTCTGTAGAAAAAATGTTCAACGGTCAAGAGAACTGTCTGAACGATGTGTTCAACCAACTGAACATCCAAAACTCGCCAACCAGTAATCTTTGTCGCATTCTGGATGCCAAGACACATAAGGATAACGTAAACATCACAAGCGAGCTGACAACAGTTGTACACGAAGGAACAGACAAGGTGAATGTGACAGTTGTCGTAAACAGCACATTGCTTTTATTGTCAGAAAAGCCAATGCAGGGTCGTGAGGAAAATGCACGTGTAGGCTATTTCTCAAGCAAACGACTTTACTATTCCGATAATCAACAAACTGTAGAAACAAAACATTACATCAATCGTTGGCGATTGGAACCGTCCGACCCAGACGCATATATGCGAGGCGAAAAAGTCAAGCCAACAAAGCCCATCGTTTTCTGCCTGGACAAAAGAATCCCATCTGCCATACGACCCTATATAAAAAAGGGCATAGAAGACTGGAATGCTGCATTTGAGAACGCAGGATTCCTGGATGCCATACAAGTCGTAGAGATGACCGACAGCATGGAACGAGAAGACAACGATTTGGCTTATAGCACCATAACATACGCAGCTTCGGAAAAAGCCAATGCCATGGGGCCAAGTCTTGTGGACCCACGAAGTGGAGAAATACTGGAAGCAGACGTTATCTGGTGGCATAATGTGAAGAAACTGCTTTCACAATGGATTGTCACACAAACAGGTGCCGTAAATCCGGAAGCCAGACGGCCCAAACTTTCTGATGAACTATTGGGGGATGCTGCACGATTCGTTGCCACACACGAAGTCGGACATTCATTGGGATTGCGCCATAACATGAGAGCAAGTAATGCATACCCCACGGATTCCCTGCGAAGCGTAACTTTCACGAACAAAGTGGGTGGCACTTCGGCTTCTATCATGGATTATGCACGTTTCAACTACGTTGCCCAACCAGAAGACGGCATTAAAGTCCTCTCCCCCCACATCGGGCCGTATGATATGATGGCCATAGAATGGGGTTATCGATGGTTTCCCGATGAAGAAAGGGCAAAAAAAGAACTTACCGACTTTCTACACAGGCACAATACCCCCGAATACCGTTATAGCGAGACGTTAGGTTACCGGCAAGCGCTGGATCCACGTGCCATGAGCGAAGACCTGGGAGACGACCCGCTGAAAAGTGCCAGATACGGACTAAAGAACCTGAAACGAATCGTTCCAAACATTCAGGAATGGACCACTACAGGAGAACCCGGACAGACATGGGACGAAGCCGCCCGTTTATGGAATGCCGTCATCAACCAATGGGACTTGTTCAACTACCACGTGTTGGCATGTGTGGGAGGTGTCTATCTGGAAAACACAGAAGTAGGCGATGGCGAGCAGACTTTCACCTATGTAGAAAAAGACAAGCAGAAAGAGGCTGTACAATATCTTATTGACGAAGTTTTCACAACACCGGATTGGCTATTTAGGACTCCGTTGGAGAAAAAAACCTATTTACTGAAAAACGAGAACGAGGAACATCCCATGACTGCCCTGAAAAACGAGCAGAACTACATTTTCTGGGATTTGCTGGCCAACGAACGACTGATTAGAATGCTACAAAATGAATACGAGCAGGACAAAAATGCCTTTACAGCCACAGAGATGATGGATATGCTATACAATCAACTTATCGTAAAGATGGCCAATCCAGATGTCATGGAACGCAGTATGCAAAAAAGTTTGGTTGATGCGTTAATTACAGCTTCTGCAGAAAACGAAGGCATAAAAATAAACAAGAACATACAAGACGATTTCTGTACTCTGACCAGTTCACCTCGTAAAATCATGTACAACAACACACAAATAGGAAGAACGAGTGATGCCATAAGTCTGAAGCGCGCTTTGCTGATGCGGATACGTCAATGGGCGAAAAATCACGAAGGCAACAGTTCCACGGCAGTACAAATGCACTATGCCGACATAGCGCAACGCATTGAAACAGCTCTCGGCATCAACTAATCAAATAAATTCCTTTGTTAATGAAACGTATTCTGACATATTTACTACTGTGGTCCATTTTCGCCATTTCGATAAATGCTCAACAAATAAGCGGGACCGTCCTTGATGGCGCTTTTGACAACGAGCCAATGCCAGGAGCCAATATTTCCATACAGGGGAAATTGGTAACCAGGACGGATGTGGATGGTAAATTCCAATTGAAGCTGCCTCAGGGAAACAACACGTTTACGGTTAGTTACATAGGATATGTCTCACAAAAAGTATCCGTTAAGCCTGGAAAAACAAAATACGAAATCATCCTGAATGCCGACACAAAAAAGATGGAAGAGGTGGTAGTGACCGGCTACCAAAAGATTGACCGCAGAAAAATGACCGGCTCATTCACAACCGTGAAAATTAGTGATGAAACGGTTGGAGCCATCCATAACATCGACCAAGCCTTGGCAGGACAAGTGGCCGGACTATCCGCTGTGGCCAGTACGGGTGCTCCTGGAGCTCCATTGAAAATACGTATCAGAGGTACCGCCAGCATCAATGGCAGTCAAGACCCATTATGGGTGTTGGACGGAATACCGATGGAAGGTGCCGATGTACCAACCATAGATGACCTGAAAGACATTGACAACCTATATCAGACGAGTATTGCCGGACTAAATCCGCAAGATATTGAGAATATTACGGTTTTGAAAGATGCAGCCGCCACAGCCATTTATGGAGCACGTGCGGCCAATGGTGTCATTGTCATAACGACAAAAAAGGGAAAGGAAGGAGCCCCAAACATTAATTTCAACAGCAAGATTACTTGCAGTCCAAACATCAACCTAGACAAGTTGAATCTATTAAATAGCAAAGAAAAAGTTGATTTGGAACTTGGGCTATTACAAAGCGGATATGCTTTCAGGGAAAACAAAGGAGATGTAAGTCGCATCCTATCCTCATTAGGTGAAACGAATGCATACAAGACAGGAGGATGGAATGCTTTAAGCCAAGCTGCACAACAGCAAATCAATAATCTACGTTCCATCAACACCGACTGGAACGATGTGCTGATGCATACGGCCTTAACCCAGGAATACGGTTTCAGCATAAGCGGAGGAAGTGAACGGGCAACCTACTACACCTCACTTGGCTATTATGACCAACAAGGAAATGTAAGAGGTGTGGATGCCAACCGATTCAACATGACTATGAAGACACAATTTCAGGTAAACAAACGATTGAAACTGGGGGCATCCCTCTTTGCGAACCAACGGGTACAAGGTTCCTTCATGACCGATTATAACGGGTTCGTAAATCCCATTTATTATAGCCGGTTGGCTAATCCTTATTTCCAACCATGGAACAAAGACGGCAGCTACAACTATGACGTCAACGTTCAAGGAGGCAAGGAAGACAGTGAATTGGATTTCAATATTTTTGAAGAACGCTCCAACACGAATCACCAACGAACAGACCGACAAATGATGATTACCATGGACGGCGAGCTGAAACTGACAGAATGGCTGAAAGCAAGTTCTCAGCTGGGTCTTCAAACGGATGCCGGAACAATAGATAAATATGCCGGAAAGAACTCTTTTGCTATGCGTAAAGACATGGAACGGAGCCTTTACAGCTACGGAGACGGAATTCGTGCTTCACTACCCGAAGGAGGGAAGCATCAAGTAACGGAAAATCATCAGTACCAATGGACATGGAAGGCCATGCTTGAGGCCGACAAACGCTTCAACGACAACCACAACTTGCAAATGATGTTAGGAACAGAAGTCAGACATTGTGACTATAATTCCTTATATAGTGCAGCCTACGGATATGACAAACGGACTTTGACAAGTCAAACCGTTTATTATCCCAGCGAATATTATGCAGACATGTTTCCTTTGAGCCAGGAAACAGAAACAGAAAATGCGTTTGTCAGTTGGTTTGCCACCGGCGGATATACCATGTTCAACCGTTATACTCTGGGTGGAAGCATTCGTTTTGACGGAAGTGATGTATTCGGAGTCGCAAAGAAATATCGCTATTTGCCGTTATATTCTGTCAGCGGACTATGGAGAATCGGAGACGAGGCCTTCCTGAAACAGGCAAAATGGCTGAATCATCTGAATCTGAAAACATCATACGGCATTCAAGGCAACATAGACAAGCACACCTCGCCCTATCTGATCGGAATATATGACCAAAAGAGCCTGCTTGGGAAGAGTGAACATGTAATTGATGCCGAAACGGCACCAAATCCTTCGCTTCGATGGGAAAAGACGCAGAATGTAAACGTTGGATTGGACATGGCCATCCTGAACAATGCCATAACATTAAACATAGACTATTATTTCAGGCACAGTAGTGATCTGATTGGTATGAAAATGCTACCCTTGGAAACGGGATTCAGCAGCACGACCATCAACTGGGCCTCTATGGACAACAAAGGCTGGGAGTTTGCTATCGGCACACGTAATATATGGAAAAAGAACTTCCATTGGACGACAAACCTGAACATCGGCCTGAACAAGAACAACGTAATACGTGAAACCGTAGCAGAGAATGCCACTTATCCCAGTCGGGAAGGCCATCCTGTCGGAAGCATATTTGCATTGGAAACATGTGGTTTGGACAACGAAGGTTACCCTCTGTTTGTCAACAAACAAGGAGAACACGTCACACTAACCGAACTGCTGAAATTGAACGCATACGGAGCAAGCACCTTGTCCGCGGAAGAGCAACGGTCACTTTATAAATACATGGGGACAACAGATCCGAAGGTTGCTGGTGGATTTATCAACACTTTCGACCTCTACGGTTTCCAACTGGGTGTGAACTTCACCTTTAATCTCGGGATGAAAGTACGAACGACACCAAGTTACAACAGCACGACCTTCGATAGAGGCATGAACACGAATCACGACATCCTCAGCCGATGGAGTGTCCAAAATCCATCGGGTATCATGCCTACGTTGATGAATGAGACGGACAGGCCGGCAGAATATGTACAGTATCACGACCTGAATCTGTATAATTACCTTGACCTATGGGTAAAAGACTGCAATTACATGAGATTGCAAAGCCTACGCCTTGCCTATAAATTTCATGGTACATGGTTGGCAAGAATGGGCGTAAAAAATGCATCTCTCAGCTTGGAAGGACGAAACCTGTTCGTAATAGCAAGTAACTACAAGAACTACTTGGATCCAGAGACCATGGGTAATCCATACGCACAACCTATCGCCAAAGACATCATATTCGGACTGAACATAAGTTTTTAAGCAATGACTTTCATTAGAAAAATTCTATTTACGATACTTCCCATGTTGACGATCTTGTCGTCTTGCTCGGATTTCCTTGACATTCAACCTACGGGAAAGGTTATTGCTCAGACGGGCGAGGAATACAGAGAGCTATTGACGAGCGTATATTATAATTTTCCAGACGACAGAAGTCTGACCACATTACGAACAGACGAGCTGCAACTGGATCCGACTACCACCGTAGCCGAAGACCTGAATACCTATTTCGACATTTGGCGATGGAACGACATTACGCAGGACGAGAATACGGTCTCGTTCAGTTGGAGACGTTTCTACCACAGCATCTACATTGCCAACTACATCATCGAACATCAACACGAAATAACACAGGCAACCTCCGCGGAGATCAGCCAACTGGTTGGCGAATCATATATGATGCGTTCTTATTGCCACTTGATTCTAGTTACTCTTTTTGGGCAGGACTATACACATTGCAACCCTTCGGCCTCCCTTTCCATTCCCTTGTGTATAAAGGCCGATGTGGATGCCGTTCTGACCAGGAGTACCGTGGCAAAAGTCTATCAGCAAATACTCTCCGACATCGATAGTGCAGCAACACGAATGAACGTAGAAACATGGGAGGCTACCCTATCCTATCGTTTCAACACGCTTTCTGCCAAAGCTTTGCGTTCAAGAGCATGCCTCTATATGGGAAAATGGGCAGAAGCCATGAATGCTGCAGAAGAAGTCATCAGGAAACACCCAGAATTAGAGGATCTAACCCAAAGTAGCTATGTATTGCCGGATCATTACACTAGCAAGGAAGCCATTGTCTCGTTGGAAAAAGTGATGAAACCAGCTTATAAGGCTATCGGTACGCCCAACACGGAATTTATCAACTCCTATCGTAATGGCGACATGAGAAAAAGCCGTTTCTTCAAGGCAAAAACAAGCAAAATATACGAAATACTAAAGGGCGGGACAGACATGAACCGCAGTACCTTCCGTAGTGCCGAGGCTTATCTGACAGCCGCAGAATGTGCTATACGACTGGGAGAAAAGGAACGTGCCATATCGTATATGGAACCATTGATCACCCATCGTTACATCAAGGCAATGGGAGAAAAGGTACGGGAAGAAATGTCGGAAATGAACGACGAAGAACTTCTCCGATTCATTTTGGAAGAACGTCATCACGAATTCGCATACGAGGGACACAGATGGTTTGACCTTCGACGTACAACACAAGAAAGTATCACAAAGACATTCAATAACGAAACATACACGCTTCAGGAAGATGACGCACGCTATACCTTGCCAATTCCAACGGAAGCCATATCTAGTAATCCCAATCTTGCAACCGAATAAAACAAATAAATATGAAAAAAACATTTTTATCATGCTGTGCGATTCTTTTTAGTTTCACAGCCCCAGCACAAAACACATGGCAATATGAATTTTCCACATTGGAAAGCAACGAAGTCTATAAAGATAAATATGCGCCCGTTAAAGTGCCTGTTGCTATCAGCCAGAACGGAATTATCTACCAAACAGGACGTTATGATGAACATTGCACGATAGGCGATTCTTTTCTGGAAAACATCGCCACAAGTGCATTTGTAGCTGCCCTTGACTCCAAAGGGAACCACTTATGGGCCATAGGATTACGTGGGGCAGCACGCATTTCGGCTGCCACAACGGACAAGGATGACTACTTATACATAACCGGTCTTTTCGCCGATGATGTCGTTTTGGGCAGTACCGACTATGAGGAACAAACGATTGTCGGTTGTCCCGACACACATGAAATGGCAAGCGCATTCGTGGCCAAATACGACAAAAACGGCATTTTGAAAGCCGTAAAGACCATTTCTATCGGAAAAAACGAAAATGAAGCCCTTGCGAATGTCGGCGACGCATATACCTTCGACGGGAGTTTCACGCCAAATGCCATAGCAATATGTGAAGACAGAGTTTATGTTTCCGCCAAATATGCCGGCACATATAAAATAGATGGAATCTGCCAGAACAGCAGCTTCATCAATGGAATGGGTGCTTTATTTGATGCTACGGCTCTTTGTGTCCTTTCATTCGAGAAAGAGACCTTGTCGGACACAAAGAAGGAACTTGACATGAACAACACCAAAATGGAAAATGCCATGGAAAATGGGCCACAAAGTATCGCCATGACCTCTGACGGACAAGAGGTGTACATCGCATTAATTTGTACCGGAAATTCCACGTTGTCCTTGGGCGACAAGCAAGAGTTATTTGAACCTGGAACCGATGCCTTCACCTCCATCTTCGCACGTCTCAAGGAAGCCGAGATACAAGCTATAGGTACGGAAGAAGGCGACAGATACTGGTATGCGAACGAAGTAAACGCCATGAGCATCATAGACGGTAAAATCTATATGGCTGGCACCTACTCCTCTCCCCTCTCATTCGCCAAGAGCGAACATCCCGACCTTTGGTGCGACCAATGGATTTCTTGCTTTGATGCCAATTCATACGAACAAGAATGGTGTTATAGTACCGATGCGAAAAGTGCGGACATGCCAAATATCGATGCCAAATATCGATATACGACAATGGCAGCCTATACGCCAAACGGGGAATGGAAAAGCATCGGGACAACGAATTTGACCCTTGACCTCAATAAGCACTTTACCGTAGATGACACCCAGACACATCTGGCAATAGCCTGTACAGAAAGTCTCGTGGCAACGACCGACCCGACAGATACCGGATGCAAACTGACGGTACAGGAAACAGACGGCAACAGCCTGCCTAAACTGAATGCAGCACAAGGCAATGCCGAAACACTATTTTATGACTTACAGGGTCGTGTAACGAAGCCGAACAACAAGAAAGGCATTTACATTCATAACGGCAAAAAGACGGTACGTTGAAAAAAACTTCCATCACTCTTCTTCTGCTGCTTTTTGTAAATACAGCTCAGGTTCACGCACAAGTTGAGCCTCTCATACAAACGGCATGGCATCAAAACAAGCCTTATAATGCCTATTGTCCCGATGGTATGCTGGCAGGATGCGTTGCCATAGCCATGGCGCAGGTTATGAATTATTACCGATATCCGTCACACGGTATAGGGAAAAATTCATATTCTTGGAAGAAGCAGAAACTATCCGCCAACTTCCAGGAAACATGGTATAGATGGGAAGACATGGAACATCCCGACCCGTCTGCAGCCCAACTCATCTACCATTGTGGCGTGGCTACATGGATGGATTACAGCTCTTCCTTTTCCGGTTCCAGCGAGTATTATGCAAAATCAGCACTTACCGATTTTTTCGGATATAGCGAAGATATCATGCTTCGTCCTAGGAATCTATATCCCGACGACGAAGATTGGAGTGCCCTGTTACGTGAGAATCTAGACAAAGGATGGCCTGTCATCTATTCAAGTGGAGGACATACGTTCATCGTGGATGGATACAACGAAAGCGGGAAGTTTCATGCCAATATGGGATTTGGACAGAATGGAGGAAACCGATATTATTCGATAGACGAACTTGGTGCGAAATCTACGTCAACAGCCCTTGTCAATATCCATCCCATCGAGAAACAGACAGATGTGAGACAAATGGCAATCTACCTGAATGATGCAACGACAAACGTAATAAATTGCAATGAAGTCAGCACCATCAAATCAGAAACGCCAGGTATCTTGAACATTTTTTGCAATAATGGAGATGTGAAAAAATATCGACAAGAAGACATCACCTATCTGAAAATATGGTAAGATTAATTCCTCATATTCCATTCTCGTAAATAAAACGGATAGGACGTTTGTGTTTTTTGCACAAAAGAGGCAAATAATAGTCGTATGATTTGGCAATCTCGCATAAAGTCTGTACCTTTGCATCGCATTAAAAAAAGAATGCTCGACCAAAGACAAGGAGAGATGGTAGAGTGGTCGATTACACCGGTCTTGAAAACCGGCGTGCCGAGAGGCACCGGGGGTTCGAATCCCTCTCTCTCCGCAAAAGTCGCTGAATCATCAGCGACTTTTCTTTTTTTACAGCCAATTTTACAGCCAAAAATTAACGCCTCATAGAGCATCATACACAATCAAAATCACTGTAAATAGCTGAAAAAGGCTGCAATTCCGAGTTTACAGAGTTACAGCCATTTTTGTTTCTACACCCAATTTTCCTGAAATCTACGCCCAAAAATAGAAAATTGTGAAAGTTCTCATTGACTAATTTGAGAAATTTTATGTGATGGTGAGTAGAAATTCATGGATTTTCCGTAATTTTGCATACGAAACATCAAGAGCAGTCGCTTTTAGCGGACTCGCCAACCGAGCAAGCAGCGAGAGCTGTAAGAAACAAATCTCGATTTAATTTCTTATAGCCGAGTCGCGCACGAGGAAGACAAAGTCAACCTCGTTTTACGTGCCACGGTGGTCAAGGCTTCGATTAAGTGAGAGCAAAGTCAAGTTTACTTGAACTTTGCCGAACGAAAGAAGGCTCGTCAGAAATCTGACAAGTACGATGTGGAAGTTTTGACGAACCGAATGCAATATCAAACTCGTTTGAGTATTGCTGAGGTGAGGATAAAACTCGACGAAAGTCAAGACAAAGTTTAACTTCAAAAACAACGTAAAATGGAAAAGGATCTTTTAACACAGTTCGCTTCACAGTTTGCTGAAGCATCTCTCAATTCACTTGTTGAATCATTCAATGCGCAGGTAGGAAACCGAGGTTTCAACTCTGCTCGGGCAGCACACGATCATGCTCTTATCGATGAGTTGGTACGTCGTGGCGTTGATGTATCTGCCATTTCTGACGGACACTCGATACCTTTTGCTCATCATGTTGCTCTCAATGAAACAGCAATGAAGCTGGTTATTCAAGGGTAACTACACATTATTTTAAATGATTATCCGCAACCATCCGACAGGTTTCTATTGTAGATGCGATGCTCAAAATCCGATGTGCAGGCGACGGAAGCTATCATAAGCCTGTCAAACAACTTGTCTCCAAAGTACCTGCGATTGAACTTGTAACAGAACTCACTGAGGTACTCTTGCAGGAACTCCGGCTTGATACCGTGGTGTATGTTCTTCATCAACGACTTTGAGTTGCTGATTGCGATGTGAACCCACGGGAGTACTTTCCCGATTTCCTTGGGATCAATCTTCCTCCCGACATATTCGCTGAACATCTTTGGAAAGTTGACGTGCGATTTTGTGCCGTCGCTCACTACCGTGGCATCCCCATCGATGTCGGTGCTTGCTATCGGGTCTATCGTTTCCTTCTTTGAGTCAGGAATGACGACCATTTTTATATGGCCGACCCTTTTGGGTAGGGTGTTCAAAATCGACATTTTACACGAGACCATTTTTAAGGACTAACTCATTGATAAGCAGTAATAAGCTCGGAAATGTTCGTATTGATGAATAACGAGATCGTTTCTGTAGTGTATTTCTCTGATTAACAGAGAAGTAACTTTTAAAAGTAGTCGCGTAAAAATAATTAATTTCGGGGATTTCGGTAGAGAAAAAGCCCTCATCCACCTCAACACTCCCCAGGAGGGTGTACTTGTTGTCACGCTTGCCCATGACATTCCTCAACTTGTGCATCATCTCCCATATTGGCTGATAGCGCTTATGGCCGAGCTGGCGCTGCATCTCACTGGCGGAGAACGTGTTCTTGGTGGAGGTCAACAGGTGGATTGCCTTGAACCAGTACATAAGGGGCAACTTGCTGTTGTGCATCACGGTGTCTGCCGTCAATGTGGTCTCGTGCCC
>JAZLIY010000001.1:0-23779 GCA_045617645.1 Bacteroidaceae bacterium | reverse complement strand
GGGGTTCACGATCGTAGCCACGATATTCCCGCCAAAGGCAGGGCGTATCTGATAGAGCAGGTGCTCGTACGAGCGATCCGTCTTACGGTCTTCGTAAGGGCCTATTTCCAACGAGGTACAGTCCGCTGTCAGCCCACTGTGCAAGGCACTGCTCACACGCGGACCCAAGTCGCGCCCTATCACATCGGCTCCCATCAGACATATCTGCGGCTTCTCCTGCCGGAACAGACCTATGAGAAGTGCCGCATGCGGACGGCTCGTATAAGGACTCAGTCCCGGAGCATCGAACAAATGCAGTGTGTCCACACCATAGGGTAGAATCTGTGTCTCCACTTGTCCCGTTATTTGATATCCAGCCGCCACAGCCTCCAATTTCACGCCCAACACATCTGCCAGCTGGCGTCCCTTGGTTAGCAGTTCCTGACTTACATCGGCTACTTTGCAGCCTTCCGTTTCGCAATATACGAAAACGCTACCCGCCTCCTTCGTCTGGCTCATAGTATCCTCCTTTCTTTCAATTCTGCCATCAGCGAACAGATTCCATCATCGTCACATTCTATTATACGGCTCTCCTTAGCACGGAACACGATGTTTTCCACCGACTTCACCTTCGTGGGCGAGCCTGCCAATCCGCATTGTTGCAAATCGGCATCTATGTCGGAACAGTTCAATTGTTTCAATTTCAGATAAGGGCGACTCTCGTACAGTTCCGCATAGGGCTGTTGCGCAAAATTCTCACCCAAGGGCAGTTCCATAGGTGCTAAGGCATATTTGTATTTCAGCACACGTTTTATGTTACGCGGACGACACGGGGCAGCACTGCCGTTTACCGTCAAGGTACAGGGCAGCGGACTCTCCACAACCTCCACGCCACCATCTATGTGGCGGCGCACCTGAATACGTTCCTCCGTGCAGAATAGAATTTCTTCAGCATAGGTAATCTGGTTCATACCCAGTTTCTCTGCCACCTGAGGTCCTACCTGTGCCGTATCGCCGTCTATGGCCTGTCGCCCCGTTAACACAAGATCCACATCAGGCACAATGGTACGGATGGCTGTGGCTAATGCATAGCTTGTAGCCAGCGTATCAGCTCCGGCAAAGGCCCTGTCCGACAGCAGGTAGCCGTCATCGGCACCTCTGTATAGGGCTTCACGCAGAATTTCTGCTGCTCTGCCGGGGCCCATGGTCAGCACCGTAACAGTAGAGCCCACACATACCTCTTTTAGTCGCAGGGCCTGCTCCAACGCATTCAAGTCATCGGGATTAAAGATAGCCGGCAGGGCACTACGGTTCACCGTCCCTTCGGCCGTCATGGCATCAGGTCCCACAGAACGTGTATCGGGAACCTGTTTGGCCAAAACAACAATTTTTAGACTCATTTCTACTTCGTTTTATATGCAAAAGTACATATTTCCATGCATTTCGACAAACAATCGTATGGATAAATCCCGATTTTTATGTATGTTTGCATCTGTATTAAGAATATGAATTGAATTACACAATATGCATTATGCGCTCGGCTCTGCCGCTTTAACAAAGCGACTGCGAGTTAAAGAAGGTAGAAGAGCTTGACAAAGTCAATTTTGAATTAATATGAGATTTATCAGTTGGAACGTTAACGGATTGCGAGCCGTGGTGGGCAAGAACTTCCGCGAAGTATTCGAGGCACTGGATGCCGATTTTTTCTGTTTGCAGGAAACAAAGCTGCAGGCCGGCCAGATCGATCTGGATTTCCCAGGCTATTACTCCTATTGGAACTATGCCGAAAAAAAAGGCTATTCGGGCACAGCCATCTTTACCAAGCACGCACCCCAAAACGTAACCTACGGCATGGGTGTCGAGGAGCACGACCACGAGGGGCGTATTATTACCTTGGAGATGGAGCATTTCTTCCTGGTGGATGTCTATACCCCAAACAGTCAAGACGGACTGAAAAGGCTAGACTACCGTATGACGTGGGAGGATAATTTCCGCAGCTACCTGATGTCGCTGGATGCCCGCAAGCCCGTCATCGTATGTGGCGATATGAATGTGGCACACCAGGAGATAGACCTCAAGAACCCGAAGACGAACCACGAGAACGCCGGCTTTACCGACCAGGAACGCCAGAAGATGAGTCAATTGCTCTCCAGTGGCTTCATCGACTCGTTCCGCCATTTCTATCCTACCCTGCAAGGAGCCTATTCGTGGTGGAGCTATCGGTTCCATGCCCGCGAGAAGAACGTAGGATGGCGCATCGACTATTTCCTGGTTTCCGACCGACTGCAATCTAACCTGAAAAGTGCCACCATACTAAACCAGGTAATGGGAAGCGACCATTGTCCCGTACAAATAGAATTGGAAACAAAATGACGGACAACAACCAGGAACTATTACCAATAGTGAAAGAAGACGGCAACGTAATCGGAAGTATAACACGCGGACAAGCTCACAACGGCAGCAAAGTGCTACACCCCGTCGTACACCTGCACTTGTTCGATCTACAGGGTAACCTCTACCTGCAGCATCGCCCTGCATGGAAGGAAATACAGCCTGACAAATGGGACACGTCCTGCGGGGGACACGTAGGCTATGGCGAGAGCATAAATCAGGCACTGCAACGCGAAGTAAGAGAAGAACTGGGTATCAGTGATTTCCATGCTGTCCCCCTAGGCATCTATGTATTCGAGAGTACCCGGGAGCGCGAGTTGGTATATACCTACAAAGCCGTATATCAGGGGGACATACATCCCAGTCAAGAGGAACTGAACGGAGGACGGTTCTTCCATCCATGGGAAATACAAGACGCACTAGGCAAGGGTCTCTTCACTCCCAACTTCGAGGACGAATATCACCGCTTCTTCATGCGGACACCCATCAACAAAAAATAAGCTGGTTCATTTGCTCCCCTTCATCTTTACCTCATTTCCGTAACTATCATAGCAACCGACTACAGAGATATGGGCATGTGGATTGAGGAGGGAGATGGGATTCTTGGCCTTGTAACCATGCATACGGCATCCCAGGAGGGAGATACTGAGAGGTTGGTCACCCTTCACGACAAGGAAATCCTCGCTTGCGCCCAGCGTGGTCAGAGCCGGGTTCTCTCCAGAGAAACATTCCACATTGGAAAAGGATACGTGCCCTGTACCATCCACCACCAAAGGATGGATATCCTCCTGCCGCTCACCACAGTTGGCTATAATACTACCCTGTGCAATCTGCCAGTTGTGGTTTTTCTGAACGGTACCGCTCTTTCTCAGGCCAATAGTTACACAGTCAAGATTGAAATTGGTGAGTTGCCCGTAGGTATTGTCACCCAGATAAATTCCTCCGAAAACGCCAAAAGTAAAAAGATCTATCAACTGGGCGTTGTCGGTGTGGTCTATCCAGTAGGTATATGTCTTCTGTCCCACTACAGCATCAATCACAGGACGGGTGAAGGAACGTCCGAACTCGCGCATATTGGCAGGATTCACATGACAATGAAGGATGCGTGGTATGTCGTAACATCGATCAATGGCTATGAACTGTCCGCTTAGGGGATAGCCATAACAATGCTCAAAAAGTATCTGCTCACAGTTTGTATTACCCACGGAACGAAAATCCATGGCAAAATATTCACCATAGAATGTTAGGCAAGAGAGCGTGACCCCTTGCACATTCTGGTCGTGTGCCATCTGGATGGTGGGTTTATAGTGGAGAATTTTGCCTGCATCCGTATTTGTCTGCTCAGGATACCAGAACTGAATTCCACGTATCTGGGTAGCACTTTCTACCGTAAAGGCAGCGTTTAGGGTGTCGGTGATGACGAAGAGGGAACCGACGGGATGCTGCTTGTCCACACTGGCAGTTCCTCTTCCCGTTGGCCCATGTACACCGACAAGCGATACATTCTTGCGAAGTCGCACACCAGTAGCAATCGGATAACCCGTGACGCACGGTTCCACAAAAAGTGCCTTACCACTGAGTGAAGCTTCGTCGATTGCACGTTGGAGTGCCTCAGTGTTTTGTTGGGGGGTGTTACCTGGAAGAACCCCATACTTCTGGATCGATACTGATTGTGCCCATGTTGCAATCGGGTCAAACATACTCAAGACAAAGAAGGTTAAAAAGGATACACACGACGAACGGATATTCTCTCTTTTCATACGTATTATTTTTATTCTGTCACAAATATAGAAAAAAGAATCCAATGATGAAACGTTTTTTGTCATAAAAACATATTTTGACAACATGATTTGACATTTCCATATTATCTCCACAAGCCTAAGAACTGACTATATGTGTCAACAAACGCCGAATCCATACGACAACGATGGCAAGAAGCATGCGTGTGGAGATAATCCAAAAAACGGAGACTCCCGTAAGGGCGAGCACTATGGTGTCTTCCAACAAGGAATGGCTCATGACAAGATGATAGTTAACATCATTCGCCTCGCTGCGGTCGATAAGACCTTTTTCTTCCATCTCCAGCATGACAGCAGAACCGTAACTAATACCCAGCACATTACCGACAAGCCACATATAGGAGGCCTTGGTAGGCAGACCAAAGACACGCATCAGGGGGGAGAGGAAAGAGGATATAGAGCCAAGAAGATTGAAGGCTTCGAGCACGCGCTGTACGACCATCAGTGCCATGATGATGCCGAAAATCATAACAGACATCTTGGCTTGCGAGATAACCCAGGTAAGCAGGACTTGTTGTAACCCACTTTCGGCAGAAGCTCCCATATACAGGTAGGCCTGAGGCATGTCGGGTAAAACCAAGTTCAGATAGAATGCGCAGACGAAGGCCATGAAGATGCGCAGGGTGGCCATTCCCCAAAAGGAGGAACCGGTTTTCCTGTTGACAGCACACTCCATAGGCAGGGCATGGCAGATGAGAATCATGAGGCCGATGATGGTGGCCTGACGCAGAGTGAGGGGGATGGACATCATGGCGGCTATGCCGGCATACGTTCCAGCGGCTGCTCCCGACAGAAACAGAACAGCGGAAGAACCGGGGAGCCCCATGAACCGGAAGACGGGATTCAGCCACTGAGCCAACCACTCGATGATACCCCAGTACTGCAACAGCGTGACCGTAAGCGATATGGGTATCATTAGTTTGAGCAACCAGAAGGCACTCTTACAGGTGGAACGAAAGGCGCTCTTGATTAATTCAGAATGCATGATTTTTCGTAGAGCTGAGCAAATCGTTGATTTTCTAATACAAAATACTGAATCGGGCACACAGACCGTGTACCAACTTGTTGCCCAAGGATTCGGGATGCAGGGGGTCGAGGTGCTTGTTCAGTTCCAATGTGGAGAGGCTGTACCCCACCCCCATGCTGACGTGCGGGATGGTTATGTCAATACATGCCTCGCCATACCAGGAACCGGCCTGGCTACGATAGTCGCGCGTCACCATCTGACCAAAATCATTCAAGGCTGAGGCCTGACGGGTGAATTTGCCATTGAGCATATACCCAGCTTCAACGCTCAGATTCAGACTGCATATCGTGGCACGGATGAACGAGGGAGTGCGCAACAGTATGCTGGGCATGACGAAGGGGCGAAACAAACGGTCCGTACCGGGTTCGGAAAGCGACCATTTGGAGAAAGTGCCGTGCGACGGTAATTCCTGCCAGTAGCCAGCCCTGGCACCGAGTCCGAGATAACGACAAGGTAGATAATGCCAGCCAAGCGACAGGCTATACGTACCTTCACCCGTAATACCGGCCCCCAAACCCAAGGCGTGTCTGTTGAGCCACAACGACTTTCCACTAACGGATGCTGAAAACAGCAACATCAGGACAAATACTATTTTCTTCATTTTCACAACATTGATAAATCTTGGAACATACGACGATAAAACGCTGCTTTCTTTTGTAGAGAGAGCGGATAGGCCCGCGAGGAACTGGGCATACGGTACAAACGGAACGGTTGGTCGTGCAGGGAGAACTCCACATACGAACCCACAGTGGGCTGACGGACGGCAAACAGGGCACAGAGGGTGTCGGTGGCTTTCTGGCCTGTGGTGACAACGGCTCGGCACTGAGGCATCTGACCAAGGAGTCGTTCCACATCAGTGGGAACAACCACCTCAAGGAATCGGTCGGAAGCATTGTCCTGCAAACGGCGAACGGCCGTGGCGGTATCGTAGATGCCAATACCTTTTTCGTTCAGGAATGCCACAATATCGTCCAGACGGTAGGTCTTGGCCTCGGTATCCACAAAATGCAGAGCATCGCCAAAGAACACAAGACCAAAAATTCTCCACATATCATTCAGATAATTAGGATAATAGAATTCCATGCACCACCGTTTGTGCTGTGGTGGGAAGGAGCCCAGCATCAGCAATCGGCCTGATGCTGGCAAGAAGGGGCGTAGAGGGTGCTGCTCCACATCTACATCAATGTTTTTTCGCTTCATCATCTACTCGTTTTACTAAGTCCTGAATGAGTAATCCTGCCAGAGTGAAACCGAAGATGCCGACCTCGTGACATAGGGAACCATTGGTACGGGCGTGTCGCTCGCTCCATGCATCAGTATCTGCATTGTCCGATAGTTGTTGGTTAGTAAGAAGTTCATTGCTAAATACAACCTGGAACTTGTGGGCGGGAAAGGATTGCATTCGCTTGAAACGCTGACGCAAAGCACGTGCCAACGGGCAGCCTGTGACTTGCCAAAACTCAGCCACACGAACACGGGTAGGATCCATCTTCAAGGCAGCTCCCATGGCGCTGAACAAACGTAGCGATAAACGGGTTGTGTGAAGGATGAGATGGGCTTTCTCTTGTAGACTATCAATGGCGTCTATCACGTATTCATAATCATTCAGGTGAAACGAGTCTGCCGTCTGTTCATCATAGACCTTGCAGAGAGCTGTGATGCAGGCCTCTGGGTTGATATCCAGCAGTCGCTCACGCAAGACTTCCACCTTGGGACGGCCTACGGTATGAGTTGTAGCCATCAGTTGACGGTTGATATTGGAAGGACAAACCTGATCATTGTCCACGATAGTCAGATGGCACACACCACTACGCACGAGTGCCTCGGCACACCAACTACCCACGCCTCCCACACCAAACAATATGATGCGGGCACGGCCAATACGCTGTACGACATCCGTTCCCAAAAGCAGTTCTGTCCTATTTAATGCATAATTCATAATTAAATCATAATTTATAATTCCACATCACGCATCTGTTTCAGCAGTTCTACCGCCATCTGCACACTGGGTACTTCCTGTATCAATAAAGTGCAACGCTCATTGGTTTGATCCACGCGACAACGGTGTCCGTTAGCCATGCTGAACGCTATGACCTGACCGAAGGCGCGACTCTGAAAGAAAGGGCTCTGCGGATTAGCCAGGAAAAACATCTTCATACGCCCGGCTTTTAGGATGATCTTCTCGCACCCAAAATATTTTCCCAACCGGCGGAGCGATACCACACGTATCAGTTCCTCTCCTTCGGACGGAATCGGTCCAAATCGGTCATTCATACGGGCACGGAAAGCCTGCACATCTTCCTCACGTTCCAAAGCATCCAGTTCACGGTAAAGCAGCATGCGCTCCGTCACGGTAGGCACGTACTCCTCGCTAAAAGACATCGGCAAGTCACTCTCCAACTGGCACTCGTCCACATAGGCTATACCGCCATCAACGCCTTGGTTCGCCTGAGTTTCTTGCGCCATCAAGTCGGCAAATTCATCGTTGCGTAACTCGCTCACCGCCTGCGACAAGATCTTTTGATAGGTCTCGTAGCCCAAGTCGGCAATGAATCCGCTTTGCTCGGCTCCCAACAGGTTACCGGCACCACGGATGTCCAGATCTTGCATGGCTATGTGTATGCCACTGCCCAGATCGCTGAAATTCTCTATCGCCTGCAAACGTCGGCGCGCCTCCACGGTCAAGGCACTCATAGGAGGGGCCAGCAGATAGCAAAACGCCTTCTTGTTGCCGCGCCCTACACGTCCACGCATCTGATGCAAGTCGCTCAAACCAAAATGGTGGGCATTATTCACGATAATGGTATTCACGTTGGGAATATCCACGCCGCTCTCTATGATGGTGGTGCAGATAAGAACATCATAGTCGTAGTTCACGAAATCCATGATGATGCCCTCCAACTGTTCCGAAGGCATTTGTCCGTGCCCCACTGCCACACGCGCATCGGGTACGTATTTGCGAACCAGTGTTTCCAGTTCTGCCAAGTTGCTGATCCTGTTCGTCACCAAGAATACTTGTCCGTTGCGGCTCATCTCGAAATTTATGGCCTCCGCTATCACCTCGCCGCTGAAACAGCACACTTGCGTCTGTATGGGGTAACGGTTGGGCGGTGGTGTCTGTATGATGCTGAAATCCCGTGCCCCCATCAAACTGAACTGCAAGGTACGGGGGATGGGCGTAGCCGTTAAGGTAAGCGTATCCACATTGGTCTTCATCTGGCGCAGCTTCTCCTTGGTGGAAACGCCAAACTTTTGTTCCTCGTCAATGATTAGTAGCCCTAAATCCTGGAATTTCACGCTCTTCCCTATCAACTTGTGCGTACCGATGATGATGTTCACGCTGCCGTTCCGCAATCCCTCCAACACCTCCTTTGTCTTCTGCGCACTACGGGCCCGGCTGATGTACTCCACCTTCACCGGCATGTCTTGCAGTCGCTCTGAAAAGGTGCGGAAATGTTGGTGTGCCAGAACGGTTGTGGGTACGAGCACCGCCACCTGCTTGCCATCGGCACAGGCCTTGAAGGCGGCACGTATTGCCACCTCTGTCTTGCCGAAGCCCACGTCGCCGCACACCAGTCGATCCATCGGGCGTCTCCTCTCCATATCGGCCTTCACGTCCTGGGTTGCTTTCAACTGGTCGGGCGTGTCCTCGTACAAGAAACTGGCTTCCAGCTCATGCTGCAAGAAACTGTCCTTGCTATAAGCAAAGCCCTTCTCCTCACGCCGCCGACTATACAGCTTTATCAAATCACGTGCTATGTCCTTTATCTTGTTCTTAGTTCGCTCCTTCAACTTGTCCCAAGCTCCCGTACGCAGGGTACTCACGCGAGGTGGCTCCCCTTCCTTGCCCTTATATTTCGATACTTTGTGCAAGGAGTGTATGGAGACGAAAATCACGTCATTGCTGCTGTAAATAATCTTTATTGCCTCCTGCATACGTTCACCGTTGGGAACGCTCACCAAACCGCCAAAGTGCCCTACGCCGTGATCCACATGCACCACGTAATCCCCCACTTCAAACTGTTGCAGCTCTTTTAGGCTCAAAGCCACCTTGCCACTGCGAGCTCGGTCGCTTTTCAGATTGTACTTATGGAAACGATCAAAGATCTGATGGTCTGTAAAGTAACACACACGTAGGTCGTTGTCGGCAAAACCCGCATGCAAAGTCTTTCCCACAGGCGTGAAACGGATGCCCGTCTGCTGGTCGTGGAATATACTTTCCAAGCGATCCGTCTGCTTCGCGCTGTCGGCCAGGATGAACAGGTCGAAATCCCTATCCATATATTCTCGGAAAGTCCGGAACACCAGGTCGAAGTTTTTGTGGAAGATAGGCTGCGCCACGATATCGAAATGGATGCGCGCCACTTCCTTATCCGTCAGTGGCTGGTTATACAGCAGGACGGAACGAAAATCCAGTATCCCCCGTTGAAAATCCTCGGGAAGAATCAGCAGACTTTCCCGCGTCAGTGATTCATGCTGCTCGTCGGCATCACTGTTGGACAAAATCTCGTCCACTACCAGGGCCTGCTGACTGAATCCCTCCTCGTATATTTGTCTCACCCTGTCGCACACGAACAATCTGTCCCGCATCACAAGCACACTATTCTCCGGCAAGAAATGCAGAAACCCATCACGCTTTATCTGCTCCGAAGACAGCGAGGACACAATGCTTATGCTCTGCTGCTTGTCCCGGCTCAGTTGTGTCTCCACCTCAAAGGAACGAATGCTGTCCACCTCGTCGCCGAAGAAATCTATACGGAAAGGATATTCCGAAGAATAGGAGAACACGTCAATGATACTACCGCGCACAGCGAACTGTCCCGGCTCATAGACATAGTCAACACGACGGAAGCCGAAGCCCAGCAGCACATCCTGTACGAACATGCTGTCCACTTGCTCGCCGGTATGCAACGCCAATGTCTGGTCGGACAATTGCTCCTTGGTGACCACCAACTCACTAATAGCCTGAGGATGGGTAACGATGAACAGGGGGAGTACCTCTGCCGAGATACGGCTCAGCACCTCGGTACGCAGAATCTCGTTGGCGGCATCGCGCTGTCCAAACTTAATTGCCCTTTTGAAGCTGCTGGGAAAAAAGAGCACTTGGCTGTCGCCCAACAGTTGCACCAAGTCGTGGTAGAAATAGCCCGCTTCCTCTTCATCGTCCAACACAAAGACATACGGACGGTTCATCACCTGCGGAGCCGCCACCGCCAACGAGGCGAAGACCACAGGGGCTGCACTCGCCTGCAATCCCTGCAACTGAATGATGCGGTTCTTGTCGGCATCCAACAGCCGACCCAACGCCTTAACGCGCGGATGCCTCCCGAACTGAGTCTGTATCTTCTGAATTTCCATTTTACGTTTTCCTGTATGCAGTCCGCCTGGCTCTGCTACTTTTGACAAAGCGTTAGCGGTTCAAAAAATCATGCATTAACAAAGTTCTCTGCCTCGCTCAACGTGTCCAGTTTCCCGACATCCAGAAGTCGGAGGCCCTCCTGTACGATACCGTATATGGTGCAGGTGCTGCACATAGAGAGATAGAAATCGATGATGCTGAATTTCTCGGGCCAGTCATTCATTCGAGTCAATAGGCGACTGTTCATCTGGTGAATACCGGCAAAGGCGTACTTACGGTACTTTTCTGGATCCAAATGGGGATAAGGACTTTTCACCTCCCCCGTCTTGATATTATTCCATCCGACCAGCCGCATATCATCATCAAAGAGGAGATAGCGTTGTGTCTCCCTTTGGCTTACGAGCAGAGTTGCATCCCACAAGGCTCCCTGACGATAGAATCCGTCCAGGTCCACGTTGCTGAGAATATCTACATTGTGTATAAGGAAGCGGTCGGCATCCCGTAACAGAGGAGCAGCATGGCGTACACCCCCACCCGTTTCCCTCAGTTGTGTGCGTTCATCGGAAAAGCATATCTTCATCCCCATTGGATTCTGGGCGCACCAATCCTCTATCTGATCGGCAAAATGATGCACGTTGATGACGATGTCATCGAATCCTGCCGTCTGCAATTTTTCCAACAGTATCTGCAACAAGGGCTTCCCGGCAACGGGTACCAATGCCTTGGGCATGTAATCTGTAAGGGGCTTTAATCGTGTACCGAGCCCTGCAGCAAATATCATGGCCTTCATTTAATTCATTTATTATAACTTGATGATATTCCCAATTCCCGGTGACATAACTGCACTTCTATGCCGAACTTGTCGTGGATATGCTGGGCCAGGTGCTGTGCGCAGTAAACACTGCGGTGCTGCCCTCCAGTGCATCCGAAGGAGAACATGAGACTGGTGAATCCGCGCTCGATATAACGACGGACATGGGCATCTGCTAACTGATAGACGCTATCCAGGAAGGTAAGAATCTCGCCATCATCTTCCAGAAACCGGATGACGGGTTCGTCCAGACCGGTTAGCTGCTTGTAAGCATCATAGCGACCTGGGTTATGGGTACTACGACAGTCGAAGACATAGCCTCCTCCGTTACCGCTTTTATCTTGTGGGATGCCCTTGCGGTAAGAAAAACTGAACACCCTGACAACAAGCGGTCCTTTGCCGTCGTATTGGCTGACCGAGGGCTGGGGCCTAGGGGCAAAGCGAGGCAAACGGATAAGCTCATCGAGGAGTTCATGGAGGTAGGGATAGGGACACCCGCCCTGTGCCAATAGTTCGCGCAGGCTGACTATGGCGGGGGTGATGCTGTCCAGAAAATGTTTTTTGCGCTGGAAATAGCCTCGGAAACCGTAGGCGCCCAGTACTTGCAACAAGCGGAAGAGGACGCACAACTGTAAATCTCGCCGGAAAACGACTTCATCGACAGAGAGATACTTCCTTAGGCCATCAAGATAGACCTGTATGAGTTCCTGACGAAGTTCCTGCCCATAAAGAGCCGAAGCCTGCCACAGGAAACTAGCCACATCGTATTGTACGGGACCTCTGCGTCCTCCCTGAAAGTCGATGAAGAAGGGATTGCCATCGGCATCAAGCATGACGTTCCTGGCCTGGAAATCACGATACATAAAGGCTGTAGTTGGAATATGCGTGAGGTCGGATGCTATCTGTTTAAAGACCTCCTGCAAACGGATTTCATGAAAATCGAGTTCTGTGGCTTTCAGGAAACAATACTTAAAATAATTGAGGTCGAACAGGACATTGACAGAATCCATAGATGGCTGCGGATAGCACTGCGAGTAGTCCAGTTCCTGCGCCCCACGCATCTGTATGTCGGGCAACAGGGCGATAGTGCGCCTAAGCAGTTCCTTCTCCTGTTCGGAATAGTGTCCGCCAGACTCTCGTCCTTTCTTCAAGGCTTCGAAAAGCGAACGATTTCCCAGATCTTGCTGCAAGTAGCACAGAAGGTCAGAGGATACGGCATATACCTGTGGAACAGGCAGATGCATGGTACGGAAATGACGAGACAGATAACAGAAGGCCTGATTCTCCTCGCGGCTGGTTCCAACCACCCCTATCACGCTGTCTCCTGTTTCATTACGTAGTCGGTAATAGAGTCTGTTGCTGCCGGCTTCGGGTAACTTCTCACAAGTGATTGGTTCCTGCCCATAAAAGGAGGCATATAAGTCTTTTAATTCATCGTTCATAATGCTCAATTGTTTTCGTAGCGAAATGTGTCGTTATCGGACAAGGTTTATAATCTTACTTCGAATAGCCAGTACATTGATCAGACAGACCAGAACGAACAGTCCCAATCCTACGCACAGAGTAACACCCATGGTACTTTCCTGCATCTGGGGGAACATCGTCCACAGTGTGTGCATATAGAAGCCCCGGATGACATACGTTATAACGAAGGCAATGAGCAGCACACAGGCATTCATACCCACCGTGAGCAGTTGGTACGGCAGGGATATCCGGGAGGGACTGTATCCTATGAGCAATAGGTTCCGGAGTTTTTCGGTATTCTTCTGCACGAGCAGATAGACACTGAGCATAAGGATATAGAAGGAGAGCAGACTGATGAGCAGTCCCACGCTGACAACAATACCGAATACGAGTTTCAGAAAGAAGGTGGCCCGTCCAGCATCCAGTTTGTCATCCTCCAATTCATAACCGTGCTGCTGCATATAGGTGGCTATGGCATCGTCGGTTGGGTTAGCAACCTCCACAATCAATCGGGACGGCGCAATGTTGGACTCGGGGGCATAGCGGGCATTGCTCCATTGAATGAAGTCCTGAGGAACCAGGATGGTATTCAACCGTGAACTGAACCCAACGACGTGTGCTTTAAGCGTTTCATCCCTACCGGCACCACGCAACCGCACATCAAGATCCAGCATCTCCACAACGCCCTCTGAAATCTTGGGAAGCGACTGACTCTGGGCAAAGCCAAAATTATAGATGGCCAGATACGTACGGGGAAGGATGATGGGTATTTCGGGCTGTTGCTCGCTGAAATGCCATTTGTCCAGATCGGTATCCACATAGCCGTCGGGAACACTCTCGAAAAACATTTCCGTACCCATGGCGGGCAGTCCGTCCATGCCCAGACTGCACGACACCTTGTACTGACTGGCCGTGAACGCCCCTACGCTGTGGCAAAAGGGTTGATGACGTAAATCCTCGATTTCCTCAGGCGAGAACGTACCCGATGTGCTGACACCCAGGATGCCCGTTGCCGCCACGTGCTTGCTGACAACCATATATTCCGCTTTCAGGAAACTGTCTTCCTGAGAGAACGCGGGTTTCACATCGCGATAGAATTGTAAGCCCAGCAACACAATAGTCATACCCAGCAGGTTGGCCAGGAAGAAGCCCACGAACTGAGGGATGCTGATGTGCGACTTGAGAAGTTTCCAGATAAGTATCATAACCTGAATATCTTATCGTATGGCAAATTCATGTGTTTGCCGATACTCGTTACTACTACGGCAGCGCCCTGGTTACGTACCTCTGCCATGACGATCTCTGCCATACGATGGCTGTTCTCATCGTCCAAATGGCTTATGGGTTCGTCCAGCAACAGGAAGTCAAAGGGTTGCACCAACGCCCGAATCATGGCCACACGCTGCTGCTGCCCGAAACTCATCTGTCCCACCCTGGCATCTGTTTTGTCTGCTATACCGAAGGCTTCCAGCCATTGACGTATCTGACTGTCGGTAGTATGATGCGTAAGTTGGTTCTTCATCTGTATGTTCTCCCAGGTGGAAAGTTCGGGAAACAATCTGAGTTCCTGAAACAGGTGACTGATGTGATGCTGTCGGATATGCGTCCATTCACCTATGCCGTATGTGCGTATGTCGGTTTCGTCGAAGGCGATACGCCCCTGATAATCGTGCCGGTAGCCAATCAGGTAACTGCAAAGGGAACTCTTACCTGTTCCACTTGCGGCTTCCACCAGATAGACGCCTCCACGATTCAGCCGGACCTGTTGCAACCAAATGTCGCTGCCACTGTGTTCTGCACCCGAACCGGCAAAAACCAGAGGCAACGTATTTTCCAATATGATGTATTCCATCCTTATTTACAATTCAAAATTCAACCGTTGATCGTTGATTTAATCCTATTTGTCGAAACTTTTGTTCAATAGCGTACGTATATCGTTCGCGGAGACCAGTTCCAGGGTAATGTGCCTACCATCCTGGAGGGACACATTCATTCGCTCCGTACTTTCCAGAAAATAATACATTCGCTTGGGAACGCTGAAAGCCAACGCATAGGCTATGGGAGACTTGAACAGTTGCTGCATATCGACAGACAGATACAGCACACTCTGCTGAACTTTCTCTCTCATCTCTTCCAACGCAGTCCATAACACGTCCTCTCGCTGCATGAGCGATGGATCGGAAGCCACGTACAGGTCGGACTTGTTCCAAACGCCAAACAGGAAATTCCTACGGCCAAACTGCAGACTGAAATCCGTGGGTGACTGCCGATTGAATCGCAGACCACCTGCCGAGGCAATACCTGTCCCCCAGTCCGAGGCGTTCTTCAGGAAGTCCGTATTATTCAAACGACCCTCGACCAAATAGGGAACGTTCATGGAACGGGGCATCGGCACGGACACCGACACATCGCCGTCCACAGCACGAATCATCATGTCGGCATCCACACACATGTTCAGCCCTATGAGTGCCGTACGCAGGGCAGGAATCCTGCGCAACAAGTCCAACAGGGAATCGCCCTTCACGTTGGCAGATAGCCACAGAAAAGGATTGGGGATACCTCCTTGCAGATAGGTTCCTTCCACGGGACGCAGCAGGGTGTCCAGGGTCTGGCAGAACCTGTCGGCCTCTGCATTCTCGGTATTCAGTTCACACTGCATACGCAGCGCATTCCCCTCCACCATCATATCTGCATTCAGTTGCACATCGGACAGGTTCAATCCTTTCGGCAACAACTTGCCCAAAAATCCCTTTTTGTTGACGGGCAGGGCATCCAGGGCCATTCTCAGATGCAGAAATCCATCACCTTTCAAGGCAAGAAACGTACTGGCTGCCTGGCTTTCCTTCTGCTCCATCAGATTGGCCATCTCCCCACGGAGCATACCCTCGTCCGCCGAGGATGTCGGCCCCATGACCAAAAGTTTGCCGTTGTCCCGGCAAAAAAGCCAGCCTTTGTGCTCGCTCCATTGCATGCCCCGCTGTCGCTCCGTATCCATGCCCTTCTTTTCCAGCCAATCCGATAGGTCGGAGGCATCAGACACACGAGCCAGCATACCGAAAAACCCGCTTTTGCTGACAAATCCGTAAACAGGAACGGAGAAATCCACTCCGCAATCCGTCAGTCCGCAATGGTCGGCCAGCAAGGACAGTTCCTTGCACTCCATTTCCAGGGATTCGGCCATTTCGCGCACGTTCAGTACCGCCATCGTCCAGGCATCAGCAGGGAGAGCCGTTACATAGTCACCCTTCGTTCCAAAAGTAAAATAACAGATACCGGCAACGGCTATCGCAGCCACAGCTACACTTATCAGAACCCACTTTTTCATATTTCTTGTTTTATTATTTGCATGAGGTGCACAGCCACCCATCCAGCCGTTTCCGTCCTCAGGCGACTCTTGCCCAGACTGACGCTGCGCCAACCGTTTTCCAGGGCCAAGCGGACTTCCGGCAGACTGAAATCTCCCTCCGGCCCCACCATTACCGTGGTCTCCGCCTCACTGTCCAGCACGTCCATCAGGAAGGGTTTCTTCTCACCTGGCCCCACATCCTCGGTATCGTAGCAATGGCAGATGAACTTCTGTCCTTGTCGGGGAGCCCTGACGAAAGAGGAAAAATCCGTCATGCCGTTCAGTACAGGTTTCCATGCCTTGTGACTCTGCTTCATGGCAGACAGCAGTATCTTGTCTATCCGGTCGGTCTTCACCACCCTGCGTTCACTGAACTGGCAGTCCAGGAACGTCAGTTCGTCCAACCCCACCTCTGTCACCTTCTCGGCCATCCATTCCATCCTGTCCATCAGTTTAGTAGGCGCTATGGCCAGGTTGATACGTCCTCGCCAGTCCCGCTGCTGCGGCATGGTTTCCAGCACACGGTACAGACAGCGATGATTGCTCACCATGGTCAGTTCGGCCCGGTAGTACGTTCCCTTGCCGTCCATCAGAAACAGTTCGTCACCTGGTTGCAAGCGCAGGACACGCGCCGCATGATGCGCCTCTTCCTCGGGTAACTCGCCCGACAGCTCACTATCGTAAAAGAAACGTAATTCCTTTGCCATTTCTATTGTTTGTTTCTCAAAAGAATGTTCACTATGCCAAATGCCACAGCCACAGCCATCGCATAGGCAGCAAAGACATACCAGCACATTGTCCATCCATGCCACACCTCCGTGGGATCCGTACCGGCCGGCAGGTCATACACGAAATGGTTCACCACGGCCTGTGCCCACAGCATACCCAAGGTTGCCCCCACGCCGTTCGTCATCATCAGGAAAAGCCCCTGTGCACGATGTCTCAGTTCTCCGTCCGTCTCCTTGTCAATGAAGAGCGAACCGCTGATGTTGAAGAAGTCAAAGGCTACACCGTAAATCAGCATACTCAAGATAAAGAGCCATACCCCGCTGCCCGGATTACCCAAGGAAAAGAGCAGGAAACGCAGCACCCATGCCAGCATCGAGATGAGCATCACGCGTCGTATGCCCAGACGGCTCAGCACAAACGGTATGAGCAGGAAACAGCACGTTTCGCTTATCTGGCTCAGGGATATCAGCATGTTGGCATGCTTCACGCCGAACGTTCCTGCATACGCCTCCAAAGCACCGAACGATGACAGGAAGGGATTGGCAAAACCGTTCGTTATCTGCAAGCACGCCCCCAGCAGGACGGAAAAAGCCAGGAAGACCACCATACGGCGGTTGCGCAACAAGATACGCACCGACGACGAGCCGTCTCCCCTTGCATGCACAGGAGCCATCGACTTGCAGTTGGGCAATGTCAGTGCATAGGCTCCCGTCAGCATGCCCAGCACACCACTCCATCCGAACTGCCAGGCAGATACCTGCATCCCCCCCAGATCCGTTATCCACATCGCCGCGATAAAGCCCACCGTGCCGAAGATGCGTATCAGGGGGAATACCTTCACCGAATCCAGTTGGTCAGCATCCAGGATGGCATAGCTCACTCCATTTGTCAGCGATAACGTAGGCATGAAGCAAGCCACACTGCCCACATACAACAGGAAGAGCCAGGAGAACTGCACTTCCTGAGCCAGCAGACCATAGGCACAGATAGCCATCATCAGGCAACCGGCCAGGGAATGGCAGATGGCAAGCAACCGTTGGGGCGATATCCACTTGTCCGCCACAATACCCATCAGGGCCGGCACGAACAGGCACACCAACCCCTGTACACTGTAGAACCATCCAATATGGGAAGCCTGTCCCACACGCGCCAGATACGACCCCATGCTGATTAGATAAGCCCCCCACACAGCATATTGCAGGAAACTCAGCAAGACCAGTCGCCAGGATCGTTTCAAAGAAAAAAATGTCTTATCTATCATATTTTACCAGATGTCTTCGGGTTCGTTCGGGTTGTCATAGATCTCCTTGGGACAAAGTTCCCAATAGTCCAGGTAGAAGAATTTCTCGTCCTTGTCCAGCACCGACTTCAGACGCAGGTAATAGGTCTGCTCGGAATCCAGGAAACGGCGGCCCACGATACGGCGTATGGAATAGTTATGGACACGGTCTGTATAGTCGCCGCCATTGACGGTAAACGAGTTGTCTCCCTTCATATACCCGCGGTTTCTCATACGCTTGTCGATTTCTGCATTGTAGTCATCGTCCTCGGTATCCGGTTCCCATCCCGTTATGGCATCGTTGGGACTTACCTCCCAGCTGATGGGGATGTCGAGCGGTGTAACTTTTTCTATGGACGTGCCGAGGCTGATCTGGGCGATCCCCCTGATTTTGGCAGCCGTGGCATGATAGTAGGAACGGAACTCGTATGTGCCAGAGCGTGGTACGGGTGGCAGCTTGATAGTAACGTCGTATTTACCCCTGGCCCGGAACTCATCCTCGTACATTTGGCAAAACCCACATTCCAGATTGTTCAGGTACCCCATTTCTATGCCGTCGTTCACCCACATATTGTCAAAGTACTGGTATTCGTCGCATGGCGGGAAGGCCACGTTTTGGTCTTTCTCGGCAAAGGACTGCTTCTTGCGGATGTTGTTGTTCATCAGTTCGGGGAACCAGCTTGCACCGTCCATGCGCAGACGGCGTTTTTTCAGGTTGTCGCGTACGGCATCCGTATAGGCCAGAGGGGCGCTGATGGGATAGATTACGGCATTCACCATGTCGCTCGTTATGGCCATCGGATCCTCACGGTTCACACGGCTGCCCACCTTGTCGGGGTCGCAACTGCGCTCGTGTCCGTTCTCTCGCCGGCCATTATTCAGTTCGGGGAATCGGTTCAGATAGACACCATTGCTCTCGGCACTCTCGTAGATCTTCAGCAGACGGCGCTTTCCGAACGGCACATAGAACTCCTCCACGGGAATACCCAGGACTGTAGGGTTGGTATAGGTATGCCCGTATTCATTGGCATGGATGACCAGCTTGTCCGGAGACAGGCGCATGGGCAGGATATGGTAGGTCGTCCACTGATTCAGCAGGTTGTCCTCGCTGGTGTAGTTGTCATCCATCACGAACTTGTCACCCTCACTGTACTGCTTGTTGTCCGCAACCCATTGCTGCACGCTCTGCAGGACATCCTCCGCCTGCGGGTCGATACTCTGCGACCGCCAGAAATCGTCCGTTTCGGCAAAGATAGTGAACCCGAATTTCCTGTGCTCGGGAATCGTCAGGTGCTCCCCGTCGTACCATGTATATTCATAGTGGAATTTGCCGGCCTGGTACAGCTGCTCGTATCGTTCATCCTGAACAGCCCTGAGCGTGTCCAGCAGTCCGCAGGCCTCAATGGCCCTTGCCATCACCAGGTAACCCTCCTTCTTCGTATTGATTAGCTCAGTCAGGTAATCTCTGGCAGAAAGCTCGGACATGATGATGGCCTTTTCCATCTGGTGTACGATACCGTTCAGCAGCAGGATGTCGCGGTTCCTCACGTTGATGGGACAATCCTTGTTGATGTAGATATTATCCCCATCATTGGCCACCGTCACGGGCACCATGTGGTCGTACATGTTTGGCAACGGGAATTCAGCCCCCTCCAGCGTCGGGAAATCGTAGGTATAATAGCTCTGATTTTCGTCCCCGTTGTCAATGATGCTGTTCATCACGACGATTCTGCTTATGGAATCGTGTTTCGTATCATTGATGAAACCGTCCCAGGAGGGAGATGTCAGGATTTCATCTTGTACAGCCAACGTGTCCAGGTACTGTTGCAGAGCCTCGTTCGTGGGGGCAAAGACCGTAAACTGGCCACGTGCACTCAACCGCTGCCATACAGTCGTCTTGGAAGCGGAGCTCAGGGGCACAGCTTTCAGCAACTTGCAGTAATCGGAATATTCCTCATGGGAACCCAGGTAGTCGGTAATCGTCTTCTCCTTGAACACATAGCGAGCCGACTCATCGACCTCTTCCGTACAACTCACGGAAACAGCACTCAGGAACATTGACAAAAAAATGCTATATACGACCTTTTTCATACCGAAATTATATTTACGCGACAAAGATACGATTAAGCGAGCGCAATGACAAAGAAAACTTGTTTTTTTTTCATTGCCGAGCGAAAGTATCTTCGAGCTTTAGCTCAAAGATACGATTAAGCGAGCGAAAAATCAAATTTTATGCAAACCGAATGCAGAAGAATTTATTCTTATGCTGAGGTGCAGCCAAAATTCAACGTGAGTTAAACTTGTTTGGGAATTTCCGAGCGGAAGCAGGTTCGACCGACAGGTCAAAGTAGCAATTAATTTTCATACAGCAAAAAACGGGAGATTTTTATACAACTTTCGTATATGGTTAAAAAGCTCTGAAAGAGCGGAATAACATAGCGCAGGGTGTGAACCCTGTGTGAAAACGCCATGTTGGACAACAGAGTGCCTTAGGTGCGACATAATTTCATATTGCCAGAGGATATGGAACTATGCCGTCCCTACAGGACTTATAAATTGTACAACCTCTAAATACATAGGGCTTACGCCATTATGCTATATTATGTTGTCCGTACCGGACTTCACACGGCAAAATGAAAGAGACAAACAAAAAACAGGGCGACGCTTCACAGCAGACCCTGTACAAACAAAAAAACGTGTATTATAAATACAACTATCTTTCCGGTGGCGAAGATAGCATTTTATTTTCATACGGCAAAAAAAATGGGGGATAAAACTGATTTTGTCGTTTTGTCGTTTTTACCGCTTACCACATTTATATCTATTTTTTTATAAAATTAATAAGGTACGTATGTACCTGTAATAAATAATCCTATACACGAAGAACGAAAACGACAAAACGACATTTTAACATCATGACAGGCATATCTCCGGATATCCACAGGCACAGACGTAGATCTTTATCGGCACGTGCGTGAATCTCTACAGGCACGTGCGTAAATCTCTACAGGCATATACGTAAATCCCGTCTCCCATATCGGTTTTTCTGATTGCCTACATCATTTTCCTTATATCATAGATATAAGAAGGTGCTATGGCAACAATTGCCATAAGTTTTTCGGGGCTTTCCTTGCAAACCGGCACCCCGGCGTTGTACCTTTGCAGTGCAATTCAATGCACAATGCATCGCTCGACATCTCGCAGAGTGGCGCTTTCACAAAGCGCAGCGACTGAAAGAATGCATAATTGATTGACGATGAAACGATGAGGCGATAACAGGCAAGCGTCTGGAAGACGCCATCTCTTTAACCGGGGGTGCAGAACGTAGTGGCACCCTCGGACGGAGAGCCTCCCGAAAGAGAACGCGACTGGAAGTCGCTACCTTGCACACATCCGAGGTATCGTCTTCCAGACGAGAATCGAGGGCTTGAGTTCACCTCCGAGCACATCTTCGCTACGCTCGATGTACCCGGTTCTTGGACAAGCCAAGCGGCAAAGCCGAGCGATTGACCGCCTCTTCGAGGCTGTAGCGTCCTCCAGATGCCCTAATCATCGAATCAATCATAAATCAACATTATGATGGAAAAGAAAGAGTTTTGGAATTTTGTCGTTCAGACGCTTCTGGCCGTCCTTACGGCTATTGCCACGGCTCTTGGAGCCTTCAGCTGCATCAGCCTGATTTGATCCTAATGAAAGCGTAAGTTTTTATTGTGTGTTTCCCTGCCGTGCTTCGCGCACGGTGGGGATTTTCTGATAAAGATTGCAATATATTTTGCAAAGTATGTTATTTTCTGTAAATACGATGTTATCTTTTTGAGAATAAGATTTGGTTTTGTCATTAAAATTTGACAACTTTGCACCAGAAAGGGATGTTTTTTCCTTTTTTTGTACCTTTGTGGAATTATATACAAACCAATAACTGAATACTGACTTGGTACGTATAGTATATTAGATATATAATCAATAAGTTAAATAAATTATTCTACCGTTCGACGGAAAGGAAACTTTAATCGTTTAAATTGAAAAATTATGAAAACATTATTTCGCTCCATTATGACTGCTGCATTGCTTGCAGTCAGTGCAAGTGTTAATGCCGAGGACTTCGTTCTCGAGAAAGGGATAAATGAATTGGCACCAGAAGACCGCATCGTTAATGCGACCTATAAGGCTACAAAATCCTGCAAGGTGCTGGTGCAGACCGAAGAAGTGTTCGATGTAACATGCGCCGGCGTGAAGTATGACATGCAATACGCGCCGGCTTCCTCCCATGGTGCATATCGCTACGAGGTGGATGTAGAGTATGGACAGGTAGTGTCGATATGCACAGACTTCCTCTGGAAAATACCAACAGTGGTATGGATTAGTGAGTCTGCAGGAACAGATATCAAAGCCCCAGGTACCTCTGTGGATATCGTCAATAAGGTTTACGACCTCGGTGGCCGCAAGTCCAACCTCAATGCACCAGGCATATATATCATCAACGGAAAGAAATATGTAAACCGGAAGTAAAGTAATTAACTGGGCGGCAGCTCTGCCGCTTTTACAAAGGCCTTAGCCGACCAAAAGAATCATCAATAATGATGCCATAGGCATCGGTTACACAGGAAATGTTTTTGTTGCGTTAATAGAATAAAGTGGATATACCGTCATAGTCACTTCTTACGATGCAGGACGAACAAAACCTTGTTCCATAGGCAGACATGAAGGTATCAATGCTTATAGGATCTAATTTTATGGTCGTAATACCCCCTACATCGGTGCTTTCCAGTTGCGGAGTATATGAATGAGAATTGAAGATTACGCCGGAGAAAATGTAAGGTTTCGGGATTGTATAACAGAATGAAACGACACTGTCACGTGATACTTTCGGAAGCAAATTGACCTCGCATTTGCACATGACGGGCAAAGTCTTATAGCAGTAATTCTTCGTGTATAAAATGTCAGTATCCTGTGAATCCCTTGAATTGGCAAAATCATATTCATGATCCATCCAGTCATCAACAGTTAAACCACCCTGTGTTTCCTGGATTGTGTCACGATATTCCTCACCAGTATTATCCGTATAACAGACCACATAGTCAAAATATTTCAGAGAAGAGGGATGGACTGGAATAACCACTCTCATGTCAACTTGCATCACTGGTATTTCATTTGTGAGAAGGATTCCGGGTTCTTGCTCGTTTTCCTTATCACACCCTTGCAGGAGGAACAATGCCATCATCCCTACAATATAAAGAATGGGCTCAAATTCCCTGGATTTCATTTTTTATTTTTCCTTTATTCCGCAACACAATAACCTACCTTACGATTTTGGGCAACAAGAAGTTCTTGCATGGAGCAAGCGGCAGAACCGAGTAGTCCAAGGGTTTGTCGTGTCCGAAATTTCACCTGATTTTGTGTTGCGATTAGAAAGCAAGCAAAAATCCCGACAGACGTGGCAAAGGTACGAAAGTTTTCGGCGCAACCGACAAACCCTGTGGGGAGGGTGTACGGATGCTAACCCAAAACTGTTGCCAAACGATACATGAAGAATGGTATGTCTCTGACTCCTTTCACTTGTGCTCGGAAGCATTTGATCTTTGAGTTCAGCGATTC